>NZ_JBXWOM010000003.1:0-424949 GCF_059610905.1 Ruegeria sp. CDSC002
TGCGCGCAGCTGCTGAACACGCTTCCGTCTGATCTCAGCAGCAAACATCGGGCCAAACCTGTTCCACCAATATCGGATAGTTTCGTGGCTCACGTCGATGCCTCTCTCGTGCAGCAGATCTTCGACATTCCGAAGCGAGAGCGGGAAACGGATGTACAGCATCACCGCAAGGCGGATGATCTCGGGACTGGTTTTAAAGTATTTGAATGAGGCAGGTCTGGTCATGGGCAAAAGCTACGCAACTGCCCTGCCCCGCTCAAGCAAAGTTCTTCTGACAAGACCCTCATAACAATCAAGAAACAACGCGACCAGAGGGAGTAGGCAATTTACGAAATCGTCGAACTTAGATGAAGTATTTACCATAGGCCGTTTAACAACCAATTGGCCTTGGGTTCGTCTACAATGTGCGTTTTTCCGTTGTGACTGTAGACCTATTTTGTCGAATTTGGAGCAAAATCTCTGAAAATTGCGAAAACTTTACGGGTCTGAGACCATGAATGTTAGTTTTCAACCGTTGTTTTTTAACGAGTTGAATATGTTAAGACTAGGTGAATGGAAGCTATTGCCTGCAAAAAGTAGGCTCTCCCAGTATT
Organism: Ruegeria sp. CDSC002; assembly: GCF_059610905.1. Lineage (NCBI taxonomy): Bacteria > Pseudomonadati > Pseudomonadota > Alphaproteobacteria > Rhodobacterales > Roseobacteraceae > Ruegeria > Ruegeria sp. CDSC002. The sequence goes on from NZ_JBXWOM010000003.1 coordinate 594, forward strand.
TCTCCCTTGGGAATAGCTCCCAATCATCTTTCAAAGCGTTTTTGGAAATAGCCGGCCCAATATGCGTTCTTGCAGTTTTGCTTGCCTATAGCCTTCATAAGGCTTCTGCCGCGAGCTACGCATCGATCCTCATGTGAAACAATTTAGCTTCGGCCGAGATGCCAGGTTCTTTGCTTAAAGATGTTGCAACAACTACTAGTCTTAAAGCGGGCATTCGCTTCAATTGCCACAAAGTCTGACCGCTAAAAACACAATTCATGACCAGACTGCTCCAGAGGCCTTCAAATTCAGACCGACGTGAACACAGGCTAGGGCATGATTGTTCGTTGGTTCATTAAATGAAGTCTCCAAAGAAAATGTAACAAATGCAACAACAGTATGAGTTCAGTGAAATTGAAGGAACACCGCGTGAAGATCTATTCTGTATTCGTTTGGATGCTGGCCCTGACCTTGATGGTTGGCGTCATCGATGTGGCTTCCGCCAAGGAAAAAGGCGGGAAGTCAAAAGACAAGAAAGTTCAGTTGGATGGCAAGCCGGATAAGGGTCAGAAAGCTGTGCCGCCAGGGCAAATAAAGCGCTATTCAAGAGGAGCCAAACTTCCCGCCGACTTGGATTACTCGGACATCGGCGACCTTTCCAACTGGAAATTGAAACCTCCAGGAAAAGGAAATCGTTACATACGCGTCAACGATGAAATTTTGGAAGTTTCTGATGATCTTTCGACTGTAGTCGACGCCGTTGGCATCGTTGGTGACCTTGCTAAGTAAAACGGCTGAATCATAACACCTGGACTCAACGCGGTCAGCTGATTGATTTGGTCAGATGTCGGCTTTTGGACGGATAGCAGACCCAACGTTGCAAAGCGCCAACGTCCGCCTTGCGGACAAAGCAGACCTTACATTATTCAGTGTCGGGCGTCCGTCATTTGGTTAGGACGGTGCTATTTGGATTGGCTGAGTTGCTCATTCATGTCCGCAAAAGACACGGCCCAGAATTCCGCCAAAAACGCTGAACATTCTTGTTCGGAGATTTCCGAACGCGTTCCATCGGCATCGGTTGCTATACCCATTGTGTAGCGAAGCTCGGTGCCCGTCTTAGTTTCTGTCAGATGGTAGGTCTCAGGGAAGCTGACGTTTGGGCGCGCAGGGTCCAGAATGCGCGTTGAAAAATAATCAAAGGGTTCCCAATCTGTAACACGATAAAAAAAATGGGCCATTTCGTGTGCGCAATGATAGCCCGACCCTGGACCAAGGCGTCCAAGGGGGTTCTCCATCTTGATATCGCCGACGCGATTCATCCACTTCAGTTTATGTTCGGGAGCAACGAGAGCCTCCCAAACGACCCCAATGGGAGCGTCGAAATGATATCGCAAGGTCCATACGCCATCCTGCTCTTCCAAGAAATCGCGTTGGCGATCAGCGCGCATTTTTTTCCAAGATTTGGCCAAATCGTAGACCTTCATGCGGACTTCACCAAAATGTTCGATATCCTGCGAAAAAGGCTGCATTATTTCACTGACGTCCATGGCGGCGGCGGCGGCTTCGCTGAACAGGGCATAGCTGTGAATACTGGTGTTCTCAGATACGTCTGTTTTGGTCATCCGGTGAACAAGGATGACATCGGCTCCCGAAATGTCCTTAGTCGGGCCAAGCTGCATTTCGTCAAATTGGCCGTGGTGGGCGATGATTTTGAGGTCCAAATTGTCGACATTGGCGCAAGCTCGGCATGGGCATGTCGTGTTTGCGATTATGTCCTGCCGCCTGAGGGTAAATGCGTTGTACAGGTTTTCGCAGATGGTCAGAAACGTCTCACCCGACGGGAAATCCTGACGTGTCGAGTATGCAAGGACAGCGTCGCCCTCGGTTTTCCAAAAATGCAACGGATCGCCGACTTGCTCAATCAGTGCTGCCAACAGCGATTGCAGGATAGGATTGGCATGGTCCATTTCCGAGGATGTCAGGAATTGCGTGTACCCCGAAATATCGGCGATCAGCAGATACCCAGTGTGTGTTGCTGTCATAGTCCCCTCCCCAAAGAGCGGTCGGTACGTTTCTTGCACCAGTACCGGAAAAGTACACGCAAGCGTCTGTCATGGCCATACGGCATAGAAGGTCTCAATTTCAGATTGCTGTAGTCGACCGCTTCGGGCTCAAAGTAGACATTCAGAGGAGTCCGCCCAATGTCTGCTGTGCGGGACGAAGCCGTCATCCGATTTCGACCCTTCGCCGACGCAGCATAGGTTTGCATCTGCAGCGACCCCAGCTCCGTTTCGCAGCCCATGTCGCCAAACCGGTCATTCGCCGGCGGCATTCCCGCCCGAACAAAGATCGTACTTTCGCTGCGCTTTGTAAGAGTCATCAGTCTGCGGGACCTTGTTGCCGTTTGCTTCCGCGGTTGTTGCTGACGCTGCATTTGCTCATGCTTGCAGCACGGCCATCTTTGCACCGTTGCCGAAGTCAGTAGTGCAGTCATTATAAACTGGTCTAAGCAGTCAAATCCAAACTGCTTTTTGGCTCTTTCACTCCTCGCACACATGGCAACGGAGCGCCGGTCTATCCCACGCGAAATCCCACATGTAATGTGCGGGCCTCACGTCGATCTTTGCCCGGATGCCGATCTGTTTTGCAACCCCACCCAGCGAACATGAGAGCGCCCGACAGCCGTGGGACGCCCTCAAATGCTCATGCAATCACGTAAGGCTTGGGGGACCGTTAGGGCAGTCGATCAAATACCCCCAACCGCCGCTCTCCAGCTTTTTGGCGACCTCGGTGGATTGACCTTCGGCCAACACCGTGCCGTCCGGTGCAATCACACTCCAATTTGCGCGCAGCATGGCGACATCACCATTAATGACCTCGCTGAACACCTCGCTTTTGATCTGAGGGCGGATGTCCAAGAAACCTTCAAAGGCTTTGCGAGCCCCTTCCAGCCCTGTCAGTGGCGGCTGGTCGGGTGGAAAGAAGATCTGGCAATCTGGATGAAACATCGAGGTGATGCCATCCAGATCACCTTCTTGCAGATAGGCGCTGACGCAATCAGCGATTTCACGGGGTTGATGGGCAATGCGTTGTGTCATGTCGTTGCCTTCGGATTGGGGGTGATCAGAAATCGAAGGCACCAGCGTCGCGCATCGCGTCAGGCAGCCACGTTTCATGGATGTGTAACCACGTCACTGGATTGGTCATCTTGACGACAACACTTGTGACGCGCGCGTTGTTTTTCTCTGCTGATAGCGCAGCACCCATTTGCCATTCGGTGTAGGTCGCCATCACCAGATCACCGATTTCATGCCGGATCGTGACATCGCGAATTTTGGTACGGAAATCCTTGTTCGCCCCATAGCCACGGTCAAAACCGCCCCGGAGCATATCGCCGGTCATGATGTGCCCCTCGGGCGGGATGAAGATGATGTTCGTATCTAGGCGTGACAAGAACTGTGGGTCCAGTTGGTCGCGCTCAACGGTTCCGTTGAACCACTCAGTAAAGAAGTCATGAAGATCGACGAATTCTTTGGTGACAATCTCAAGCGTATTCATGTCGAGCTCCTAAGCTAAAATTGCATTTTGGGGAGAATTGGCAGCGCCTGATCAGGCGCTGCCTCAGCCGTTTACTCCGGGCCGTTGTTGTCCATGTCGAGGAACATTTTCCACGCACCGCTCTCGTCGCGCTTGTAGCCAAGCATCAAGCGGCCTTCGGGCTTTTTGACTTCGCCGGTATCGCGCATCTTCATGGTGCCGTAGAAACGGCCAGACACAATGACCGTGTCGCCATATTCCTGCAACTCTTCGATATCATAGCCTGATGTAATCTCGGCGGCTGCGATACGCGGGTTGTACTTGTCATGGATGGCCTGCGTGCCAACGGTGACAGGCTGGCGTTCATTGATCGTCATGACATTTGGATGGCAAGTTGCTACCATTTGCTCGATGTCGCCGCCGTCTAGGCCGCTATTCCAAAGGTGGATGACTTCTTCGATTTCTTTACGGACACTCATGATCTTACTCCTTGGCTTATTGGGCGAAGAACCGGTCATCTACCAACTCTTCACTTCTTCATTTTTGCGTCTTGCTGAGTATGTACCGCACTGTTATCGTAAGAATAACCCTACATTATCCTAACGTTATGATCGGAAAAACGAACAATGGCCCGTAGCAACTTTGCTGACATTCGTGTCTTTGTCGAAGTCGCGCGCCGTGGTGGTTTCCGCGCGGCGGCTGAACATCTTCAGCAAGCTCCGGCGTCGGTGAGTGGGGCGATCCAACGTTTTGAAGACCGTCTGGGCGTGCGGCTGTTCGAACGTTCATCACGGTCCGTCGTGCTGACACCGGCGGGCGAACAGTTCTATGTAAAAAGCCTGCCCGCCATCGTTGATCTGGAAGGCGCGCTGGAGGACATCCATGCACAGAAAGATGAGGTCGCTGGCACCTTGAGGCTTTCGGCGCCTTACAGCGCTGGCCCCTTCTTTCTGGATGATCTGGTCGCGCGTTTCGCGGCTGCATTTCCAAAGGTCGATGTCGAAGTGATCTATGATGATCAGAAGGTCGATCTTCTGACGTCAGGCGTCGATGCCGCCATTCGTTCAAGCACGCTACTTGGGCCAGATACTCATGCCGTTTCTGTTGGGCCAGAGTTAGAAATGACCATCGTCGCATCTGATGCGTACCTTGCGCAGAAGGGGACACCCGACCATCCGCGGGACATCCTAGAGCACGGTGCAATTTGCTATGCTTTTGGCTCGGGTGGTAATCTGGCCGCGTGGGGGTTCAACGGGCCAGAGGGCATGTACACGATACAGCCAAAACCGCGTATGGTGGCAAACGATATGCGGTCGCTTCTTGCTTATGCAAAGCAAGGGCTTGGTCTTGCGTATCTTTACAGGGAAATAGCCGTGCCCCATCTGGAAGAGGGTGGCCTGACCGAAGTTCTTAGCGGCCAAGTGGGACAGCTTCCGCGCTATTCTTTAAATTACCGCAGTAAGCGTAATATGACACTACGGCTCAGAGCATTTGTCGATATGGCAAAAGCGTCAGGCAAGGCGGCGTAGCGCAGGTTGGGGCGATTTTCCGGGTCAGCCTGGCATTGTTGCGACGCTGTCAGAACACAAAGCCGCGTCGCCCGAGAGATGATCAATTAGCGCGCGCACCCGCGTTGTGAGGCGCCTGTTCTGCGGGAAGAGCGCAGCAACAGTATATGGCGAGACCCGGTGCTTAGCAAAAAGTTCAACCAAGTCGCCGGACCTGAAGGCCTCCGCCACCGTGTAGGCGGGGCAACGTGCGATTGCAGCGCCTGTTGCAGCGAGCCTGGCTGCGGCTGCGGGCGCGTTCATGCGAAAGCGTCCACTGACTGAGACAGCCTCTTCCTGGCCATTGATATTGAACCTCCAGACGGTGGGCTCGGTCATGTTCCCGTCGAGAATACACTCATGCGTGGCCAGCGCGCGCGGGTGGTTTGGCGTTCCAGCTTGCTCCAGATAGGCAGTTGATGCGCAGATCACCAAGGGCATGCGGCCCAGTTGCCGTACCTTGAGTGAGCTGTCTCGCATAGGGCCAATCCTGATGGCGAGGTCGAAGCCTTCTTCAATGATCGACACGCGGCGGTCAGAGAATTGCAGATTTAGTTCCACGTTGGGGTGTTTCGCTCCAAACTTTGCAAGCGACGGCGTTAGCCGCAATGCACCGAACCCGGTGGGGGCCGAAATGTGTATTGCACCACGTAGCGACGTCTGATCGTGTCTGACCCTTTCCTCCAACTCATCAAAGCCATCAAGGAGCGGTTCACACAGCGTCAGGTATGTCGCGCCGGCGTCTGTCAAAGAGACACTACGTGTGGTGCGGTTGAGCAGCTGCACACCAAGCGCGTTTTCCAAGTCAGCGACGTATTTGCTGACCAAACGCGCAGATCGCCCCATGCGTTGCGCAGCAATCGTGAAAGAGGCGTTCTTGGCGACAAGCGCAAACGCCCGCATTCGGTCAATTTTATCCATCTTATTGCGCCCTTTCAGGGCTTAAACACTCGCCAACTTAGACAATTATCGCTGAAGTGTGCAACTGGTAGGGCTTGCGCATACGTTGAAAAATGACTGGAGCCACAAATGCCAAACGCCGTTCGCATTCACCATTTTGCAAAATCAGGTCACGCCCATCGCGCCTTGGTGTTTGCGAAACTCGCAGGGATCGCTCACGAAGAAGTTCCCGTAGATCTGGCAGGTGGTGAACATAAATCGCCCGAGTTCTTGGCGATGAACCCAAATGGGCAGGTGCCCGTCATAGAAGATGGCGATCTCATTGTCTCGGATTCAAACGCGATCCTCGTCTATCTTGCACGGACATACGCGCCCGACTGGATGCCAAGTACCCCGGTCGACGAAGCTAATGTTCAGCGCTGGCTCACCCTTGCGGCGGGCGAACTTGCCTTTGGATCATGTGCTGCACGTTTGATTACTGTGTTTGGCGCTCAGTTGGACGTAGATTTCGCCGATGCGACCGCGACAAAGGCGATGCAAAAGCTGGAACATGGGCTGGCAGGACGTGATTGGTTAGTTGGCGATCGCCCGACGATCGCAGATGTCGCCAATTATTCCTATACCGCCCATGCGCCTGAGGGAAAAATCTCGCTGGACCCTTACCCGAATGTCCGCGCATGGCTCACCCGGTTCGAAGCCTTGCCAGGCTTTGAAGCGATGCCTGCGACCGCTGTCGGCCTCATGGCCGAATAAAGGGATTTTGTCATGACAACCGAAGCCCCCCGCCACCCGTTACCTCCGTTTACGAAAGAGACCGCAATCGAAAAGGTGCGCCTCGCAGAAGACGGTTGGAACGGCCAAAACCCGGCGAAAGTCGCCCTTGCATACACACCTGACAGCAAATGGCGCAACCGCGTCGAGTTTCCGAAAGGGCGTGCGCAGATTGAAGAATTCCTGACCCGCAAGTGGGCCAAGGAATTGGACTACCGTCTCATCAAAGAACTGTGGGCCCATGACGGCAATCGCATCGCGGTGCGATACGCCTATGAATATCACGACGACAGCGGAAACTGGTTTCGGGCCTATGGCAACGAGAATTGGGAATTCGACGAGGATGGCTTCATGGCACTTCGTTTTGCCAGTATCAACGAGCACCCTATTCAAGAGGCGGATCGCAAGTTTCATTGGCCGCTTGGTCGCCGTCCTGATGATCATTCGGGGCTAAGCGATCTGGGGCTTTAGTCCTAACGCTGTCGCACCAAGAATCGTTGACGCCTTCCATCCGATGGAAGGCGTCAACCGAAGCATCGCAAGACAACTGATTTTCAAACGGATGATTGGGACACGAAATGGTTCGGACACATAGATCGCACAAAGGTGAGCTGCTGCTTCAAAGGCGGCGCAATACGCCCAAAGAACTGATCAACGCCATTCCTCAGTACATAGATAGCGATATGCCGCAGCAGCACGCAGATTTCTTTGCGGGCCTGTCTTACTTGCCACTGGCGACGCTGGATCGAGACCGGCGGCCGTGGGTCAGCTTGCTGGTCACACAGTCGGAAAGTGATCCGGCGGTTGGCATCAAGATTACGGGTCACAACGCAATGGACGTCGTTGCAGAAAGCAACCCACACGATCCCTTTGTACGTGCTCTAACGCAGAACACACAGCCCGGCCCACAACCACAGCTTTTTGCTGGTGTTGGCGTAGATTTCACCAACCGTCGCCGAAACAAAATCGCTGGCGCAATTCGCACGTCCTTCGTGGAAGACACAGGAAAAATCAACCTGCAACTGGTATCCGACCAACACTTAGGAAACTGCCCCAAATACATTACCTTGCGCGATTTAGCGCACAAACAGCGCACCGCCGAACGCATGTATGACAGCTTTCAAAACCGCACTTTGGCCTTGCCGGATGCGGCCAAGGCGGTTGTGGATCAGGCCAGCACGGTCTTTCTGGCGACAAAGCACAGTGGAGATGAAACCGCGACTGGCACCAAGACGGATATGGGGGTCAATCATCGCGGCGGCGCTCCGGGCTTCACGCGTATCTACGAAGAAACCGATGGCGACCACATCACGACCTATCTGGTTTTGCCCGACCATTCGGGCAATCGTTTCTATCAGTCTTTGGGGAATATTGAGACGGATCCGCAGGTCGGCCTCGTATTTCCAGACTTCACGACAGGTGATGTCCTCTACATCACAGGGGATGCCGAAAACCTGCTAGATAACGAAGCCGAAGCATTGATGCCACGTGTCAGCATGCTAACGCGCATCAAGGTAACGGGCGCGGTATTTGTGAAAGATGGTCTGAACCTCAGGCTGACATCCGACGAACAGTATTCGCCCTATAATCCACCGGTGCGACACTTGCGTCAGGAGTTACAACAAATGGGGCACGCACTCCTTGCACACGAAACGTCGGCAGCCGTCACAGCCACACTCGTGTCGACGAAACCCCTTTCTGACAGCATCACAACCTTCAACTTCGCACTGTCGCAGCTGATTGATGCGCCATTTCCCGGCGGGTTTGGTGTTTTCGATTTCTCAGGTCTCCTCGACGCCGGATACAGTCACATGAACGAAGCCAACCCCCAGCTCGTCAACGAAGACTATGTGCGCACCTGGACGCTTTCGAACGCGCCCGGTTTCGATACCGCAAGCAAAGCGTTCGCTGAGACTGATCAGGTCAGCATTACTGTCAAAAGAAAGCCGGGCGGCTTAATGTCGAATGTTCTGCACGACAACGCTGACAAACTGATCGCGGACAAGCTGCCCATCGCATTCAAAGGCTCCGGCGCGGGCTTCACCTGCTTCACGCAAGACACTAAGAACGCTCCTCCAAATATCCCATCCAAGATGCTTTGGATCGCAGGTGGTGTTGGCATTACCCCATTCATGGCGATTTGGGACGGCATCCTTGTGATGGCGAGTTCACAGCCGCAAACATCGACCGACATCGTCCTGTTGTTCTCTGGTCGTGGTGACGAAATCAAAGTGCTAGAGCATTTTGCCAGGCAAATTGGGCCAGTCCCAGCCAATGTTAAACTGTGCATTGTCGCGTTCCAAAGCGTCGGAGATGACCCATCGGTCGCAAAATCTGCACGGGATGATCTGCGTCTGGCATTTTCTGAGGATGGGCTGCAGATTGAAGAACGGCGTGTGCAGGTTGAAGATATCGAATGCATCTCAGCAGTCGACTCGCGAGAGGTCTACATGTGCGGACCTGATGCGTTCATGACTTGGGGTGAAGCAGCGCTCACTGAACTAGACGTTGAGGAAAGTAGGCGTCATCGTGAATCCTTCATCTTCTGACTACAAGACTCACAAAGCCGATGACGGTTTGGCCCGCAGGCAATGAATTCTGCATCAGATCTTTGCTGCATTATGTACGAATGTCTGGTCTTTCCGCTGCGTGGCAGCATTAAAATTTACACCGGCGCAGCATTTCCCGCGCTGCATGCGCGCGCAGCGAGAAAACCGAATTTACAGGACGGGCTCGGAGCAGTCATTCGCCGCACTCGGCATGAACGACTGCTACGCGGACAAAGCAGCCACTGAAAGCAAGTTCGACCCTACCAATGAACGAAGACCACGAATGACAATCACAAGTACGTGGGTTTTCCTCTACGACACGCTCGTAGTCAGAAAGAGAAGGTTACACCAACCAGTGGTCCTGTTTGCATGACGTCATAGGCGAATGTCCCATCGGCCCGTTCAGTCTCATAGTCGATTTCGTAGTGCCGCCATCCGAAACGAATAGAGGTATTTTCCCAAGCTTGATAGGCGAAGCCCAGCGAAACACGCCAGTGGGAATTGACATTTTCGCCACCAAGGCCTGCGTCAGCCGCAGCAACCAAGAACCAACGGTCCGAGAGCTCCCACGTGCCACGAGCGCCAACAACCACCTCGGTCCATGTTTCAGTCCCGCCAAGGGTAACGCTAGGCCCCAAAGTGGAAACGTCTGCCTCCTGCTTCAGTTCATTGTAGCGAAGCCCAGCTTGTAGATCGACAGAGTATCGGTGGCCATTGTTGCCATAAACCCCATTTGCAACTTTGTAACCGCCCAAAAATCCGATCCACGATTGCTTAACATCGAGGTCAACTTCAATGTTCCCAGCCGGAAGCGGGATGGATTGTTCGGTCCCTAGCTTTGCGTAGTTTGCGTCGACTATGAAACCCCAGTTCCCCGTCCAACCTTCGTATTGTGCCGAGATGCCGAAGTCCAAGAGATCCAGCGCGTCTTGAAAATCCAAATCAAGATCAACGCTGGTATTAGCAATAGTCGAAGTCCCGGTCAGCGATTGTGGAAGAAAACCGTAGACAGTCACGCCATGTCGCCAGTCTTCAGAAAATGAAAGGGCCACGGGTTCGGCCTTTGTGACCGAGGGCAACACTATGCCGAAAACAGCAGCGATAAGAGCCAGAGATTTCGGGGAGAAAAAGAAAGCAAGTTTCATCGCGTTCGATCCTTCAATCGCGCAAGTTCTAGATAAACCTGACCGGACTGTGCCGGTCAGGACACCTGATAGGGGGCCGCTTAATCCGACTTTCTAGTGAGACCTTGAGCAAATAGGATGTTGTCCACGAGTTCCTTTGTTTCAGGTCGAAGGTTTTCAATTCCGCCATACAGTGGCCCATGCCCGGGAGGCTTGTCAGGATAAAGCTCTTTCATGGCAAGATGGCGTTGGGCCATCAGACTGAAATTGGCGCCGAAACCTACTCCAATACGAATGGAATCCTGCGGCCGATCCTCGCGCGGGTTCTTGTATAGGTCGTACATGGCAGCAAGGATGGGGTTTCCGCCAGGGGGTGGCAAATGCATCTTGTATTGTTGCTTGACAAGAGATCTCAGCACAAACCCTTCGTAGACGAATACATAATCTCGACGCCCATGCGTTTCCCCGAGAAGCCAAAGCGCGGTTTGATCGACCCCGTCGATAATCCGGTCGCGTGGGATGCTCGCCTCGCCGTCGCCCAGTCGCGCAAAGGTGCTGAAAAGATCAGAAACGTGAGTGATATCTTTTACGCGTGTCCCTTCCTCAATCATCCCGGGCCAGCGGACAAAGGCATTAACACGAACGCCACCCTCCAGATGCTCGGTCTTGCCGCCGCGATATATCCGGTCGGACTGGCCGCTCTTGTCGACGAACTCCATGAACGGGCCATTGTCTCCCATGATCACGATGATCGTATTGTCTGCTATTCCCAGTTCCTTGACCCGAGACAGGATTTCACCGATGTAACCATCGACCTTAACGATAGCTTCTGCGACCGGTCCACCGTTCAGAGTCTGCGCTTGTTCGATATCAGTCCTGGTAAAGCTGATCGGGAACAGCGGCCAGTACTGCAAAAAGAACGGCTTGTCGCCTTTGGCGAGCTTTTCCAGTTGATCTAGAGTGCTCTGCTTGTAGCGCTGCCCCATGGCAACATAGTCGTCCTGCGAGAACTTCTGCCCCGGCTCCATGTGGACCTCTCGTATCGCTCCACCTTTTTCGCCGACGGTTCCATAGACCATTGCATAAGGGTCGATGCGGAATATGTCATCCAGCATCAGATCGGTTGAACGAAGCCGCAGATCGACACCATCAACATGTCCTTCGTTCAAAGCCATCGAATTCATCAAGGCAAGTTGCGCCTGTTGGTGAATCGGATGTTCGGCATAATCGAAACCTTGGTTGATCGCATAGCTTTGCTCGATATCACCCATGTGCCACTTGCCGATATGGGCCGTTGCGTAGCCATTCTCGCTCAGCACTTCGGCCAAGGTCACTTCGCGGTCCGCCAAACCTTCGCCCTCAGGAACCGCTTTGGCCTCATCGAAACCGGTCCGGACCGGGTGTCGCCCGGTCAACATGGCGACTCGAGTGGGTGTGCAAGACGGTTCGGTATACATCCGCATCATGGACATACCTTGGTCTGCGAAGTTCGTTATGTTTGGTGTCGAGTATCCACGTACCACGTCCAGATCTGGCATTCCGACTTCGCCAAACCCTACGTCATCCAACAGGATGTACAGTATATTTGGGGGGTTTCCGCCGTTCTCATCTCGGAACTCCGCCAGCTTAACGTCGATGTCTTTGTCTTCAGCTGCCCAGCGATCTCCGTGCTGACGTTCCAGAATTCGATACTCGGCGTCTCGAATGATCGAGCCTTCTTGAGCCCGAGCTATGGATGTCGACAAGACAAGAGCGACCCCGAAAACCGGTACTAGGAATTGATATAGACTTCGCATTTTGGCTCCTCATTTGTTGTATTGTGAAACGGTGTTCGTAGCGCCCGAAAATCACCCGGGCGCTCCAAACTCTCTTGTCCGTTGTTCCAATTGTCCCGCTCTACTCAGTCGGGTTCGAGCTTTGCCAAAATTTCCTTCTTCAACCCTGCAAGGCTACTATTGAAGGCATCGTTCCAAACATCCTCTTGAGCGAATTCGCTTTGCCGGCTCGTCATCAGAAGTTCGAAATCTCTGCAAATCTCTTCAAGCTCAGCGTCCGTTTTTCGGCGCTTCTGAATTTTTTCTGCAAGTCCACCAAAGTGCTTCTCGAATACTCGCATGTGCCTATCGAACCCATTAGCTCCCGCTAAGATCACATTACCAACCGCTGAAGCCAGTGGGAGTTTCACACGGTGAGAAAGGGGTGAAAATCCTTTCAATTTGACCGTCTATCAGTAGTCTGCTGGCATGGGTCCTAGGGAAACTACAGCCAACAAGCACCCGCTTTGGTCGGGGCCTCTGGAGTTGGAAGAAGTTCGTGAAGAGCTCAATCGCGTGAAGTCCAGCGAGCTTTTCAAAGGCGCGATTCGGCTCTCTGAATTGCTGGACTACATCGTAGAACAGAACCTTCTTGATTACACACGAAAGCCACTCGCCAAAACAATCGCCGAGGATGTCTACGGCAGACCTCCGGATCAAAATGGTGACAGCCATAACATCGTTCGGGTTGACGCTGGGCGTCTCAGGCGCCGGCTTGCACAGTATTTTGCCGGCCCGGGAAGAGACGATCCAATCCATATTCATATCGATCCCGGCGGGTATGTACCTCGTTTCGAGCTCAGGTATCCAACGGACACTCAGACTGAGGAGGCTGCGACAGATTTACAACTCGATAGCAGATGGAAGAGCAGGGCGATTCAGTTTGCCGTTAGCATCTTTGTGGCGCTTGGTGTCGGTTTAGGCTTGGGGATCACGATCAGTTCTATGGGAGAAACCACGACCGACGTGTCCGGACAATTCGAGACCTCAAATGATCCCACGCTAGAGGCAGAAAGGCGCGCACATCTGGCTAAGTCACCGTCTAGCCTTCAAGCGGTGACGCTGTCAGATCAGGCGCGGAATTTGATTTTTCCCATGATTGAGCGCGCACAGCTTGAATTAGCTCTGGCCATGTTCCGTCATGCTATCGAGAAGGATGAATCCTACTTTGGTGGATATGCAGGTGCATCTCAGTGTTTGGCCGCTCTTGCGATTTTCGCGCCAGACGGTCCTGAGCGTTCTGCGCTGCTAGAGGAGGCACGCCATTTGGCCAACCAAGCCGAAGTTCTATCACCTGCCAACTCATGGACGCAATCGGCGCTGTCTTGGGTTGACCTTGCCGAAGGAGATACAAAGCGAGCTACGGAACACGCAGACATTGCCTTGGATCTCGCCCCTAAGGACGGCAACGTTCTAGATTTCTACGCAATGGTCATGCTGGCGACTGGCGACTTTGACGCTGCACTCGCCGCGTCGACGAGCGACCGTCCGCGGACATCAGGCTTAGGACGATTTGCAAACAAAAGTATCTATGGCGCTGCTAGCTTTCACGCAGGAAAATACGAGCAAGCCATCGACGCTCTCAATGCCGCCACCCGCGCTGGAGATCCGATTTCGGCTCCCACTTTGATCTACCTCGCAGCAGCGAATGCGGCGCTCGGAAATCAAGCAGAGGCCTTGGCATTGGAGGCAGACTTAAATCAAAACTGGCCGACAATTGACGCTGTTACCCTTTTGGATCGCCTTTATGTGAACTCAGAGCAGGTTCGCGCCTTAACTGATCACCTAAGTACCATACCTCAAAGGTGAGCTTTGGGCTCAGAGAAGCCGTAACCGCGGAACAGTATGTAAGGGTTGGACAAAGGACTGCTTCGGGCTCGAAGCCGTCATCCGACAGCATTAGCGATGAGACTGGTTTGTGGTTGCGAGCGGTCATTGGGGCCGCTCTCAGGATTGGTCCGACATCGGCCCTCCCAGCACTATTCAACGAGCTTCCAAGCTTGACGCTGAGGTTCTACCGTCGCCTGACCCTCTCTCGATTACGCTCCCGACGTTCGATGTTGATCCGGTGGTCGCGACCCAATGCCCGGTAGAACCCCAGTCCCTTGGACCAGTTCAGAAAATGCGCAAAGCTATCGACCTGATCGTCGTTACGCCCGCGTGGAAAGGACTGAAGCTCTCGTTTGAATACCGGCAGCCAGGGTGCGTCTGCAGGCAGATACACCTTGCCCTCTTCGACAGGACCGCAAGCGGACTGGAACCGGGTTTCCTTGTCCTTGTCGGGTTTAATGCGTTCGTAGCGCCGACGGTCATCACGAAACAGCTCGTCCAGAAGCGGTTTACCGGAGGCCGCATCTTCGATCAAAACACGATCCGGATCCCAAAGGCCGACAAGCTGTAGCGCCTTGGCTTTCAGGTCTGGGTAGTCCACCTGCCCGCGCCAGACGTCGAGAAGGTACCACGCATTTTCGCGGAATCCCCAGGTTGTACAGGCCGAGAAGTCGGACCGGGGATCCGCTGACATGCCCGTATCCCAGCTTTGAACCACCAGTTGGAACCAGCGACGATTTTCGATGGTCTCATAAATACTGAACCACTCCCAGCGAAGGGGCGATCCGTCTGGTGCAATCGGGTTCTGCTGATACTGGCAATTGAACACGGCTGCGCCCATTTCACGGCGCTTGGTATCCAGCGTTTGCTGATCCAGGCGCGACGGGCAAAGGAGATCACCCGGTTTGCGGTGCATGGCCCTTCCACGCCCAAGAGGCACCGTCTCATATTCTTCGGCGATGGCAGACAGATTCAGGTGCCGATAGGTACCGCGTTCAAGCAGGTAGCCTGGCGGATCCATCTCGTGCAACCGTTGTGCAACCATAACCACACGCCCTTCGGCCGGGTTGTCAAAGCGCGACAGCAAGGTCCCCTCAATGAACTCCTGTGCCTTGACCAGCTCGGCTTCGGAACCCGCATCACCAGCTTTCAGCAGGTCATCGATGATGATGTAATCAGCGCCATGGCCAGTAACAGAACTGCCGATGGAGACAGCCTTGCGACTGCCTCCCTTTGTGGTGCGGATTTCTTCTGAGGAGTTGCCCTTTTGGGCCAAAACCGTTTCAGGGAACATTTCCCGGTACCAGCGCGCGGACATGATCCGACGACAATCTTCAGAATGCTTGCGCGCCAAATCCAGCCCGTAGCTGGCAACAATAATCTTGGCGCTGGGTGAGTGCCCCAGAAGATAAGCGACATATGCAACGGCCACGGTGACCGATTTCAGGCAACGTGGCGGGATGTTGATGATCAGCCGCTTGTTTTCGCCTTGGCGGACATTGTCCAACTCATGGCACATGGCACGCACATGCCAAGCCGGATCAAAGCTGCGGTCAGTCCCTTGGTGCAGCGTGTCAAACACACGCCACACGAAAGGAAAGAAATTGTCCCGGCAAACCTCGCGAGCGGCTTGCAGGACCATTTTTGGATCAGGAGTCGTCATCTTCCGCCTCCTCGTTTTCCGGACCACCGTCACCGTCCAGTTGGCTGGAAAAGAAATCCCGGAGGATGTCATAGTCAACTGCCTCCGGCCCATTCACTTCAGAGCCAGCCTGTTCGCTCCCATCATCTGGACCGCCGAACAGATCAGCGTCGACCTTGAGAAGCGCCATTAGCAATTTCGTGTCGCCCTTCAACGCACCGGCCGTGAGCCGCTTTGCAATTGCCTCCGCCTTGGAAATCCGAGCTTCGTTGTTGCCTTCGCGGACGGTGATCTTGGCTTCCAGTTCGCGTTTCAAGCTAGCATTCACCCCTTTGGCACCTTTTGGTCGTCCCTTCGGATTGCCGGAGCGGCCTTTCTTGAATTGGGTCGCTTTGGGCGGCTTGCCGTAGCCCACCTCATACTCTTTCGTATCGTCAGACATGATCCACCTCCTGCTCTGAAGTGGTGTCGTTGGCTGCAGAACGCGTATCGAACGTTTGCCCCGTGACAGCATGCACCGCGCTTTCACCGGTCATCTCCTGCCAACGGTGGATGGCGACATCGACGTAAACAGGGTCAAGCTCAATGAGCCGCGCCCGGCGCCCGGTTTTCTCAGCTGCCAGCAAGGTCGCGCCGGACCCGCCAAAGACGTCCAGCACGACATCGCCGCGATGACTTACATCCATCATGGCATCTGCCATCAAAGCTGTCGGCTTCACCGTGGGATGATCAGCGAGATCCGCTTCGCGTCCTGCCCCAAAGCTGTTCACACCGGCGTAATCCCAGACATTGGTGCGGTTGCGCCCATGTTTGCCCAGTTCGACATTGTTGATATGCGACGCGCCGGGCTTCTTAAAGATTGCGACCAGCTCGTGTTTGGAACGATAAAGGCTGCCCATCCCTCCGTTAGTCTTATTCCAGACGCAAAGATTGATGAGATCCAAGCCGCCTGCCTTGCCGGCCGCAATCAGTTCTTCAATGTGACGCCAGTCCATGCAGATCATCGCAATGCTTCCGTCCGGCAAGCAGTCAAACAGCCGGGTGACCACGCCTGAAAGAAAGACGCGGAACTCACTGTTAGACATTTCACCCGACGCCATGGCAAACTCGCGATGTTCGCCACTGATGCCACAGCGGACATGCCCATTGACCGGTACGTTGTATGGAGGATCGGTGAAGACCATCTGCGGGCTCTCGCCCTTCAGCAAAGTGTCGTAGCTCTGGGCTTGCAGGGCATCCCCGCAGAAGATGCGATGATCTCCAAGAACCCAAAGATCGCCCGGCTGAGTGATTACGGGTGCCGCAGGGTCCGGGGCCTCTACAGTCTCCGCTTCCGTCTCCGTGGCCTCGCCCGCGCCGTCGATGATGATGTCGATCTCCGGCGTCTCAAACCCAGTGATATCGAGGCTGAAGTCCAGTTCACCATCAAGGCTGAGATCCATCAACTCGGCAAACTCAATCTGGAGGGCCGCTTCGTTCCAGTCGGACAATTCCGCCAGCTTGTTATCCGCAATGCGCAGAACGCGCACTTCTGCTTCTGACAAGTGATCCGCGACAACTGTCGGCACGGACGTCAACCCCAGAGCCTTGGCGGCCTCATAGCGGCCATGACCCGCGATGATTGTGCCCGAACCATCCAACAGGATCGGGGTGACAAAGCCAAACTGGGCCACCGACGCCATAAGCTTGTCGATGTTCTTGGCTGCATGCACGCGGTTGTTGTTGGCGTATGGCTTGATCTGGCTGATCTGAGATTGGACGACTTTGTCCGCCATCCAGATCGGCGCATTGGACGCCGTGGCGTCGCTCTGTGGTTTCTTGGCAGGCATGTTCGCCTCCTTTTGCTTGGCGCCATGTGGACGCCGAGATGGAGGGATCGCGTTGGAAAATCGGAGAGAGCACAAATCGCAACTCCCCGGACCAATCGATCCGAGACGTTGCTCCTTTGAATGCTCTCTGCGGAAACCTGTGTTTCCAATGAGTGCTGCCTGCGGGAGCAGTTTCTCGCCCTGATAGTCCGGGCGATTGAACAAAATGTAGGTTTCATCAATACAGGATGCAACCCCCAAAACAAAAGTAACCAATTAAGATTGTTGACTAATAATCGGGGGTACGGCAGCAGCGCCCTGCAAAACACACCCCTCCTGAGGCTGCTCCAGAAAGAGCTGGACTGTTGCTATGAACCACGCATCACTGAACCCACGCCCGAGTCATTCGGGCGCTCCTCGGTACTGGGGTTCCGTATCTCGCCGACCCAAGATTAGAGGAGACAGTTCATGCCCAAGCGGAAGCAAACTAAAATTGACAAGGTGCAAGCTTTGTTGCGTCGCCCGAGCGGCGCCAGCCTTGAGGCGCTCTGCAAAGCAACGGGGCGGCAGCCTCATTCGGTCCGAGCGGCTCTAAGCGGTCTGCGGAAAAAAGGCGTCACAATTGAAAGGCGGGCATCCGACAAACCAGATGGTTCTTCCACCTATCACCTGACGGTGGGAACAGGAGAAGAGTCATGACGAAGACTGGCGAAATTGCCGATCTGGCCGCCATGGGGCGATCGGATCTGGTCACGCTTTGGCAACAACTGTTTGATCAACCCGCACCCGCCATGCTCAGCCAACCCTTCCTGCGCCGTTTTATCGCCTTTGAGATGCAGTCCCGCCGTCATGGCGGGCTATCCCGGCAGGTCAAAGCCACGCTGGAAAAGGGCTCTGAGAAGAAACCCCGGCCTACATGCCCTGCCCTAAAACCCGGCGGGCGCCTGCTGCGCGAGTGGAATGGCGTGACCCATGTAGTCGACGTTACAGAGGATTGCTTTGTCTGGAACAGTTGGTCCTATCGCTCTCTCTCGGCCATCGCCCGAGAAATTACCGGTGCGCATTGGTCAGGTCCGCGTTTCTTTGGGCTCACCGGCAAGGGGGCCAAATGAGCCCGCGCCGTAAAATCCTATGCGCCATCTACACGCGCAAGTCCTCAGAAGATGGTCTGGATCAGGACTTTAATTCGCTGGACGCGCAATACGAAGCCTGCGCAGCCTATGTCACCAGCCAGCGACATGAAGGCTGGACCCTATTGCCAGAGCGCTACGATGACGGTGGCCTGTCGGGCGGCACAGTCGAACGCCCCGCCCTGCAAAGCCTGCTTGACGAGATTGATGCAGGGCGTATCGACTTGGTGGTGGTCTACAAGATCGACCGGCTGACCCGATCGCTCGCCGACTTCTCCAAGCTGGTCGACCGGCTGGAACAGGCGAACAGTTCTTTTGTGTCCGTCACACAGGCCTTCAACACTTCTTCCTCCATGGGGCGACTGACTCTCAATGTGCTACTGTCCTTTGCTCAGTTTGAACGGGAAGTTACCGCCGAACGTATTCGCGACAAGATTGCAGCGTCGAAGAAGAAGGGGCTTTGGATGGGTGGCAACCTGCCTCTGGGCTATGATCGTCACCCCGATCCAAAAGCAAGAACGCTGGTGGTGAATGAAGATGAGGCCAGAACCGTCCGGCTTCTCTTTGGTCTTTATGAGGAACTGGGGTGCCTGCGCAAGGTAGAAGAACGGGCAACAGCAGAAGGGTTGCGGTCAAAACGGGTAGTTCGAGCGGATGGCAGCGTGAAGGGGGATTGTCCGCTCTCACGCGGTCAGATCTATTACCTGCTGCGCAACCCGGTTTACATCGGAAAAATTCGCCACAAGGATAAGATCTGGGACGGACAACATCCGGCGATCATCGACAAGGGCATCTGGGACCGGGTGCAGGAAAAAATGCGCCAAGCGGCGCAACGATCTCGTGCAGACCCTTCACCCAATGCACGCCAACGTTCCAATGACCCCGGCGCCTGGCTCACCGGTCTGCTGCAGGACGAAACTGGTGATCGGTTGACGCCGACCCACACCACGCGCAAAGGCCGACGGTTGCGCTACTATATCTCCAATCGACTGATCTCGGGTGGCAAGGATATCTCTGCCTGGCGACTGCCCGGCCCGGCGCTGGAAAATGCGGTCATTGCTGTCATCGTCGGACATCTGCAAGACGCCGCCGCTGCACACCAGGTACTGGCGCAGCCCGAGGCTGGGTCAGCCAAGGCAGTCCAGACCTCAATTGCCGATCTAGTGACCCGCCTTCAACGCCAAGTCGGTCAGGTCGGCGCTGATATTCTGGCCAGCGGCGGAATCGCACGAGGACAGATCGACCTCGAATTGAACCCCAAAACCCTGGCAAGCGCAATTGGCATCGCGACCGATCATCTGCACCCGGATCTCACACACATCACCGCATCCCTCGATCTGCGCCGTCGCGGCGTCGAGGCCAAGGTCATCGTCGGAGACATGGCACCCCAACCCGATCCCCACCTCCGTTCCATGCTAATCCGCGCCCATAGCTGGGCCCGTGATCTGAAAGCCGGAGTTCAACTGATGGAAATTGCGCGGCGCGAAAGCGTCCCCGGCGCATTTATCCGTACCCGCGCCCAGCTCGCCTTTCTCTTACCGAAGATTCAGGCCGCGATTCTCGACGGCACGCAGCCGCCCGAACTCACACTCAAGCGTCTGATCAGCGTGACCCACCCACTAGACTGGTCCGAACAAGAACGCCTGTTCGGCTTCTGACATCTCCAAGTCCTTCGTCCCTGCTAGAGGGTTCGCCCTCCCTGATCCGTCGGCACAATTCCCTGTTCCCACGAGAAAACTCCCTGTTCCACCTCTTAGGGAATTTGCATCATAAGCCTCTGAAAAACAGACAGTTCTGGCATGTGAAGCTCTGGGTTCTCGACCCATCTAACGAAAATTCCCTGTAAACTGCCGGGTATCAGGGAAATCTGGCCCAAAGCGACCCCGCCAAAATGTGGCACTGAGACTGAGGCTTGAATCGTGCTCCGAGTGTACGGTCTGCTCCGTCTCTGATTGAAAGCGCACGCGCCAACGCGCGGGAATTGCGGCACAATTCCGGGTCAGAAATTACAACTCAAGTGAGACAGATATGAGTGGCGGGGAGACAGGGATTCGAACCCTGGGAACGCTCTCACGTTCAACGGTTTTCAAGACCGCCGCATTCGACCACTCTGCCACCTCCCCGCGTGGGGCCGGGTCTAAGGCCATCGCGAACCGGTGGCAAGACCAAATAGGGAATTCTTGCCGAAGCGCCCGCTGCGGTCTTTCCATGACACTTTGGCCGCGTTATGATCTGCAGGAAAGACCGAAGCAGGCTGGCATCACAGAACCAGCAATCGGCGGCGGGTCTCGGGAAACGAGGCCCAATCAGGCAAGGGATGACAAGATGAAGCGAGCGACAGAGACACGCGCACATCCGCGAGCGTTAGCGACTTTGGCCGTTGTGTCCGTGGTTTTGGTTGGTTGCGATGAGGTGCTTTCCCCCGAAAATGTCTCGGCAGATACCCAGAGCGCCGAATCCGCACCAGACGGTCGGACCGACCTTTTCCCCACTCCAAGCGGAAGCCCGAAAGATGATGTCGAAGCGCCCGAGGTGTTTCAGCTGTCTGAGCCCGGACTATGGGATGGCCGCCCGTCATTGGGCGGCATATGGGTTGCCCACCCGGATGTGACACAGCCTGAACGTGTGCGCGTCAAAAACCCCAAGAACAATAGAACAATCACCGCCGCGTTGTTCCGTCGCGAAAGAAACCTGCCGGGTCCTGAACTGCAGCTTTCCTCTGCTGCGGCCGAAAAACTGGGCATTCTGGCTGGCGCGCCTACACAGGTTGATGTCGTCGCCCTGCGTCGCAAAGCGCCCGAGCCGAAACCTGAGCCGGTTGAAGAAAAGCCCGCAGCCGAAGAGATCCCTGTCGAAGAAACGCAAACCGCAGCAGCGGATGAGCCCAAGACCGACATCGCCGAAAGTGAGGCCGCAGAAGCTGAACAGCCAGCCAAGCTCAAGTGGTGGCAACGCAAAAAACCTGCTGCGGCGGCCGGTGCCGCGACTGCGGCTGCTGTAGCCGCAGATGCCGCGACCGACACGGCCACCGACACAGCGGCGGAAGCAGCCACCGAGGCGGTCGAAACTGTCGCAGAGACGGAAGAACCGACCAAGCCCAAATGGTGGCAGCGCAAAAAACCTGCCACGGCGGCCGTGGCCGCTGATGCTGCGACCGATACGGCGACTGACACAGCGACTGAGGTGGTTGAAACGACGGCAGAAGCAGCATCATCGGCTTCACTGGTGGACCCAGAGGTTACCCCCCCGACTGAACAACCGGCCAAACGTAAATGGTGGCAAAAGAAAAGTCCCGATGAAATCACCGAAACGCCGCTGGACCCGATCGCGGGCGCGGCTGCGGCGATTGACGCGGCAGAACCCACACCGGCCAGCCCCCCCTCTGCCGCAACAGCGGGCGCATCGGCAGCCACGGCGGCTTCGGTATCGTCCTTGTCAAAACCGTTCGTCCAGGTTGGCACTTTCGGGGTTGAAACCAACGCCAATAGTGCTGCCAACAAGATCCGCCGCAACGGAATGCCTGCCGAGGTGCGAGAACTAACCTCGGACGGCAAAACGGTCTGGAGGGTCCTGGTCGGCCCAGCCACGTCGCGCTCGGAACGCAATGCCATGCAGCGCGATGTCAAAGACCTGGGCTTTAACGACGCGTTCACCGTCAAAAATTGAAACCTAGGAGGCCCCCATGCTGTCCTCACTGCGATCATCTGTTTTGACCCTCGGGCTGGCGCTGTTTGCCCTGCCCGCCCACGCTTTCGACACAACCGCCCGCGCGGCCTATGTGATCGATCAGACGACCGGAACGGTTCTGCTGTCGAAAGAAGCAGACCAGCCCCTGCCGCCTGCGTCGATGTCCAAACTGATGACGCTCTACGTCGCGTTTGAGGCGCTGCGCGATGGCCGCCTGACCCTGGGGGAAACCTTGCCCGTGTCGGAACACGCCATGAGCTATGGTGGGTCGACCATGTTCCTGAACACGCAGGATCGTGTCAGCGTCGAAGATCTGCTGCGTGGCATCATCGTTTTGTCTGGTAACGACGCATGTGTGGTGATTGCCGAGGCGCTAAGCCCCGATGGGACCGAGGCCGGGTTTGCCCGCTACATGACACAGCGCGCCAAACAGATGGGCATGGACAACTCGAACTTCGCCAACTCGAACGGATGGCCGGCGGCGGGCCACATGATGTCGGTCCATGACCTTGCCGTATTAGCCAACCGGCTGATCAGCGACTTCCCCGAATACTACCCACTGTTCGCTGAAGAAGAGTTTGAGTTTGATGGCCGTGCGCCGTCTAACAAACGTAACCGCAATCCGCTGCTGAAACTGGGGATCGGGGCCGACGGCCTGAAAACCGGGCACACGCAAGAGGCGGGTTACGGCCTTGTCGGCTCGGCCAAGCAAGGCGACCGTCGGGTTGTCTTTGTCCTGACCGGCCTCGATAGCACCGCCCGTCGCGCAGAGGAGGCTGAGGCCGTGGTTAACTGGTCGTTTCGCAATTTTGTCGAGAGGACAATTGCCGACGCCGAAACGCCGATAGCCGAAGCCCAGATTTGGATGGGCGCAGAAAAGACTGTTGGGCTGGTGCCCGAAGGGGATCTGACCTTGTTGTTCCCAGTTCTCAATGACAAGGATGTCAAAGCTGAGGTCGTCTATGAAGGTCCGATCAACGCGCCTGTGGAAAAGGGGCAGAAACTGGCTGAGCTGGTGATCACACCCGAAGGATTGCCCGAAATCCGTCGCCCACTTTTCGCGGCCAAAGACGTGCCTGTAGGCGGCTTTGTCGTGCGCATGAAAACCGTTGGCGGTATTGTTCTGGAAGACGTGATCGGCAATCCGCTGGAGGCGATGTGACGAAGGCAGGGTTGTTTCTGACCTTCGAAGGTATTGACGGGTCTGGAAAGTCATCACAAGCACGAATGCTTGCCGAACATTTGCGTGGCCTCGGTTACGATGTCGTTCTGACCCGCGAGCCCGGAGGATCTGCAGGCGCTGAAGAGATCCGAAGCCTTGTTCTGGAAGGTGACACGGATCGCTGGTCCGCAGAGACGGAAATCCTACTGTTTACGGCCGCCCGCCGGGATCATTTGGAACGCACGATCAGGCCAGCGCTGGCCGAGGGCAAAGTCGTGATCTGCGACCGCTTCGCCGACAGCACCCGCATGTATCAGGGCCTGTCGCGCGGCGATCTGCGGGGATTGGTCGATCAATTGCACGACCTGATGATCGGGCGCGAACCCGACATGACCGTTTTGATCGACATGGACCCCGAAACCGGGCTGTCCCGCGCCAAGGGGCGTCAGGGAACAGAAGAACGGTTCGAAGATTTCGGGCTGGATCTGCAACAACAGATGCGTGCAGGGTTTCTGGCCCTTGCGGATGAGTATTCCGACCGTTTCCGCGTGGTTGATGGTAACCGGGACATGGACAGTGTTGCACAGGATGTGACAGATATCGTTCTGCAAGCTTTGCGATAGACGATAGATGAGCGACGACACCCCAACCCCGGATCAGGCACCCGGTGCCCCACACCCGCGCGAGACACTGCGCCTGTTTGGTCAGGACGCGGCGGAACAGGCTTTTCTAAGTGCCTATACCTCTGAGCGTCTGCACCACGGCTGGTTGATTACTGGTCCACGTGGGGTCGGCAAGGCGACGCTGGCCTGGCGGATCGCGCGATTTCTACTGGCAACACCTCCGACTGAGGATGACGGGCTATTTGGTGCACCGCCACCGCCCGATAGCCTTGAGATCGATCCTGAACACCCCGTCGCGCACCGTATTCAGGCTGGGGCCGAGCCCGGCTTGGCCGCAATTACCCGATCTCTGAACGATCAGGGGCGGTTGCGTAATGAGATTGTGGTTGATGATATCCGCAAGCTTGGCAAGTTCTTCGGCCTTTCCTCGACTGACGGTGGTCGCCGCGTTGTGATTGTGGATGCCGCGGATGAGATGAATGTCAGCGCCGCCAACGCGCTGTTGAAAATGCTCGAGGAGCCCCCGGCCCGCACCACCCTGCTGCTGATCTCGCACCAGCCGTCGCGTCTGTTGCCGACAATCCGGTCGCGGTGCCGGACACTGCGCCTGTCTCCGCTGGGATCTGAGAATATGGAAGCCGCGCTGATGCAGACCGGCACAGAAATGCCGGGACAGGCGGATCATTTGGCTGCACTGGCTGCCGGGTCCGTGGGTGATGCGGTGCGCCTGATAAACCTGGGCGGGCTTGAGATTTACGCCGAGCTGATCGCCATTCTGGGCACCCTGCCCCGAATGGACCGTCAGCGCGCGCTTGCCTTGGCCGAGACTGCTGCCCAACGTGGCGCGGCCGAGCGGTTTGAACTGTTACTGACGTTGATCGACGTCGCCCTGTCCCGGCTTGCGCTGACCGGTGCAACCGGCGCGGCCCCGATGCCCGAGGCCGCTCCGAACGAGGCAGAAACCCTTGCCCGCCTGTCTGCCTCACCGCAGCAGGCCCGCAAATGGGCAGAGGTCGCTGCAGTGATCACCGCACGTGCGCGTCATGGGCAGGCGGTGAACCTTGACCCTGCCGCTCTGGTCCTAGATACGGTGTTCAAGATACAGGAAACCGCCGGTCAGAGCAGATGAGCAATACGCCCGAAATCACCGACAGCCATTGCCATCTGGACTTCCCCGATTTCGAAGGTCAGCTGGATCAGATCGTGGCCAATGCTACCGAGGCTGGCGTGACCCGCATGGTAACAATTTGCACCCGCTTGCGGAACGAACCAACCGTCCGCGCCATCGCCGAAACCCACGCGCCGGTCTTCTACGCGGCTGGAACGCACCCGATGAGTGCCGCTGATGAGCCGATGGCATCGGTCGATGAACTCGTCGCCTTGTCCCGGCACCCCAAATTTGTAGGTATCGGCGAAACCGGGCTGGATTATCACTATACCGCCGACAGCGCAGCGGTGCAGAAGCAATCCTTGCGGGTGCATATTGAGGCTGCCCAACGCACTGGCCTGCCTTTGATCATTCACGCCCGTGCCGCCGATGACGACATGGCCCGCATTCTGGCCCAGGAACACCGCAACGCGCCCTATTCCTGCGTGATGCACTGCTTTTCATCTTCTGCCGAACTGGCCAAAGCCGCCCTTGAACTGGGGTTCTACTTGTCGATGTCCGGCATCGCGGCCTTTCCCAAAAGCCAAGAGCTTCGCGATATCTTTGCCAGCGCCCCGGTCGACCGCATCCTTGTTGAAACCGACGCGCCATACCTGGCCCCCCCCCCGTATCGCGGCAAACGGAACGAGCCCGCCTATACCGCCCACACAGCGCGCAAAGGGGCCGAGGTGTTTGGGATGGACTACGCCGATTTTGCTGCCCATACGCAGGCAAATTTTGACCGGTTGTTCACCAAAGCAGCGACCTACAAGGCGGCTGCATGACCGAATTGCGATGCACCATCCTTGGCTGCGGATCATCCGGCGGCGTCCCCCGGCTGGGCGGGCACTGGGGCGATTGCGACCCCAAGAACCCCAAAAACATCCGTCGCCGCTGTTCATTGCTGGTGGAACGGGACGGCCCGGACGGTACAACCTCGGTGCTGATCGACACCTCCCCCGACATGCGCAGCCAATTGCTCGACAGCGGGACCGGACGTCTGGATGGAGTTATCTACACCCATTCGCACGCCGATCACGTCCACGGCATCGATGACCTGCGTATGATTGTGTTCAATATGCGCGAGCGCGTGCCCGTGTGGGCCGATGGCGACACGCAGAACGCCTTGTTGGGACGGTTCGGTTACGCCTTTGTCCAGCCCGAAGGTTCACCCTACCCGCCGATCCTTGACCTGAAGTCCATCGACGGCCCGTTCGAGGTGGACGGCCCCGGCGGCCCGATCCCGTTCCAGCCATTCAAAGTCAACCACGGCTCGATCGACTCGCTTGGTTTCCGGATGGGCAACCTGGCGTACCTGCCGGATGTGGCGGAAATCTACGAAGAGGCCTGGCCGATGATGGAAGGGTTGGATTGCCTGGTCATCGACGCGCTACGTCGGAAACCTCACCCGACCCATGCGCATCTGGAAAGGACCCTGGGCTGGATCGAACAACTGAACCCCAAGCGCGCGGTTCTGACCAACATGCATATCGATCTGGACTATGCCACGGTTGATGCAGAAACTGCCGACAACATCACCCCAGCCTATGACGGAATGGTGATCCATCAGGCGCTATAAGACCCCACGCAACCGACCTGGGACGCAGCAATTTTGCGTCGGCCCAGCCTGCAAAGCGGTGCCATGCTTCAAAGTCTGATCGACGTCATTCTACCGGTTTTCCTTGTGATCGGGGCAGGTTATGCCTCGACCCGGTTGGGGTATTTCAAGGAAATTCACATCGATGGATTGATGAAGTTCACCCAGGGCTTTGCAATCCCATGCCTTCTGTTCCTTGCAATCTCGCATCTGGATCTAAGCGCTAGTTTTGATCCCCGGCTTCTGGTCAGCTTCTACTCAGCAGCTGGCCTGTGTTTCACTGCTGGTCTGTTCGGTGCACGGTTGATCTTTGGCCGGGATTGGGAAGATTGCGTTGCCATCGGGTTTTGCTGTCTGTTCTCGAACTCTGTCCTTTTGGGACTGCCTATTACCGAACGCGCCTATGGCCCCGAAAACCTGACCGGCAACTATGCGATCATCGCCTTCCATTCACCCTTTTGCTACGGCGTTGGCATCACGGTGATGGAGGTTATTCGAAATCGCGGCCAAGGTGGCCCCCGCATGGTCAAATCCATCTTGTCGGCCATGTTCCGCAACGCACTGATCCTTGGCATCGCGCTGGGTTTTGCCGTGAACCTGTCGGGTATTGGCATACCTGCGGTCGTGGACGAAGCGCTGGGCCTTGTGACTCGCGCCGCCCTGCCCGGGGCGCTGTTCGCGCTTGGCGGAGTACTTGTGAAGTACAAGCCCGAAGGTGACCTGCGCGCCATCGCCTTTGTCTGCGCGATTTCACTAATGCTGCATCCCAGTCTTGTCTGGTTATTCGGCTCAACAGTTGGTCTGCCGCAAGACCTGTTCCGCTCGGGCGTGCTGACGGCAGCGATGGCTCCCGGTTTTAATGCTTACATCTTTGCCAATATGTACGGACGGGCAAAACGGGTCGCGGCCTCGTCCGTTCTGGTCGGAACCGGCGTCTCGATCCTGACAGTCTGGCTTTGGCTGACATTATTGGGATAGCGTGACGTCCCACGGATTGACTTTGCACCAGCCGGACACACCTAACTGAAAAGCCACAGGATACTCCTAAATGCCGCACGCCCTGATCGTCGCCCACGGCCAACCCTCGGACCCGGCCCCTGCCGAAGCGGCGCTAGCTTCCTATGCGGCAGAGGTCGATGCGTATTGCGATGGCGTCAGCGTTCATTCAGCTACGCTTGCTGCGCCTGGAATGCTGGAGGCTCGTTTGGATGAACTGCCCGACGAAACCGTCATCTATCCCCTTTTTATGGCCAAGGGGTGGTTCGTGACACGTGCGCTGCCCAAGCGTCTGGGTGATAGAAACATCCAAATTCTGGACCCGTTGGGCGTTGACCCAGAACTCCCCGCTTTGGCTGCGGGCGCATTGCTGGATGCGTTATCGGGCAAGGGGTGGGACGCGGACAAAACGGATCTGGTTCTGGCGGCACATGGATCGGGCCGTAGCCGCAATCCATCAGCTGTCGCCATTGAGTTTTCCAGAGAACTGGCCCGGTGCATGACCTTCCAATCCATCCGCGTCGGTTTTGTGGAAGAGGCCCCGTCCATTACAGAAGCCGCGACCGGGACTGGCGATCAATCTCTGTGCTTGCCCTTCTTTGCCAGCACCGGCGGGCATGTTTTGGAGGACGTGCCACAGGAACTAGAGCGAGCGCGGTTCAATGGCCACGTGATGCCGGTTGTCGGAGATCTTCCCCCGATCAAGCGCCATATTGCGGAAATTCTGACACGGGCTATTGCGCTGGATTAACTTAAATACCCGCCCCGCGCGGATTCATAAGTCATTGAGAACTGGCCGGCTTCAGCCCAGTGGTCGCAAGTGCCGAGTACAGACAATGCCGCGAACGCCCCTGCCGCTTTGCATCGTACAGCGCCTGATCCGCTGCATTCAGCAGCTCTGCCGCATCCGGCGTGCCAAATTGCGTGGACAAGGCCGTTCCGATGCTAGCTGAAATCTTACACTGGGCACCCTGAAACATCATGGGTTGGCATAGCCTGCTGATCAGGCGCCCCGCTATGTCAGACAGGACACTTTCGTCGACCAGACCTTTAAAAATGATAACAAACTCATCACCACCGATCCGGGCGACCGTGTCCTCAGTTCGTGTTTCTTCCTCCATAATGCATGCGGCCTGTTGCAACACAAAGTCCCCCGCCGCATGGCCAAGGCGGTCGTTGACACTTTTGAAGAAATCCAAGTCCAGATGCATAAGCGCAAAAGCGCAATTGGCCGAGATCAAGTGGCCGAGAACCACATCCATCGCACGGCGGTTTTTCAACCCCGTCAACATGTCTGTCACAGCCTGTTCTTCAGCGGCCAGCATAGCTCCCTGCAGTCGCAGGTTCAGTGAGCGCGATGCCTCCATCGCGGCCGTTTTCGCCTCAACCAGGTACAGCAGTTCGATCGCCAGATCTGTGCCAGAGAAATCCGCGCTGGTCAGGGCATAGTCACGAACTGCGTCCAGGATAGAAATCCCAAAGGACAGGTTAATGATTGCCCCGTTCCCTTTTGGCAAAGGCGCGATCAGCCCCGTCAGCGCGGTCCGAGGCTCGTCGTGAAATTTCAAATGCACCTTGTTACCGGTCAGAGATAACAGCGTGGAAATCGTTGTTATTGTTCGCGGTCGCACAAGTTCAAAAACGTCCAGTAAATCGCGCCCCTGCATCGGATGGTCCGGACGAAGCTTTTGCAGCGTTGGTCCTGCGTTTACGATCATGCCTTTGTCGTCCACCATCACGAACATGGGGCACAACGTGTCCAAAAGAGCTGAGAGTTCAGAGGTTTGCATCATGTTTTGCGTGCCCCCAGATCGAAATGACGCCCTTCGGCGAACGCGCTTTCGATCAGAACGATCGTGATGACCTCAGCGTCGGCCTGCTGCCCTTCATGCGACAGCATGGCCAATGCTCCATAATCGTCTGCAATTGCCCGTAATACGCCGACCATCACGCTGGAATAGCCTGGCAGACCGGGGTAGCAGTACAAGTGATATTCTGCCGGTGACACCTCACACAACTCCAGCATTGGCAGACGCAGATCGGATACTGCAAGGCGGGCACGATCCGATAAGTCATCCAGCGAGTGCAGGAATTCGACATATGTCACACCGCCGAACCGAAGCAGTCGGCGCAAATCTTCCATATTGTGGTGTGACACCAGATAGGTTCCAAGATCCTCCAGTATCTCGGCCCGTGGACGATTCAGGTCAGCACATAACACGTCCAAAACCTGCGCGGTCATGGCGTCGTCATAAAGCAGCATTGCCTCAAACTCGGCAAAACCCAGGCCCGCAGCCTCGGTCACCCGCAGCCAGCAGGGTTGTCCATAAGTCGCGCAAACAAATGATTGTATTGCCCGATTGATCAGACCATGCATGAGATGCCCCAAATTGGTTACGCCCCAATCTGGACAGATAATCCTTAACAAATAGCCAAAAAACACGTTGCGGTGATGGCAATCCGACAGAGTCTCAATCTGGAAGTCACTGTTGTTACATTAGAAATCCGTCGGCGCGCCACCCTCGGCCTTTCGGCGGGCAACAAAGTCCTCCAACTCCTCGCGAATCCCGTCATCTATCGGCGGGGGCTCAAAGCTGGTTACGATTTCCTTGAACATGTGGTGGGCGCGCTCAGCGGTCCAGATGCCGCCAGCCACGTCCCAACCTTCATAGTTTTTCCAATCGCTCAGGAACGGCTGATAAAACGCGGTCGTGTAACGGTCCTGGGTGTGCTGAATACCAAAGAAATGGCCATCGTTCCCAACAGACTTGATAGCATCCAGCGCGATTTCATCTGGGCCTGTTGCTGTGATCTCGGGCTGCATGTATCGCTGGATTTGCTGCAGAATTTCACAATCCATAATGAATTTTTCGGGGCTCGCAATCAGCCCGCCCTCAAGCCATCCGGCCGCGTGATACACCATGTTGGTACCCGACTGCACAGCAGCCCAAAGTGAGTTCGACGTCTCCCAAACAGCTTGCCCATCGGGTACGTTCGCCGCACACACGCCCGAAGACCGCATCGGCAAACCATAGTATCTTGCCATTTGGCCGGTCATCTGGGTTGAGCGCATATATTCGGGCGTTCCAAATGCAGGTGCGCCGGATTTCATGTCAACGTTGGAGGTGAACGTCCCGATAACACAGGGAATTCCCGGCCGGACATATTGGAACAGCGCAATTGCGCACAACGCCTCGGCCAAGGATTGCGCAACCGCACCGGCCATCGTAACGGGCGCCATCGCACCGGCCAATGTGAACGGTGTCACGACAATTGCTTGCCCGCGCCGCGCAAGACGCAGGCAGCCGTCAATCATCGGATGGTCGTGTTTCAACGGTGAGGTCGAGTTGATGTTGGTATACATCCGCGGGGTCGCTTCGAACTCTTCATGGCTGTGACCTCCAGCGATCCGCACCATCTCCATCACGTCCTCAACGCGTTCCTTACCCAGCGAATAGGCATGCATCGCCTTGTCGGTCAGCGTCAGCTTGTCATAGAGCACGTCCAGATGTCGGACGCTGGCGTGGATATCGACCGGCTCGACCGGATAGCCCCCCGCAAAGTGAATGCAGTTGAAGTACTGCGTCAGCTTCAGCAAATTCCGGCACATCTCGCGATTTCCGGCCACCTTGGTACCAATCTCAAGATCCCAGTAGTTCGGAGGAGAAGACACGTTCCCGAACAACAGGGTTTTGCCACCAACTTCAATCGTCTTGTCAGGATTTCGCGGCGTGATCGTGAACTTTGATGGCGCTTTGGCCACCATTTCCATCACAAAGTCACGACCCATGCGAACGTTGTCGCCATTGATCGTACAGCCTGCCTCTTTCAGGATGCCAAGGGCTTCTTCGTTGTAGAACTCGATCCCGATCTCTTCGAGGATGCGCATGGCCCCCTCGTGGATCGCTTCGATTCCAGCTTGGTCCAGCGGTTCGGTGGGTTTGTCGGTATTGATCGGCGGGTTCCACGGCATTTGGTCGATCACCGCGCTGCCCCTGCGCGCTGCCGCACCTGCCCGTCCCCCTCCGCGCCGTTTGCGAGTCTGTGTGTCAGCCATTGGATCCCTCCGGAACTTGCTTTCTTCAAGCAAGCCCTGAAGTCGGCCCAGTGGCCGCTCTGTCTGCGACAAGGTTTGTCGGTTTTATTACTTGGACAGTCGAATTCAGCCGAAGCTGGATCAGTTTTCTGCCAGCCAGGCGGGAATGTGACCGATGTCCGGCAGCACGACATCTGCCATCGGAGCAAGCGCCTTGGCCGGCGCCAACCCCGTCAGCACACCGATTGTGATCATCCCCGCCGCTCGCCCGGCCTGAAGATCATGCAGGCTGTCCCCCACCATCGCCACCCGCGACGGGTCGACACCAACATGGGTTGCAAAGGCAATCAATTGCCCGGGCCCGGGTTTGAACCCATGGCCGCTGTCGTAGCCAGCAACAAAATCAAAGTGGTCGCGAATCCCGACTGAGGCGAGATGTTGCAGCGCTGGCATTTCCCCGTCGTTCGTGGCCACGCCCAGCTTTAGGCCCGCCTGCCGCAAAGCATCGAGGAAGGGAACCAGCGGAACAGCCGGGGCCTGTGTCGCCGTCGCCGATTCCGTGTTCAGAATGTCAATCAGCTCATCGCTGGGCATATCCGGGAAGTAGGGTGCAAGGGCTTCGGCGATCTCCTCGACGGTCCCCGCAATCACGATGCTGTCGTCGGCATATTCTTCCGAAACCGGATCAAACCCGATGGCCCGGCCCAGTTCGGCAGCCCGTTTTTGGTCGCCATCTGACAACTTTTCCAACACGCTGCGCCCGAAACCACCCCATGTGTCCGCAAAGTCAAACAATGTTCCGTCCTTGTCGAACAAGATCGCATCGATGGGCATTACATGTTCCTGTCAGTGAATTGAATCAGGTCCAGTGAACGTCGCCACCAGACAAAACAGCCCGCGCCTGACCCGGCAGGTCATAGGGCACGGAATTGGCGTCACAAAAGGCGATCACCCACGAATCGTCAAGCATCAAGAATTCAAGAACCGAACTCAGGAACTCCGACTCTGATGCGCGAACCCGCAAGTCCTCGGTGGATGCACCCGTCGAGCCCAAAAAGATCGGCAGCAATTCGTCATTCCTGACCAGCCAGCCCAGGACGTTCAGGGCAAGCGTTTCGGCGGATTGGGCGGTGATCGGCATAAAGAGGCCTCGAATATGCATTTGGAAAGGGTTTGTTAACCAGACTCATAAACACTTTGGCAACGCATGCAATCAACGGTGACAGATATGTCCGTGCAGGGAACCATCCTTGTCCTCGACGGGACTTCGACCAATCGCATTATGCTAAAAGTTCAGCTGACGGCGGCGTGGTATCACGTGGTTCAGGCTGAAAAGCTGCAGGGGCTGGCCGGGCTGCTAAGTCGCACACGCCCCGATCTGGTGCTGGTGGCACAAACGCTGCCCGATGGCTCAGCTGCGGACGTCAAAAGACTGGTGATGGCGAATCCGGAACTGGCCGATGTACCGGTCGTTGCAATCGCGCCGCAGAACGACAAGGCGGCAAGGTTACAGGCATTGTCAGATGGGTTGGACGACGTGTTGGCAGCCCCGTTCAAGGACACCCTGCTTCTGGCGCGAATTCGCAGTCTGCTGCGCGCGCGCGCAGATACGCAAGAGCTTCAGCTGGGCGGCGGATCACATCCAGTCGGATTTGCAGAACCCGCGACCGTGCTGATTACGCCGTCGAAATCGGCCCATGTGGCCATACTGACCCAAAGCGCCCGGATCGGGACATTGTGGAAATCCGCGTTGTCCGAGAAATCGCATCACAGCCTAAGCACACATGCAGCTTCGAACATGCGTGCTTTGCTGTCAGGGCCAGTGCCAGACGCGATCCTAATCGAAATAGATACGACGGCCGCGGGCCTGAATACGTTGGCGGACCTGAAGTCACGCGGGGCAACTCGGCATACCGTATTGATCGCCGTCTTGGCCGATGAAAATGCGACAATGGCGAGCGAGGCGCTGGATCGTGGCGCTGACGCCGTGTGTATGGGGGGGTTCTACGTCGAAGAGGTGCAACTACATCTGGATAACCAGATCACGCGAAAGGCCCGAATGGACCAAATGCGCGCCTCATTAAAGCGCGGGCTGGCCGAGTCGTGGGTCGACCCCCTGACTGGGTTGCACAACCGTCGCTATGCTATGCAAGCTATGGATAAGTTGGCACGACAACCATCGCAAACCGGTCACGGTTTCGTTGTCATGTTGGCAGACCTGGATCATTTCAAAACCATCAACGACCGTTTTGGGCATGTCAGCGGCGACCAGGTTTTGACCGAGGCCGCAAAGCGCATGAAGCGCACGGTTGGCGCGGCGGGTTTTGTCGCGCGCATCGGGGGAGAGGAGTTTATGATAGGTCTGCCTGACAGCTCTCAGGCTGGGGCGATGGATCTGGCTAAAACCTTGCGCGACTGTATCAGCAAGACACCATTTTCTCTGCCCGATACCACAGCCCCCGTGCCAGTCACCATCAGCATCGGCCTGACGGCACCGATCCCGCCCCTGCCCCCTGGTGACCCGGTGGAGCGGTTGCTGAAATCCGCCGATACTGCGCTTTATGCAGCCAAGAAGGCTGGTCGCAATCAAGTAAGGATCAGACAGAGCGCTGCCTGAAACCCTCAGTCCTTTTTCTTGTGGCCACGCGGGCCGCGTTTAACGACCTCTTCCAGCCGGTCGGCATAGACCAGACGCTCTTCATCGCTCATGGCTTCTACCCGAGCCAACCACTCTTGCTGCAGGGCATTCTGCAGGTCCGCCATAGACTGCGCTTGCTGGTCTAGCAGGGCTTGAACCGCCGCAGCGTCAAAGGGGCTTGCCCGCAAAGCAGTGCTGAGTTGGGCAAAATCCTGGGATCGGTTGTGTGTCCCCTTTTTGTGTCGGTCGAACAGCTCGCCCCGCATGGCTTTACGCTCTTCCTTTGGCAGCGCACGATACAGCGCCGAACCAAAGCCTGGCGGAGATTTTGCATGATCCCCACCTTTGACTCGCAGTGCGGTCCCCAGGGCAACGCCGACGATCAGCAGGTTCAGGGCCAGCGAGATGACCAGTAGAACCGACATCCAGCGGTTTTTGGGTTTGGGGCTATCGCTCATTCGGCGTCCTCCAGAAAACTCGTATCCAGACTTAGGTCAGCGACCACGAAACTAACATCCTGCGCGTAAATGTAATTGGCGGGATCAGGCAAAAACGCCGGTGCTGAAAAGCCGATCCAGACGCCCGCCATACTGGCGGCAACCAAACCGCCCATTCCCTGCCAGCCGCCAAACCCGGCCAGCAGGCGCGCCCACAGAGAGTTTGTCTTTGGCTCATCTGGCTTCAGGCGACCCAGCCGAACAGATTCCGCGTCGGTGAGAATGCGCACAGCCAGATCATCCGGCAAGTCTTGCCGATCCTGCCGGGCTTGGGCGAACAACAGATCCAGATTGTCTTTGTCGTCAGTCATCGTCGTACCCCAGTTCATCACGTCGCCCGGCCAGAATCGCCGCTAACGACCGTTTTCCTCGTGCCGTAAGGCTTTCCACCGCTTCCACCGAAATACCCATGATCCCAGCGATTTCAGGGTTGGGCAATTCCTCAATATGCCGCAAAACAACAGCTTGTCGTTGACGCTCCGGCAGTTGTGATAGTGCCATTTGCAGGGCATCCTTTCGGGCTGCGTCCTGCAGACGATCGGCCGCACTGGCCTTTTCATCTGCTGGCTCTGGCACATCCGCCAGTAGGTCCGGCGTCTTTTTGCGGCGCAGATCAACACACAGATTTAGCGTCACGCGATAGAGCCATGTCGATACTTTGGCCTGACCGGGCACCCAATCGGGTGCCATCTGCCACAGGCGCATCATCGCATCTTGTGTCACATCTTCAGCCTCGGCGCGATTGCCCAGAAACCGAAGGGCCACTGATAAGCTGCGCGGCGCAAGCCGATCGGTGAGAACGCGCGCCGCCGCAGCATCGCCATCGGCAAACTGCCTGAGCAACACATCGTCGCCCAATTCGTCCGCGGCGTAATCCACGCCGCGAACGTATTGTGGAGCAGAGGTCAGGTCCTCCATCCCGCATCAGCTGTCGTCAGAGTCCGCTTTCCCATGTTTCTTGTGGCGCTTTCCCATTCTGTCTTTTGCATCGGCAAATTCTTCTTCCGTGATAGCGCCGTCCTCGTTCGCGTCGATCCGGTCAAACATCTTGTCAGCACGGCGCGGCTTGGGCAACTCGTCCTCGCTCAGAAAACCGTCCTTGTTGGCATCGTTGCGTTCAAACATCTTCGTAACACGGTCGTTGGCCTTCTTTTGACCTGCTGCCTGCATCTCTTCGACGCTCAGCTGGCCGTCGCCATCGGTGTCGGCATTGGTGAAACGCTGATTCCGATGAGCCTGCATTTCTTCCTTGGTCACCTGCCCGTCACCGTTCGCATCGAGCTGTTGAAAGGTCACAGGTTCGCGATCTTTACCCCCTGCGGCGAAAACGGATGTGCCAGTGATTGCCAGTGCTGACACAATGATTGCCGGAATGAATTTGGCGCTTTTCATAACGTTTTTCCCTTGTTTTCGCGGCGCCATTGCCGCTGCTTACATAGGTTCAAACGGGGCAGGCATCCCATTCCGTCGCAGGAAGTGAAACTTTTTTAGAAACGTCTTAGCGATGCAAAGCGACGCACCCCCTTTCCCGAAGCTGCAAACAAGCGTTATATCCTCATCATTGGAACGCGCGAGTATCAACATGACA
This sequence comes from Ruegeria sp. CDSC002, assembly GCF_059610905.1. Lineage (NCBI taxonomy): Bacteria > Pseudomonadati > Pseudomonadota > Alphaproteobacteria > Rhodobacterales > Roseobacteraceae > Ruegeria > Ruegeria sp. CDSC002. The sequence continues at coordinate 37,196 of NZ_JBXWOM010000003.1, forward strand.
GATCAGACGATCGAAACCCACGATGTAGAAGACCGCCCGACAAAGCCAGCACTGGTCAAAGGGTTCCGTTGCCGTTGCCCAAATTGCGGCGAGGGCAAACTGCTGCACAGCTACCTCAAGGTTAACAACGAATGTTCGAATTGCGGGCAAGAGCTGTTTCACCATCGCGCCGATGACGGGCCGGCCTATCTGACTATTCTTCTGGTGGGTCACCTGCTGGCACCGGCGCTGCACTTATCTTATGTCCATTGGCGCCCTGAGCCCCTGACGATGTTCCTGGTTTTGGCAATTGGCTGTACTGCCCTGTCACTATTCCTGCTGCCACGATTGAAAGGGGCAGTTGTCGCCTATCAATGGGCTCGTCGCATGCACGGCTTTGGCCAGTCCGCGTGATCTTGAACCGCAAGTTGAGCAACGGATGACGGTGGACAAAACAGCCATACGCGACGCGGCGACAGTCATCGTTTTGCGGGATCGTCTGACCAATCCATCCATCCTGATGGGGCAACGCGGTGCAAAAGCCGCGTTCATGCCGAACAAATTTGTCTTTCCAGGCGGCGCTGTCGATGCGTCTGATGCAGATGTTGCACTGTCAACAGATCTGCCCGCTGTGTGCTGTGATCGCCTTGCGGAGCGGTCACAAGCCGGGCTGCAAAATGCCTTGGCGGCGGCGGCGATCCGAGAGCTTTGGGAAGAAACCGGACTGATTTTGGGCCAACCAGGTGATTGGGCGGGCCCGCGGACCGAAGATTGGGCGACATTTGCGCAGATGGGATACCGCCCATCGGCACAAGCACTTCAGTTCGTTTTTCGTGCCGTCACCCCGCCTGGGCGACCCCGCCGGTTCGATGCACGCTTTTTCCTGGTAGACGCCGCCGCAATTCAGGGCGATCTGGATGATTTCAGCCACGCCTCGGACGAGCTGTCACATCTGCAATGGGTGCCGCTGGACCGGGCGCGCGAATTCGACCTGCCGTTCATTACAGAAGTCGTGCTGGCCGAAATCGCCGCTCGGGTGACAGACCCAACGCCACCTGAAACTGTTCCGTTCTTTCTGAACAGTGAGGAGGAAAGCCTTTTCCTCAAACTTCGCGGTTATCCCATGCCAGAAGCAGACTGAGGGCCGGTGGCCCTCAGACACGTTATTTCATGCGGCTGATTACCGTGGTGACTTCGGGCTTTTTCCCAATCTCGGTCTTTGCTGTTTGGCGAACGATCCGGCGTATTGCTTCTTCCAGTTTGTCATCATCGCGCAGGGTCTTGGCATCGGCCCGCATTAAGAACTGATTCAGGTCTTCTTCCAGAACTTCGACCAATGCAGCCCGGGACGATCCAATCTCGGACAGACCCATCGTATCGCACCACGGCTCGCCCAGTGGTTCGTCCTCTTCGTCCAGAATGACCGTGACAGTGACGTGCCCGTTCAGCGCCATGCGAATCCGGTCACGCACAACCCCATCCAGGGCGCCAACTTTGACCGTGCCGTCCAGATAGGTCCGTCCGGTTTCGACATAATCGACAACCCGTGGCGCATTCCCTGTCAGATCCAGCATGGTTCCGTTTACGGCCAGAATACCGGTACGCCCACCAGCTTCGGCCAGTTTGGCATGCTCGCGCAGGTGACGATGTTCACCGTGCATCGGAATAATCATCTGCGGATCGACCAGCCCGTGTACTTTCTCAAGATCCGGACGGTTGGCGTGACCAGACACATGGTACAGGCCCGCACTGTCATCGACCACATCCACGCCCTTTTCACTGAGCTGGTTCATGATGAAAATCACGCCACGCTCGTTGCCTGGGATGGTTTTGGACGAGAAGAGAAACAGATCGCCCTCTTTCAGTTCCAACCCGCGGTATTTGCCCCGCGCAAGTTGTGCGCTGGCCGCGCGGCGTTCTCCCTGGCTGCCGGTGACGATCAGCATCAGGTTCTGGCGCGGCATGTCCACAGCCTCTTCGGCGCTGACGACGCGTGGAAAGCTGGTCAGAATGCCCGTTTCGGTCGCGGCTTCGATCATCCGGCGCATCGCGCGACCCAGCAGAACGACCGAGCGCCCCGCCCGTTCACCCGCCTCGGCCAGCGTTTTCACACGTGCGACATTCGACGCAAATGTGGTGGCAACAACCATGCCGCTGGCTTCCTCAACCAGCCTGGTGATCTCGGGGCCGACCTCGGATTCCGAACGACCCGCATGGGGGGAAAACACGTTCGTACTGTCACACACCAGCGCTTTGACGCCAGACTTGGCAACCTCAGCCCAGAGATTGGGGTCAAAAGGTTCACCCACGATCGGATTTTCATCCAGCTTGAAGTCGCCGGTATGTACGATCCGCCCCTCTGGCGTGTCGATCACCAGGGCAGCGCTTTCGGGGATCGAATGCGAGACCGGCAGGAAACCCACCTTAAACGGACCAACGGAAATCTGTTCGGGCCAGGCCGATGCAGTATGTACGGCATCCTCGGGGTGTCCGTGCTCTTCCATCTTGCGGCGCGCGATGTTGGCGGTGAAGGCCCGTGCGTAAACAGGCGCACCCAGCGCCTCATAGCAATGCGCCACAGCGCCCACGTGGTCCTCGTGTGCGTGGGTAACGAACACGGCTTCCAGCCGGTCGGCACGTTCGCGCAGCCAAGAAATGTCGGCATGGATCAGGTCAACGCCCGGGGTGGTGTCCATGTCCGGAAATGTCACGCCCAGATCCACAAGGATCAGCCGTTCCTGACCGGGTTTGCCATAGCCGTAGACATAGGCGTTCATGCCAATTTCGCCGGCACCGCCCAGCGGTAGGTAGATCAATCTTTCGCTGCTCATGTCGAGCCATTGTCCTTGTTATAGCGATGTATCACGGTAAGCCCGTGCATCGTCAGATCATCTTCGATTGCGTCAAACCCCACGTCCGCCTGATCGAACAGCGGCGCGAGCCCACCGGTTCCAACGACTTTCATCGGCATTCCGTATTCCGCCTTGATCCGGGAAATCAGCCCCTCGATCAATCCGGAATAGCCCCAATACACGCCGGATTGGATACAGCCAACCGTATTCGTGCCAATCACATTTTCAGGGCGGGTGATATCGATATGCGGCAGGGCAGCCGCACCCTGGTGCAACGCCTCGAGGCTGAGGTTCACGCCCGGCGCAATGATCCCGCCGACATAGGCCCCATCCGCCGCAACCACATCAAAGTTCGTCGCCGTGCCAAAATCCACAACAACCACGTTGCCGCCATGCCGGTCAAACGCAGCCACCGCGTTGGCCAGACGATCCGGGCCGGGCACTGTACCCTCGTCAACACGCGGATTCATCGGCAACAGGCAATCGGGTTTGCCCACGACAAGCGGCCGACACCCAAAGAACCGATCCGCAAAGACCCGCAGGTTGAACACAACGCGCGGCACGGTCGAGGCGATGATCACATCAGTGATTTCAGCCTCGATCCCATAATGTTTCACCAGCGTCGAATACCACGTGAAATAGGCATCCGCCGTGCGCGCATGGTGGGTCGATGTGCGCAGGGTGCACAGAAACCTTTCACCGTCCCAGATCGAGAACACAGTGTTCGTGTTGCCGCAATCAATAGCCAGAAGCATCTGGGCCTCCTTCAGAAAAACACATCCGCCGCCGGAATGCTGACGCGGCCTTTGGCGGTGTTTAGGACAAGATTGCCCGCTGCGTCCACCGTTTCAAAGGTTCCAACCGTTTCCGACGCTGCGGTACGGGCGGTGATGACCTCACCCAACTTGGCAGCCCGGGCCAACCACGCGGTCCGGATCGGTTCGAACCCGTAAGTCACGAATTGGTTCTCGTATCTGGCATAGGCGACAGCCAGTTCGGTCAGAAAATCCTCGGGCGTTACGTTGGCTCCGGCTTCCGATAATAGGGAAACCGGTCGGACGGCGCCGGGTTCTACCTGATCTGCTCCGGGTGCCTCTGACAGGTTCACGCCGATGCCGATGGACAGGTGCGAAACGCCGCGCCCCTGCCCTGTGCTTTCCAACAGGATACCCGCCAGTTTGCCGCCATTAAGCAGTACGTCGTTGGGCCATTTGAGGGACAAGCCTGTCGCCCGACCGGTCACCGCAACGCAGGCGTCAAACAGCGCCAGCGCAGCCACAAAGCTGCGTAGTGCGGCCTGTTCCGGATTTCCCTGTGGCCGCATCAAAAGGGTCGCGGCAAGATTTCCCTTGGGATTTGCCCATGCCCGACCCCGTCGCCCACGCGCCGCCGTTTGGTGATGCGCCATGATCCACACCGGACCGGTCGTGGTCGGGGCCATGCGGGTGGCCTCGTTCAATGTGCTGTCGACCTCTTGCAGCACGTGCAGGCCGTATCCCTGTGGCCAGTCTGTCATGTCAAAAAGGCCCGGTCTGCTGACCGAGCCCCCAAGTTTGCTGTGTTACGCTGATCAATTGACAAGAGTGGCCGCCGCAGCTGCCGCCGCGCCTTCAATACCGAACTGATAGAACACACCCACCAGCATCAACGCAGCCGAGCCCATTAGAGCAACCCACAGAACCGGCGAAGAATGCGTTTCGATCGGGTCGTCGTTTTCAGCTCCGAAATACATGTAGAACACGATCCGCAGATAATAAAACGCGCCGATGACCGAGGCGATGGCTGAGGCGATCACCAGACCGGTCAGGCCCGCGCTTACGCCAGCCTGCCAGACACCGAATTTGGCGAAAAAGCCCAGCATTGGTGGGACACCCGCCAGGCTGAACATCAGGATCAGCACCGCCAGCGCCTTGCCCGGTTCGCGTTTGGAATATTGGCGTAGGGCGTCGATGTCCGTGACCGGTTTGCCGTCTCTCTCCATCATCAGGATGAAAGCGAAAGTGCCGATATTCATCGTCACATAGATGGCCAGATACATCAGCATAGCCTTGATGCCCAACTCGGTTCCCGCAGCCAGCCCGATCAGCGCATAGCCCATATGGGCAATCGACGAAAACGCCATCAGCCGCTTGATGTCACGCTGGCCAATCGCCGCGACCGCACCCAACAGCATCGACAGGACCGAGAGCAAGACGATCACCTGCTGCCAATCCTTGATCACACCACCAAAAGCGTCGTGCATTACGCGTGCGAACAGGGCCATGGCCGCCACTTTCGGCGCTGTGGCAAAGAAAGCGGTGATAGGCGTGGGCGAGCCTTCGTACACATCCGGTGTCCACATATGGAACGGCACAGCGGACACTTTGAACGCTAGACCCGAGATCAGGAACACCAGACCAAACAGCAGGCCAACCGAAATCTCACCATCCTGAACCGTTTGAATGATACCCGAGAACAGCGTGGTGCCTGTGAACCCATAAACCAGCGAGGCGCCGTACAGCAGCAGGCCCGAGCTGAGCGCACCAAGCACGAAGTACTTCAAACCGGCCTCGGTCGATTTGGCACTATCCCGGCGCAGCGCGGCCACGACGTACAGCGACAGTGACTGCAGCTCTAGCCCCATGTACAGCGACATCAGATCGCCAGCACTGACCATCATCATCATACCTACAGCGGCCAGCGCAACCAATAGAGGGAATTCGAACCGCAGCAGATCGCGACGCGCCATGTATTCCTGGCTCATCACCAGAATGGCAGCCGCTGATAGCAGGATCGCCACCTTCGAGAACCTTGCGAACCCGTCATCGACAAACATGCCATTGAACGCGACATTGGTACCATCGCCGTTGGTCGCGATCCAAATCGCCAGCAGCGCCATCAACCCAGCCGTTGTCCAGACCAGCAAAGGTGCCAGCCCGTCTTTCGTCGTGTAGACAGCCGCCAACAGCGCCGCCATCGCATATACGGCCAGAACAATCTCTGGCAGGATTATCGTCAGATCAGCCTGGATCATGTCTCCAAAGCCCCCTTAATGCGATGTGGCTGACTGGGTCGCGGCCTCAGCCGCGGCCAGAGCCATGTCATAGTTCGAAATCAGCGCGGCGGTCGAGTTGCCGATTACATCGGTCACCAGCGACGGGTAGACGCCCAGCAAGATGGTCATCACGATCAGCGGCGCAAAGATCAGCCGCTCGCGCGAGCTCATGTCCGTCATCGCCTTGAGGCTTTCTTTGATCAGATCGCCAAAGACCACCCGACGATACAGCCATAGCGCATAAGCTGCCGAGAAGATTACGCCAGAGGCCGCAACAGCTGTCACCCATGTGTTGACCTGGAAGGTGCCCATCAGTGTAAGGAATTCTCCGATGAATCCACTGGTGCCAGGCAGACCTACATTGGCCATCGTGAACAACATGAAAACCAGCGCATAGGCTGGCATGCGAATGACCAAACCACCGTAAGCCTCGATGTCGCGAGTATGCATCCGGTCATAGATCACGCCAACACACAGGAAGAGCGCAGCCGAGATGAACCCGTGGCTGAGCATCTGGAAGATCGCGCCGTCAATGCCCTGCTGGTTCGCCGCAAAAATACCCATGGTCACAAAGCCCATATGCGCGACTGAGGAATAAGCTATCAGCTTTTTCATGTCTTCCTGCACCAGCGCCACAAGCGAGGTATAGACAACGGCTATCGCTGACATCCACAACACTACATCGGTCATTACTGCCGAGCCCACCGGGAACATCGGCAGGCTGAACCGTAGAAAACCATAGCCGCCCATCTTCAACAGGATCGCCGCCAGAACGACCGACCCGGCGGTCGGCGCCTGAACGTGCGCATCCGGCAACCAGGTGTGTACTGGCCACATCGGCATCTTCACTGCGAATGATGCAAAGAACGCCAGGAACATAAGTGTCTGCATACCGCCGACAATATAGATTCCAAGCACGCTGAACCCTTCGGACGAGAAGTGGTGGCTCATCAGTGCTTCGATATCCGTAGTGCCCGCGTCCGCATACATCGCGACCATCGCGACCAGCATCAGCACTGATCCAAGGAAGGTATAGAGGAAGAACTTGAAACTGGCGTAGATGCGTTCTTTGCCGCCCCAGATGCCGATAATCAGGAACATCGGGATCAGCCCAGCCTCAAAAAACAGGTAGAACAGCACCAGATCCAGCGCCATGAACACGCCCAGCATCAGCGTCTCCAGAAGCAGGAAGGCGATCATGTATTCCTTGACGCGGTCCGTGACATGCCAGCTGGCCAGAATGGTCAGGGGCATGATGAAGGTGGTCAACAAGACAAACAGAACGCTGATACCGTCCACGCCCATCTTGTATTTCAGGCCCAGCAGCCATTCGCCTTCTTCCACCATCTGGAAGCCGGTGTTGGACGGATCAAAACCCGTGTAAATGCCGATCGAGACCAGGAACGTCACCGTGGTAGCCACCAGTGCAACCCATTTGGCATTGCGCTGCGCGGCCACGTCCTCGCCATGCAGGAACAGGGCCAGAATGCCTGCTGCCACGGCGGGGATGAAGGTGACAATGGAGAGGATATTATCCATTAGTGTGCGCCTCCGCCGATCGATATCCAGGTGACAAGGGCAGCGATACCCAGAACCATCCAGAAGGCGTAAGTAAAGATGTAGCCCGTCTGCGCCTTACCTGCGAGGCGGGTAAAGAAGGGCACAACGCCCATCGCCACCCCGTTGAGGAAACCGTCAATGGTGTTGCCGTCACCCCGTTTCCACAGGAACCGGCCGAGCGCGATGGTGGGTTTGACGAAGACCGCGTCATAGATCTCGTCAAAGTACCACTTGTTCAGCAGGAACAGGTACAGAGGACGCTGGTTCTGCGCCAAACGCGTCGGCAGCGATGTGTTCACGATGTAGAACCAGAAGGCCACGATAAAGCCCAAAGCCATGGCGACAAAAGGCGAAACCTTGACCCACTTGGGGGCAGCATGCGCATCGTCCAGAACATGATTGTCCGGCGCGATGTAAATCGCGCCCTCGCCCGGCTCACCCGCGAAGACGTAATGGTGGTCGTCGCCGTGCGCCGCTTTTTCTTCGTGTCCGGCGTCATCACCATGGCTTTCATCCGCGTGCGCCTCATCCGCATGCGTATCGTCTCCATGGGTCGTATCGGCTGTACCGTGATCACTGGCCTCTGCATGCTCGGACGCCTCAGCCACCGGTATACCGTAGAACTTGCCGACCTTGTCTGTGTGACCAAAGAAGTTGCCATACCAGATCATCCCGGCAAACACCGCGCCCAAGGACAGAACACCCAGCGGCACCAGCATGGTCATCGGACTTTCATGCGCGTGCTCATGCGTATGCTTGTCGCCACGCTCTTCGCCATAAAAGGTCAGGAATATCAGACGCCAGCTGTAGAATGACGTGAACGCCGCCGCGATCACCAGCATCCAGAAGGCATATCCGGTGCCGCCGGCAAAAGCGCTTTCGATGATGGCGTCCTTGGACAAGAACCCGGCGAACCCGATTTGGGTCAGCGGGATGCCGACGCCTGTAATCGCTAGGGTGCCGATCATCATCGCCCAGAATGTATAGGGGATCTTCTTCCGCAGGCCGCCGTATTCGGTCATCTCCTGCTCGTGATGCATCGCGTGGATCACCGAACCTGCGCCAAGGAACAACAGCGCCTTGAAGAAAGCATGGGTCAGCAAGTGGAACATCGCTGCCGAATACATACCAACACCCGCGGCCACGAACATGTAGCCCAACTGAGAACAGGTCGAATAGGCAATGACGCGCTTGATGTCGGTCTGAACCAGGCCAACGGTCGCGGCGAAAAACGCGGTCGAGGCCCCAAGGAAGGTGATGAACCCGGTGGCACCCGGCGCAAATTCCATTAATGGCGACATCCGGCAGATCAGGAACACACCCGCCGTCACCATGGTTGCAGCGTGGATCAGCGCCGAAACAGGCGTCGGGCCTTCCATCGCGTCTGGCAACCAGGTGTGCAGGATCAATTGCGCTGATTTCCCCATCGCGCCGATGAACAGCAGGACGCAGATCACCTCGATTGCGGTCCACTCACCCCACAGGAAGTGCAACTTCTCTTCGGCCAGCGCAGGGGCCGAGGCAAAAATGTCCGAGAAATTGATGCTGTCCGTCAGGAAGAACAACGCGAAGATGCCCAGAGCAAAGCCAAAGTCGCCAACCCGGTTTACGATGAATGCTTTCATCGCCGCCGCATTGGCCGTGGGCTTGCGATAATAGAACCCGATCAGCAGGTAAGAGGCCACACCCACACCTTCCCAGCCAAAGAACATCTGAACCAGATTGTCGGCTGTCACCAACATCAGCATGGCGAAGGTGAAGAACGACAGATAGGCAAAGAAGCGCGGCTTATAGCTCTCGCCCTCGCGCCATTGCGGATCGTGATCCATGTAGCCGAAGGAATAGAGGTGCACGAGCGCCGAAACCGTCGTCACCACGATCAGCATGATCGCGGTCAGACGATCCAGTCGAACGGCCCAGCTTGTCGACAGCGAACCGCTTTCGATCCAGCGCATGATTTCGATCTGCTGGGTCACACCGTCGAACGAGAAGAACACGATCCACGACAGCAGACAGGCCAGGAACAGAAGGCCAGTGGCGGTCCACATGGCGGCTTTCTCGCCAATGAACTTCCAGCCGAACCCGCAGATCAGCGCGCCCACCAGCGGGGCAAAGAGGATGGTGGTTTCCATGTTCTCTTACCCCTTCATCATATTGACGTCTTCAACCGCGATGGTGCCACGGTTGCGGAAGAAGCAGACCAGAATGGCCAGCCCGATCGCGGCCTCGGCCGCCGCCACGGTCAGCACGAACAGCGTAAACACCTGCCCGACCAGATCGCCGAGAAAGCTGGAAAACGCCACGAGGTTGATATTCACCGCCAGCAGCATCAGTTCGATGCTCATCAGCAGGATGATGACGTTCTTGCGGTTCAGGAAGAGACCGAAGATGCCGATGACGAACAGCGTCGCCGCGACTGTAAGATAGTGTTCAAGTCCGATCATCGTCTTAAAGCCCCTGCCCCGGTTTTACGTCCTTCAACTCCATCGCCTTGGCCGGGTCGCGCATCATCTGGCCGACGATGTCCTGACGCTTGATGTCCTTGCGGTGGCGCAGCGTCAGAACGATGGCGCCGATCATGGCCACCAGCAGGATCAGGCCCGCCAGTTGGAACAGAAGGAAGTATTGATCATAAAGGATAACACCTAGGGCCTCGGTGTTGTGACGGTCAGCCGGGACCGGTTGCGCTAAGTTGGCCGCTGCACCCTGCGCGCTGTCCCAAGCCCCGAAGGCCATGACGAACTGCATCAGGATGATCAGACCAATCAGCAGGGCCAGCGGCATATAGCGCGCCATCTCGGCCTTGAGCTCGGCAAAGTCAACATCCAGCATCATCACCACAAACAGGAACAGCACCGCGACCGCGCCGACATAGACGATGATCAGCAGCATCGCCACGAACTCGGCCCCCAGCAGCACGAACAGCCCCGCCGCTGACAGGAACGACAGGATCAGCCATAGCACCGAGTGCACCGGCTGACGGCTGATCACCGTGAACAGCCCGCCGGTGATGGCGCTGATTGCAAACAGGTAGAAGGCAAAGACGGTCATTGATCCTCATCCTCGTTGTCGCCCATGACCTCTTGCGCCAGTTCCAACGCGCGGGTCATAGCCGGGATGCCGGCAAAGACCGACATCTGACCGATCGTTTCCACGATCTCTTGTTTCTTTGCGCCCGCCTCCAGTGCATGGCGCACGGTCTGCCTTACGGCCGCATCCGCCTGCGCGCCCTGACAGGTCAGCCCGGCCAGCGTCAGCAGCAGGCGCGTCTTGGCATCCAACCCGTCCTTGTTGACAGTGTTGCCGAACATCATCTCCATGACCTCTTTGGGCATGGTCGGCCACAGCGCTTCGAACCCTTTGGGCGAGAAATTCTCCATCGCCGGGTTCATCGCCTTGGCCATGTCCTGAGCCTGCTTCATCATTAGGTCGAACGGATTTGTAGGATTATCAGTCATTGGGGGCGCAACCAGTATGCTGTCCACGTCGCAAAGACGAGAATATATAAAAGGACGTCCAATCCCGGCTTTTTGAATTTCGAAAGCACTAGATCAGCGGCAAAGTACAAAGTGCAAAGGAGAATCCCACCAACGAACGCATCGAAGGGCCTATCGAAACCCATGTACCAATTAAGACCAGAGAACAGCGAAAATCCCGCAATTATTGCAAGATAGAATTTTCGCCTGGACAAGAGCACATTCATCATCGGTACGGCGCGTCCATTTCCAGATTGCGGGCGATCTCGGCTTCCCAGCGTTCGCCGTTATCCAGCAGTTTTTCCTTGTCGTAAAACAGCTCTTCGCGGGTTTCGGTGGCGAATTCGAAATTCGGACCTTCGACAATGGCATCGACCGGGCAGGCCTCCTGACAGAAGCCGCAATAGATACACTTGGTCATGTCGATGTCATATCGCGTGGTGCGGCGGCTGCCGTCTTCGCGTGGTTCGGCGTCGATGGTGATCGCCTGCGCCGGGCAGATCGCCTCGCACAGCTTGCAGGCAATGCAGCGTTCTTCGCCGTTAGGATAACGGCGCAAGGCGTGCTCACCGCGGAAACGCGGGGACAGAGGGCCCTTTTCGTGCGGGTAGTTGATGGTGGCTTTCGGGCCGAAGAAATACTTCAGCCCCAGCTTCATGCCGACCCAGAAGTCCTGAAGCAGAAAGTATTTGGCAGCGCGGGTGTAGTCTATGTTTGCCATATCAGCCTCCTACGCTCCAACGCGCAAACGCGCCCCAGAACCAATCGAATTTTGCCGCGAAGGCCACGAAGACCACCCAGGCCAGCGAGAACGGCAGAAATACTTTCCAGCCCAGACGCATCAGCTGGTCATAGCGGTAGCGAGGGGTGATCGCCTTGACCATCGCAAAGAGGAAGAAGAAGAACGCCATCTTGGCGACCATCCACAGCACGCCATCCGGCAGGCCCGGGATCGGTGACAGCCAGCCGCCGAAGAACAGCAGCGTGGTCAGCGCGCACATCAGGAAGATCGCGATATACTCGCCGGCCATGAACAGCAGGAAGGGCGTGGCCGAGTATTCGACCTGATAACCGGCGACCAATTCCGACTCCGCCTCGGGCAGGTCAAACGGAGGCCGGTTGGTTTCCGCTAGCGCCGAGATGAAGAACAGAAAGACCATCGGGAAATGCGGCAGCCAGTACCAGCTGAAGAACCCGAACCGGCCATCTTGCGCCTCGACAATGTGGCCGAAGTTCATGGAACCGGTTGAGATGATAACACCGATGATAATCAGGCCAATGGAAACTTCATAAGAAATCATCTGAGCCGCAGAGCGCAATGATCCAAGGAAAGGGTACTTTGAGTTCGAGGCCCAACCGCCCATAATCACGCCATAAACTTCCAGTGAGGACACGGCAAAGACATACAGGATTGCGACATTGATATCCGACAACACCCAGCCATCATTGAACGGGATCACGGCCCAGGCGATCATCGCCAATACGAATGAGGTCAGCGGAGCGAGGATGAACACTGTGCGGTCGGCCCCGGCGGGTATGACCACCTCTTTTACCACGTACTTCAGGGCGTCAGCCACCGATTGCAGCAGTCCATAGACGCCAACCACGTTGGGGCCGCGGCGCATTTGGACGGCGGCCCAGATCTTGCGGTCGCCGTAAACAAGGAACAACAGCGAAATCATCACGAAGGCAACAACTGCAAGCACTTGCGCCAGAATGATGATGGCTATTCCGCCTGGGGTGCTAAAGAAATCAGCCATTGGTCCTCACACCGTGGGTATTCAATTTTTCGCGGGTGATGATCAGGCCAAGTGCCTGCGCATCTTGCGGTTGGGTCGGCGCATAGGTGTAAACAGCATCCACAGCCATAGCGCTACCTTTTTCATTGCGTTTCATGCGCAGTTCCCTGGTGCCCGCACCGCAAGCGATGTTGGCTTCTGAAAGCGATATGAAACGGGTCTGGTTCATTCTGCCGCAATCTTCCCGGTATTCCGAGACTGCGCCTGAGCAGAAAGCTCGGCCATCAACTGCGACGCCCGTGCAATCGGGTTGGTCAGATAAAAATCCCTGATCACATTGCGGAACGTCGCCTGACCCAGAGGGCCGGCATCCAACGGCTGGACCTCATTCTCGATCACGTGGTCGATCTGGGCCAGATGCGGGACAGCTTCGATCAACGCTGTGCGCAGTTGCGCCAGCGAGTCGAAAGGCAACGTAGCGCCCAGCTGTGCCGACAAAGCCCGCAAGATGGCCCAATTCTCTTTCGCCTCACCCGGGGCGAACCCGGCACGCATCGCCAGTTGCGGGCGGCCTTCTGTGTTCACGAACAACCCGTTTTCCTCGGTATACGCGGCACCAGGAAGGATCACATCGGCACGGTGCGCGCCACGATCACCATGGCTGCCCTGATAGATCACAAAGGCCCCTTCGCCGATTTCAACCTCATCTGCGCCGAGGTTGTAGATCACGTCAGCCGCACTAACCGCATCCATTCCGCCTTCGTTGGTGGCATCCACATCCATCGCCCCCACGCGAGACGCAGCGCTGTGCAGGATCAGCAATCCACTTTCGGTATTGGCTGCAATCGTTTGCGCGGCGGCCAGCACAGCTGCGCCGTCGGCTTCAAGCAGCGCGCCCTGCCCGACGATGACCAGCGAGGCTTTGCCCTTGATCTCAACATCGCCGCCCATATCGACAACCTTTTGCAACGCCGCGCGGTCGTCGCCCATATGGTGATACGCGTAGGTCAGATCGGCCGCTGGCCCAACCAAGGCCACCTCAGTCCCATGTGCCCAGGCCTTTCGGATACGCGCGTTCAAAACCGGAGCTTCGTCGCGCGGGTTCGTTCCGATCAGCAGAATACGCTCGGCTGTGTCGATATCCTCAATCGCGGCCGTCCCGGCATAGGCACCGCGATTTCCCGCAGGCAGCTTGGCCCCATCGGTTCGGCATTCAACAACACCGCCCTGCCCTTCGATCAATTGCTTCAGCGCGAACGCGGCCTCGACCGGAGCGAGATCACCTACGATACCCGCCGGCTTTTCGGCCTCTTTCAGCGCCTCGGCAACTTTGGTCAGCGCCTCGGGCCACGAGGCCGGGCGTAGCTTGCCGTTTTCGCGCACGTAAGGTTTGTCCAAACGCTGACGACGCAGGCCATCCCAAACGAACCGGGTCTTGTCGCTGATCCATTCTTCGTTCACGCCGTCATGGTTGCGCGGCAGGAAACGCATGACCTCGCGCCCCTTGGTGTCCACACGGATATTGGCCCCCAGCGCATCCATGACGTCTATGGATTCAGTCTTGGTCAACTCCCACGGGCGGGCGGTAAAGGCGTAAGGCTTGGAAGTCAGCGCCCCAACCGGGCAAAGGTCGATGATGTTGCCCTGCAAGTTCGAATTCAGCGTCTCGTTCAGATAGGACGTGATCTCGGCATCTTCGCCACGCCCGGTCTGGCCCATCTGCGTGATCCCGGCGACCTCGGTCGTGAACCGCACGCAGCGGGTGCAGCTGATGCAGCGGGTCATCGCGGTTCCGACCAGCGGCCCCAGATCCAGATCGTCTACGGCGCGCTTGGCTTCCTTGAAGCGCGAGCCCGACACACCGTACGCCATCGCCTGATCCTGCAGGTCACACTCCCCACCCTGATCACAGATCGGGCAGTCCAGCGGGTGGTTGATAAGCAGGAACTCCATCACCCCTTCGCGCGCTTTCTTGACCATGGGCGAGTTCGTCTTGACCTCTGGCGGCTGACCTTCCGGTCCCGGGCGCAGATCGCGTACCTGCATCGCACACGACGCCGCAGGTTTGGGCGGGCCGCCAACAACTTCGACCAGACACATCCGGCAATTCCCGGCAATCGACAGACGCTCGTGATAGCAAAAGCGCGGCACCTCGACCCCGGCCTGCTCACAGGCCTGGATTAGGGTCATCGCACCATCGACTTCGATTTCCTGCCCGTCGATATTGACTTTGCGGAGGTCAGACATGGTCTAGTTCACCCTCAAATAAACGCCGATGGCGCTGTTTCTTTCGATCTCTGCCTGCCCCAACGTGCAGAAAGATTTGGGATTGTCATAAGACACACCGTTCGCGGCCAGGTACGCCTCGCCTTTGGCACGCATCCGGTCCTTTTCGGCATCCGATTCCACGTAAGCGCGGATTTCGCCGTCCGAATACCCCATACTGTTCGCCTTGGACTTGAGCCCCCACATCACGCCAATCGCCTTCAGCCTGCGCCCGCTGATCGACGGGCAGTAATCCGAAATCTCGTTTGCGATAGCGATGTAATAGAGTTCGTCGTCAATCCCTTTGACTTCCCGCAAGGGCGGTTTGGCGTCGGCCATAGCCGGGATAGCCAGAACAGACAGCACAATAAGCAGTTTCACACCAGACATGACAAATCCTTTCGTCTTGGACAGGCCAAAACGATCCAGGACTGGCGCGCTATTCAATAACACGCCCTGCGTCACGCTCTGATATGCGAAAAACCGGTTCATGGTCGCTGGCAGGTTCCTGCAAAGGTCAATTTATTGTCGGTGATGCGCAAATTCTGCGGTTCGGTGTCGGGTCCGACTTTCCAGTTGATTTTAGAAGTCCCAAAGGCGTCGATACAGAATTTGGTTCCTTCGTGCCGCCCCGCTTCGCGCGCGCCATCCAAAGACGCGGACACGCCGTTCACCACAACCGTAAAATCCGTCGGAGCGTTCCTTTTGTCGACGGCCTTCGCTTTGGCCCGGAAGGCTTTGCCATCAAAGAGGATTCGGTCACTGGACGACGTGCCGCAGGCCGAGACAAAAACTGCAGCACCCAAGGCGGCGGTCAGTACCACACGTCCCATCCTGAATTTTGATCCAGTCAACGGATAAGTACCTTTCTTTTCCATTAGAACGCCGCCACCAATGCCATGAAGCCCATCACAACCATACAGGCCCATCCGACAACGTAGGATACCGATCGAACGCCGCTGTGCGGTTGTCCAATACCACGCATGTGAATAACCAACATGACGATGCGCGCAATCAGAGCGACCGATGCCAATAGGTTCACCCAGAACGGGCTGACCCCAAGCAACATGGCCGCGACTGTGACAGCGATATAGGCCGGCAGCGTCTCGGTCCCGTTCAGATAAGCCCGGTTCAGGCGATACGCCTTGTCCGAATAGTCCTGTTCCGGCGTTGCCCCGGGGGCCAGGCCCTTGCCCTGTTTGGCCAGCGCGGAAAACGGCGCAAGCGCCAGAATGATCAACGTAAAGACCACGAGGGATGCGATTGCATGTGAATACTCAGCAAAAGATTCCATTAGTTCAACTCCCTGATCTCAACTTGGTTTGGGTTTGATCCGATATCATGCAACTTGATCACTCCGCCGCCATCGCGCCCATACGGCCCGATTTCTGGGCCTTGATACGATCCTCGATTTCCTCACGGAAATTGCGGATCAGGCCCTGGATTGGCCAGGCGGCCGCATCGCCCAACGCACAGATCGTGTGGCCTTCGACCTGCTTGGTCACGTCAAACAACATGTCGATCTCTTCCAGTTCGGCCTCACCCCGCACCAGACGGTCCATCACGCGCATCATCCAGCCGGTGCCTTCGCGGCAAGGAGTACACTGACCACAGCTTTCATGTTTGTAGAACTTCGACAAACGCCAGATCGCTTTGATGATGTCCGTAGACTTATCCATCACGATTACAGCCGCCGTCCCCAGACCAGACCCCAGATCATTGCGCAAATGGTCGAAATCCATGATGGCCTCGCGCATGTCTTCACCGCGCACACAAGGCACCGAAGAACCACCGGGGATCACCGCCAGCAGGTTGTCCCATCCGCCGCGAATGCCGCCACAATGGGTTTCGATCAGTTGCTCAAACGGGATCGACATCGCCTCTTCAACCACGCAGGGGTTATTTACGTGGCCCGAGATCGCAAACAGCTTGGTGCCCGCATTGTTCTGGCGGCCAAATCCAGCAAACCAATCCGCACCACGGCGCAGAATGGTCGGCACAACGGCGATGGATTCCACGTTGTTCACCGTGGTCGGGCAGCCGTAAAGCCCCGCCCCCGCCGGGAACGGAGGTTTCATGCGCGGCATGCCCTTCTTGCCCTCAAGGCTTTCGATCAGGGCTGTTTCCTCACCGCAGATATACGCCCCGGCCCCGTGATGCAGAAACAGGTCGAAATCCCAACCCGAACCGGCGGCGTTTTTGCCCAGCAATCCGGCATCATAGGCCTCATCAATCGCGGCTTGCAGTGCCTCGCGCTCGCGGATGTACTCACCACGCAGGTAGATATAGCAGGTATGTGCATTCATCGCGAAAGACGCGATCAGGCAGCCTTCGATCAGCGTATGCGGATCGTGGCGCATAATCTCACGGTCTTTGCAAGTCCCGGGCTCGGATTCGTCCGCGTTCACCACCAGATAGGCCGGACGACCGTCGCTTTCCTTGGGCATGAACGACCATTTCAGACCGGTGGGAAAACCCGCACCGCCGCGACCGCGCAGGCCCGAGTCCTTCATCGTCTGGATGATCCAGTCACGCCCGTTCCCAATCAGGCCAGCTGTGCCGTCCCAATGCCCGCGGGTCTGCGCGCCTTTCAGCGTACGCTCATGCATCCCGTAGATATTGGTAAAGATCCTGTCCTGATCCTTCAGCATCATGTCTTACCTTCAGCTGTCCTGACGCATGCGCCAGAGTTGAAAAATGTTCACGCCCGCATAGATGAAACCCGCCAAAGCGGCGAAATCAAACAGCAGCGCATAGCGCCCGGGCAATCCCAGTGCCGGGCCGATGAACAACGAAATGGCAAGCCACAACAGCATGGTCACCGCGATGACCACCCCGATATGTCGGCCCTTGCGGGCCATGGCCTGTTCTTTTTCTTTGTCCATCTCACCTTGATGCCCTGAACGGGCACCGTCCTATTCAGTCTTGGTAGGTGCCGTCTTCTTTGGCACGTTTTGCAAATTCGGTTTCTTCGCCTGTCGCCAGTAGGGCTGCTTGTCCGATCCAACCGTCCCGCTCGATCCGGCCCTTGAATTTTAGCCGCGCATCTACCCAGGCCACCTGTTCCGGCGTCCATGCTGCGATCTGGTCAAAGTGGAAAAAGCCAAGTTCGTTCAGCGTCTGTTCAAGCTTGGGGCCCACACCTTTCAGCATCTTGAGGTCATCCGCTTTCCCCTCCCGCGCGGCGGTCAAAGTTTCGGGCTGATCCTCTTTGATCAGTGCCTTCTTTGCCTCTTCCGCCTGCTTCACGGCGGGTTTGGCGGGTGCCGGCGCCTTTGGTGGCTTTGGAGCGGCCTTGGTCGCCGCAGCCTTGCCGTCTTTGCCCAGCCATGGCGTCAGGATCGGAACCTCGGTCCCGTCGATGCGCTTGACCGTATCACCAAGTTCTTCGGCCAGTTCAGCACTGGCATTGTACTGCGGTTTTCCGGCATCGTAGTCCGTGAGGCTGGTCAGACCGCTCAGCGGTTCTGCCGCGTATCTGCCATTCTGCGGACCCGGTGTCGGCACCTTGCCTGCGGCCAGATCGTCAATGATCTTGCCAAAACTGTCAGCGGTCAGATCTTCGTAATAGTCCTTGCCGATCTGCGCCATCGGCGCATTGGTGCAGGACCCAAGGCATTCCACCTCTTCCCAACTCAATTTACCATCAACTGAAAGCTCATGCGGTTTGGCAGCGATCTTCTCCTTGCAAACCGCGATCAGGTCTTCGGCCCCGCAGATCATGCAGGAGGTCGTTCCGCAGACCTGAATATGCGCGACAGATCCAACCGGTTGCAGTTGGAACATGAAGTAGAACGACGCAACCTCGAGCACCCGGATATAGGCCATGCCCAGCATGTCGGCGACAGATTCAATCGCGGGACGGCTCAGCCAGCCTTCTTGTTCCTGCGCGCGCCAAAGCAGCGGGATAACCGCGCTGGCCTGACGGCCGTCAGGGTATTTGGTGATCTGTGCTGTGGCCCACTGCTGGTTGGCAGCAGTGAAGGCAAAGCTTTCAGGTTGTTCGGGGTGCAGACGGCGCAGCATTAGCAGGCATCTCCGATCACGAAAATATAGGGGTCTTCCTGATGCGCGCGGCCTTGATTGACAAGGCGGGCAATCAGATCAGGCGTTTCGGCCTGAGTAAAACCGGCGGGGCGCAATTTGATCTGAGCTTCTTCGTCGACCATGCGGCACCCGTTCAGACGCACAAAATCATAAAGTGCATCGGCACGGCCCGCCGTGTCCTCTGGCGCAAGCCCATGCGCACCGCAGATCGCCGGAGCAATTTCGAATGTCGCACCGTCCAGCCCGGCCACCCCCTGTTCAGCCCAGGAATTTATCACAGCGCTGACATCTTCGGGTCGCAGGTCATGGGCAGAAAAGGCTTCCTCGGCGCGCGATACATCCAGCCGGCAGCCGTTTTCGCGCATCACCTCAAGCACTTTTGCCGTCGGATGGGTCGAGGCGGCCTGCAACGGTGTGGCGGCTGCAAGCGCCAGGATCAAAACAAGGCGTTTCACCGGTCAATCTCTCCGAACACAACATCCATCGTCCCGATGATCGCGGCCACGTCAGCCAGTTGGTGGCCCCCGGCGATATGGTCCATGGCTTGTAGGTGCAGGAAACCCGGCGCGCGTAGCTTGGCGCGGTAAGGTTTGTTGGTGCCATCAGCGACGAGGTAGACGCCGAACTCGCCCTTAGGGGCCTCGACGGCGGCGTAAACCTCGCCTGCAGGCACGTGGAAGCCTTCGGTGTACAGCTTGAAATGATGGATCAGGCTTTCCATCGAGGTCTTCATGTCCGAGCGTTTCGGCGGGGTGATCTTGCCGCGGGCCAGAACGTCGCCCGGGCAGTCACGGATTTTGGCGATGGCCTGCTGGATGATCGACAGGGACTGGCGCATCTCTTCCATGCGGACCAAATAGCGGTCATAGCAGTCGCCGTTTTTGCCGACAGGGATCTGAAACTCGAACTCGTCATAGCATTCGTAGGGCTGTGCGCGGCGCAGGTCCCATGCCAACCCCGATCCGCGCACCATCACACCCGAGAAACCGTACTTCTGGATATCCTCTTCGGTCACGACACCTATATCGGCGTTGCGCTGCTTGAAGATGCGGTTTTCGGTCAATAGGCCATCGATGTCGTCCAAAACGGCGGGAAATTCCTGGCTCCACGCCTCGATATCGTCCAGCAGTTCGGGCGGCAGGTCCTGATGCACACCACCGGGCCGGAAATAGGCCGCGTGCAGGCGGGCACCGCAGGCACGCTCATAGAACACCATCAGCTTTTCGCGTTCTTCAAAGCCCCAGAGCGGTGGTGTCAAAGCACCCACATCCATCGCCTGCGTGGTTACGTTCAGCAGGTGGTTCAGAATGCGGCCGATCTCGGAATACAGCACCCGGATCAGTGAGCCCCGGCGCGGAACCTCGACGCCGGTCAGCTTTTCGATGGCCAAACACCAGGCGTGCTCCTGGTTCATTGGCGCCACATAATCCAGACGGTCGAAATACGGCAGGTTCTGCAGATACGTTCGGCTTTCCATCAGCTTTTCGGTGCCACGGTGAAGCAGGCCGATATGCGGGTCACAGCGTTCAACGATCTCGCCGTCCAGCTCAAGCACAAGACGCAGAACCCCGTGCGCCGCAGGGTGTTGCGGGCCGAAGTTAATGTTGAAATTGCGGATCTTCTGTTCTCCACTCAGCGCGTCGGTGCTGCCGTCATCGTATCTTGAGCCGTCCATCATAGCCTCTCAATTCGCTTTCGATGAATCATCATCGCCGCGATCATACAAAACGCTGGTACCGCAAACATTGGTATAAAACCCACAAATGCCCACCAAACAGGATACTTCAACTCGCGCAGACAGACCGCCATTCCGAGAACGCCGCTCAGGCTAAGCCCCCAGAGCAACCAAGGATTAAAGTCCTCAAAGTTCCAAAACCCTTGGATCAAGGTTGTAGGGTCTGTCAACGCCGCCCCCGTTTCTTTTTCGCATCAGCCCGAACCCGGACCTTTTCCGCCTCGACAGCCTTGGCCGCAGCCCCTGCCAGCAGGACCCCCAGCGCACCCAAAGCGATCAGTTCCCCCAGCAGCATCAGCATCTTATCGGCGCTCCAACTCTTGCAGTTTCAGCCCGACCCACCACAGCAACGCGATCGTGCCGAATGGAACCAGACAAAGAAGGCACCAGAATTTATTGATCCCGAAAAACGGCAATATCTTCACCATCGGGATGATGGTCAGCGCAGACAGGATCAGCCACCAGATGCCACCCATTATTCAGCCTCCTGCTTTTCATCACCCGGCAGTATGTAATTCGCGCCCTCCCACGGGGACATGAAATCGAACTGACGGTATTCCTGGACTAGCGACACCGGCTCATACACAACGCGCTTTTGGGCCTCGTCATATCGAACTTCGGTGTATCCTGTGGTTGGGAAATCCTTGCGCAGGGGATAGCCACGGAATCCATAGTCGGTCAGGATGCGCCGCAGATCCGGGTGGCCTGAGAACAGGATGCCGAACATGTCGAACACTTCGCGCTCAAACCAATTGGCCGAGGGATGCACATCCACGATCGAAGGCACCATGTCCTCTTCGCGGATCGAGACCCGCAGGCGGATGCGCTGGTTCTGATACATCGACAGGAAGTGATAAACCACGTCAAAACGCTTGGCCCGTTCCGGGTAGTCGACGCCGGTGATATCGACGAGCGTGGAGAACTGGCAGCCGCGGTCGGACTTCAGGAATTCAATGAATTCCACAACGTTCGACAGCGCCACATCTACGTTCAACTCACCATGGGTCACGTCCCAGGACAGAACACAATCAGTTCGCTTCAACTCCAGCTGGGTGCCGAGTTCTTTGAGTGCTTCGCTCATCAACTCTCTCCTCAGCGCACGATGGTGCCGGTACGGCGGATTTTGCGTTGCAACTGCATCAGACCGTACAGCAGCGCCTCAGCGGTCGGGGGGCAGCCGGGGACGTAGATGTCCACTGGAACAATACGGTCGCAGCCACGCACAACTGAATAGGAGTAGTGGTAATAGCCGCCACCATTGGCGCAGGAGCCCATTGAGATCACATAGCGCGGCTCGGGCATCTGGTCATAAACCTTGCGCAGAGCGGGGGCCATCTTGTTGGTCAGGGTGCCAGCCACGATCATCACGTCCGACTGACGGGGGGAAGCACGGGGTGCGATGCCAAACCGTTCCGCATCGTAACGCGGCATCGAGGTGTGCATCATCTCAACCGCGCAGCAGGCCAGACCGAAAGTCATCCAGTGCAGCGAGCCGGTGCGAGCCCAGTTGATGATGTCTTCGGTCGAGGTCAGCAGAAACCCTTTGTCCTGCAGCTCGGCATTCAGGGCCTGGGTGGCGACTTCTTTGTCGACGCCGGCGGTGTTTGCACCCGTCATCACTCCCATTCCAGGGCCCCCTTCTTCCATTCATAGGCAAAGCCGATGGTCAGAACGCCCAGGAACACGATCATGGACCAGAAGCCAACATCGCTGATGTCCTTGAAGCCGACAGCCCAGGGGAACAGAAACGCGATTTCCAGATCGAAGATGATGAACAGAATCGCGACCAGATAGAACCGGACATCAAACTTCATCCGCGCATCATCGAACGCGTTGAAACCACATTCATATGCGCTGACTTTCTCGGGGTCGGGATTGCGGACCGCCAGAATGACTGCCGCCAGAATCAAAACGATTCCAAGGCCCACAGCTACGGCCAGAAACACCAGAATCGGGAGATACTCCCGCAATAGGTCTTCCACGTACAGCTCCTTTCCTGCGCATACCCCGAAAGGGAGCGCCGTCAATTGGCGTGTTGACTGGACATTCTCTATCCCTGCGGGGTCAGAGGGTCAACCGAACACAAACGCACAGGGGGTTAATATTCGACTTATCGAAGCTCTGTCCCAGAAGGTCACCCACACAATCGCGGCCACATCACAAGTGGCGCCTAAACCTTACTAATCCATGCAGGTTTTCTTTTTTCAAAGAATGCGCCGATTCCCTCCTTGGCCTCTTCGGTTTCCCACCTGTCAACCAGCTCGCGGATCGTGTGGTCGATCACGGCATCGTCAATGCGCGGCCCCAGCTGGCGAACCAATTGCTTGGCCGATGCCACCGCGCCGGGTGCACAGGCAAGATAGGGCAGGACTTCGGACTCAACCGCATCATTCAGGTCGGCAGCGGGCACAATTCTGGCCAGCAGGCCCAGCTCTACCGCTTCTGCGGCTTCGAAGACCCGGGCCGACATGAACACGCGCCGCGCGCGGGCTTCGCCCATGCGGGCGATGACATAGGGGCCAATCGTGGCCGGGATTAGCCCCAGCTTGGTCTCTGTCAGCCCCATTTTGACCGTTTCCACTCCGATCGCTACGTCACAAACCGACGCCAATCCCACACCGCCGCCAAAAGCATTACCGTGGATCGCGCCAATTAGCGGTTTGGGCAACGTGTTCAGCGCCTGCAACATTTCGGCCAGCTTACGCGCCTCGACAAACCGGGTCTCGGATTCTGCCGCCATCTGAGATTGCATCCACCCCAGATCACCGCCAGCACAAAAGCTTTTGCCCGCACCGGTCAGTACAACAACACGCACGGCGTCGTCGGTTCCAAGCTGGTGCGCGGCTTGCGTAAGATCGGTGATCATCTGCGCCGACATGGCGTTGTGCTTGTCGGCACGGTTCAGGGTCAGAGTGGCCACACCACGCGCATCCGTGGTCACCGCAATCGTTTCAAACATGTCCGCTCCTTACTGGGATCGCATGTCGCGTGCCATCTGCGCGGCCTCTTCAATGACCGCAAGGTCGAGGCCGGTCTGATATCCAAGCCGCTCCAGATGGGCCACGACAGCTTCGGTGGCGACGTTTCCGGCAGCGCCCGGCGCGTAAGGACACCCACCCAATCCCCCAACGGCGCTGTCGAACACCCGAACGCCCAGCGCCAGCGCAGCGTCAATATTGTCGATGGCCCGCCCGTTGGTGTCGTGGAAATGCCCCGCCAGCCGCGTCATCGGTACGCGTTCGCGCACGGCCAGCAACATATGGGCGATAGTGTCGGGCGTGCCCTGCCCGATCGTGTCCCCCAGCGATACTTCGTAACACCCCATCGAAAACAGCCGGTCCGCAACTTCAGCCACTTTCTCAGGCGGTGTTGGTCCGTCATAGGGGCAATCAGTTACGCAGGACACATACCCACGTACTGGCAGGTCGATGTGGCGCGCAGCTTCAAGAATCGGGGCAAAGCGGTCGATGGATTCTTCGATAGTCGCGTTGATATTGGCTTTTGAGAACCCTTCCGAGGCCGAAGCGAATACCGCGATCTCATCCGCCTTTGCGGCCAGAGCGTCTTCGTATCCCTGCATGTTCGGCGTCAGCGCGCCATACCGGACACTGTCGGCCCGTGTGATCCCGGCCAACACCTCCGCGCTGCCCGCCATTTGCGGCACCCATTTGGGCGAGACAAAACTGGCCACTTCGATGCGGTTAAAACCGGCCTTGCTCAGGCAATTGACCAGCGCCACCTTGTCCGCCACTGCAATTTCGCGCTTTTCGTTTTGCAGACCGTCGCGCGGACCCACTTCGAAGATTTCGACCCGTTCACCCATTGCTGTGTCCTTCTCTGATTGCCGCATTCGATCCGACTGTGCCACGTTGTTCGAAAAGGGGACAGTTCATTCCTCCTCCAGCCGGACCAACGCGGCCCCAGCCTCAACCTGCGCCCCGGCATCCGCCAGCACTTCGGCAACGATGCCGTCACGGGCGGCCAGCAGGGAATGTTCCATTTTCATGGCCTCAAGGATTGCCAGCCGGTCGCCTTCCTGCACGGCTTGACCCACCTGCGCAAAGACAGCTTTGACCAGACCCGGCATCGGGGCCTCAATCACATTGGTGTCGCCAGCGGCACCGGCATCGCGGTCCAACGGATCAACAATTTCCAGGACTTGACCATAGTTTTCAAAGACTGTGATCTGCGAACCCGAGACAGACACGCACGGCATAGGGGCTCCGTCGATCATCCAACCGCCCGGACCGCGCTGGGCAAGGATTGTTTGCTCTCGGACCTGCCAGACCTGACGGTTCTGACCTTCTACCTGAACGTCCAGATCAATATCATCACCTGCCCGCAACTGGACCGCGCGATGCAGCGGTGCCCACAGCGAAAACCCTGTTTCCTCAACTGTATCCACCAGATCCAAAGCCGTCATCGCGGCCGCGACGATCGAAGACGCCGGGATCGGCTCTGCACGGGCCAGCACATCCAGATCGCGACCAATCAGGCCAGTATCAACATCACCGACGGCAAAGCCCGGATGCCGCGTCAATGCGCCCAGAAAGCCAAGGTTCGTGACTGTCCCCGCAACCTCAGTGCCTTTCAGGGCGCGATACAATTGTTCCAATGCGACAGCGCGTGTGGGGCCGTGCACGATCACCTTCGCGATCATCGGATCATACCAGGGGCTGATCGTATCACCCGCGCGCACGCCGCTATCTGCGCGGCACGCCACGGGGAAGCGCAGATGGGTCAGTGTACCGGTCGCCGGCAGAAAGCCCTTTGGCACGTCCTCGGCATAAAGCCGCGCTTCGAAGGAATGGCCTGAGATCGACAGGTCACTCTGCTGCTTCGGCAGGCTCTCGCCCGCCGCAACACGCAACTGCCATTCGACAAGGTCGACGCCGGTGATCGCCTCGGTCACCGGATGCTCGACCTGCAGGCGGGTGTTCATCTCCATGAACCAGAAACGGTCCGGACGCAGCCCGTCCGAGGCATCCACGATGAATTCAACCGTCCCCGCGCCTTTGTAACCGATGGCCTCGGCGGCACGTACGCCCGCCTGCCCCATCGCGTCGCGCATCTCAACGGTCATGCCCGGGGCCGGAGCTTCTTCGATCACCTTCTGATGTCGGCGTTGCAGCGAGCAGTCGCGTTCAAACAGATGCACTGCATGGGTGCCGTCGCCAAACACCTGGACCTCTATATGGCGAGGCTTGGAGACAAATTTCTCGACCAGAACAGCATCATTGCCAAAGGCGGTGCGAGCCTCACCCCGGGCGCTGTCCAATGCCTCGGGAAAATCCTCGGGCTGTTCGACCAGCCGCATACCTTTGCCTCCGCCACCCGCGACGGCCTTGATCAGGACCGGATAGCCAATCGTGTCGGCCGCACCCGCCAGATGCTCGGGGTCCTGATTGTCGCCGTGATACCCCGGAACAACCGGCACGCCCGCCTGCTCCATCAATACCTTGGCCGCGTCTTTGAGACCCATCTTGCGGATCGCATCCGCCGAAGGGCCAATAAAGGTCAGGCCAGCCGCCTCGACCGCATCCACGAAATCGGGGTTTTCCGAGAGAAATCCATAACCCGGATGGATCGCCTGCGCCCCGGTATCGAGCGCGGCTTGAATGATCACGTCGCCCTTGAGATAGCTCTCAGCCGGCGCCGCACCACCAATATGAACAGCTTCGTCCGCCATCTGCACATGCCTGGCCGACGCATCGGCATCAGAATACACAGCCACGCAAGTTACGCCCATTTTCTGAGCGGTTTCCATCACCCGGCAAGCAATCTCGCCCCGGTTGGCAATCAGGATTTTATTGAACATAGTTTAGCCCTTATCCACCAGGTCTTCGATCAGGCGGAACCGTTCGCAAAGCAATTCCATCTCGGGATCAAACCCGCCGTTACGCTCAAAGTAACGCCGGTGATCCTCGCGCCACCCGTCTAACGTTTCGTTTTCACCTTCGGCCAAGGCGAAGTCTTCGGTCATGTCACAATAGCGGCAGATCGAAACCTCGACCGTCTCAATCACCAATGCGGGACGATCATCCCATTCAAGGGCAATATCGCGCCGCCCAACAACCGGGGTATCAAGGCTGCCTTCTGGATAATCGCGCAGAGCGCCGCAGGTTGCCGTTTTTTGCCCTGCCCGAACCAGCGCTAAAAGCTCGGCACTCAGGATTGCACTGTCGCCGAATTTGAACGTCTGTGCATCGGGATAACGCGCTTTTATTTTTTCCAGGTCGATGCTCATCTTACATCCTGAACACGCCAAAGCGTGTCTCCTCAATCGGCGCATTCAGTGCCGCGTTCAACGACAAGGACAGCACGTCCCGGCTTTTGCGCGGGTCGATAATTCCGTCGTCCCACAGCCGCGCTGAGGCATAGAGCGGATGGGATTGTTCTTCGAACATCTCCAGCGTGGGGCGCTTGAACTCGGCCTCTTCTTCCGCCGACCAAGTTCCGCCCTGGCGTTCAATCCCATCGCGTTTTACGGTGGCCAGAACACCCGCCGCCTGCTCTCCACCCATCACGGAAATGCGCGAGTTTGGCCATGTCCACAGGAACCGCGGTTGGTAGGCCCGTCCTGACATGCCGTAATTCCCCGCTCCGAATGAGCCACCCACCAGCATGGTGATTTTTGGCACATTGGTCGTCGCGACCGCAGTCACCATCTTGGCCCCATGCCGCGCGATGCCTTCGTTTTCGTATTTCCGCCCAACCATGAAGCCAGTGATATTTTGCAGAAACACCAATGGAATTTTGCGCTGTGAACACAGTTCCACAAAATGCGCGCCCTTTTGCGCAGCTTCCGAAAACAGCACGCCGTTATTGGCGATGATCCCAACCGGGCAGCCTTTGACATGAGCGAACCCTGTCACCAGCGTCTCACCAAAGCGCGGCTTGAATTCGTCAAAGCGCGAGCCATCGACCAACCGCGCAATCACCTCGCGAA
The DNA here is from genome assembly GCF_059610905.1 of Ruegeria sp. CDSC002. Lineage (NCBI taxonomy): Bacteria > Pseudomonadati > Pseudomonadota > Alphaproteobacteria > Rhodobacterales > Roseobacteraceae > Ruegeria > Ruegeria sp. CDSC002. The sequence continues at coordinate 64,832 of NZ_JBXWOM010000003.1, forward strand.
TGTCATAGGGCGTGCGCAGATCGGCGGGGACGACGCCCAGAATCTCTTCGGGGTCATAGGCCGGATCCTCGGGGTTGGCCCAATCCACCGTCTGTGGCTTGCGCCGGTTCAGCGATCCGACGGCCCGCCGCGCCAAAGCTAGCGCGTGGGCGTCATCCTCGGCCAAATAATCCGCCACCCCGGACAGGCGCGTATGGACATCTCCGCCACCCAAGTCTTCGGCGCTGACCACCTCACCCGTCGCGGCCTTGACCAAAGGTGGTCCGGCGAGAAAGATGGTGCCCTGTTCCCTGACGATGATCGTTACATCTGACATCGCGGGCACGTAGGCCCCGCCAGCCGTACACGACCCCATCACCACAGCGATTTGCGGGATGCCCTTCGCGCTCATCCGCGCCTGATTATAGAAGATGCGGCCAAAGTGATCGCGATCGGGAAACACCTCATCCTGATTGGGCAGATTTGCGCCGCCGCTGTCGACCAGATAGATGCAGGGCAGTTGGTTTTCCTCGGCAATCTCTTGCGCGCGCAGGTGCTTTTTGACTGACAACGGATAATAGGTGCCACCCTTCACGGTGGCATCGTTGCACACCACCATGACCTCTTGCCCCTGCACCCGGCCAATCCCTGCAATTACCCCGGCACAGGGAGCGGCGTCGCCATACATCGCATGCGCCGCCGTCGCGCCGATCTCAAGGAACGGCGACCCCGGGTCCAACAGGTTCGCCACCCTACGACGCGGCAGCATCTTGCCCCGCGATTCATGCCGTGCGCGGGATTTTTCGCCGCCGCCCATGCGGGCGGCCTCAGCGGCGTCGGCAATTTGCGCCAACGCGTCCAGATGAGCCGCGCGGTTTTCCCGGAAGCCTTTGGACGAGGGCAAAGCAGAGGATCGGAGCTTCATCTTGTGTACTCTCTTAGAAAATCTCGAACGGGGTTTTCGCTGACTGCAAAGCTCTGCATCAGACGCGCGTAACCTTGCGCCACGTTGCTGGAACAAACTGCGTCAAGTTTTTTGATCTCTGGCTCTTCCAGAAAATCTTCCAGATCCGACATCGGGACCATAAAATAATAGTCAAATGGCAGCATCTCGGCCGCCATCTCCATCGCCTCGATGGCCTCTTCGTTATCCCCGCGGCACAAATAGGCCAGGGATAGGTTGTGATAGGCGCCTCCCATTGCGTCATAGTCGCCGTCCGCCTCGTACTGGCTCACGGCAAGTTTGAAACGCCCGACGACTTCGCGATTGTAAAAATTCTCATCCGCTTGCGCTTCCGGCAGGAACATCGAGACATAGGCCAGATTTTCATCATGCCATCCGTCGGTTTGCATCTCGGTGCTGAAGACACTTCTCAGCATGCGAATTTCGGGTTCATATTTCAAGGTGCTGTAAGAGGCAGAGATCGCATCTAAATAGTTGTCGTAAAATGCAATTTTTCGTTTGTCTTCGTCATCAAGGCTCGCCACTCGACCGGCTACTTTGCGCAATTCAGAGATAGCCTCGTCGGGATAATCATAATAAACTAGAAGGTCTGCCAGTTGCAGTTGCTCTATGACTGCAATTTTGTCTTCGACGGCTTTATCGATTGTGTCCCGCATCCACGTCTCGAAGTAAGCCTTACCGGCCCAAGCAGCGCCAATGACCGCAATTGCCGTCGCGCTGAATTCAATCCCCGTTCTGATACTGGACTTATCCGCCATGATTTCCCTCCTCAGACGCGCGACGCTTCAATTCCTTTCGGATTACTTTTCCGGTCACGGTCAAAGGCAACTCTTGCACAAAAGCCACTTCACGGGGGTAAGAATAATGCGCAAGGCGGGTTTTAACCCACTCCTGCAACTCGGATTCCGAGGCGTCAGCCGCCGGTTTCAAAACCACATATGCCTTGACGATTTCTGTCCGCAGCTTGTCGGGCTTGCCGACCACGCCCACCGTTGCCACCGCCGGGTGGGTCAGCAGGCAATCCTCGATCTCTGCCGGGCCGATACGATAACCGGACGAGGTGATGACATCATCGTCGCGCCCGACGAAACGCAGGTACTCACCCTCCCACACACCGCGGTCGCCGGTAATCAGCCAATCGCCGCGAAATTTCTCAGCCGTTGCCTCGGGGCGGTTCCAATATTCCAACAGCATTGAGGCCGAGCCTCGCCGGATGGCCACGTCACCCTCATCAGCCGTCGGGTTGCCGTCCTCGTCGATCACCGCAATTTCGTGCCCCGGGACCGGTTTGCCTATGCAACCGGGCCGCACCGGGAAGTCATCTGAGCAGGAAGAGACAACCATGTTGCATTCGGTCTGGCCGTAGAATTCGTTGATCGTTAGACCGAACGCCTCCTGCCCCCAGGCTAACATCTCGGCCCCCAGCGGCTCACCCCCGGACGCGACTGACCGTAGCCCGGGAAGTGCCTGATTCGCCGCCTTGAGCATTCGAAGTGCCGTTGGGGGAAAGAACACGTTTCGCACACCACCGCGCGCAATCACATCGGCGCAGGCTTCTGGGGTGAATTTATCCAGCCGTGCGGCGACTACGGGGATTCCCAGCGCAAGACCGGGCATCAGCACATCGAACAACCCGCCGATCCAGGCCCAATCGGCCGGTGTCCAGAGGCAGTCGCCTTCGCACAGGTTGTTATGGCTGATCGAAACCCCCGGCAGGTGGCCGGTCAGCACCCGGTGGCCATGCAACGCACCTTTCGGACTGCCCGTGGTGCCGGATGTATAGATCAACACCGCCGGATCCTCTGGCCCGGTGTCAGCGAATGGCACAACGCCTCCGTCTTCGCCAATCTGGTCCGCCATGAGCGGTTCTGCCAAGTCGCCTAACAGCGTCGCGCCGTCCGGGTCGGTCAGCACAACCTGCGCTCCGGCGTCGCCCACCCGAGACCGCAAAGCATCCTGCTTGAACAGTTTGAACAACGGCACCGAGATGGCACCGATCTTCCAGATCGCCAGATGCACCGCCGCACACCACGGTGACTGGCTGAGCAGCACGCCCACGCGATCCCCCGGCTGCACTTTCTTCGACAGCGCGCGCGCGATTCCGTCTGTCATTTCAGCAAGCTGCCCGTAGGTGACGCGCCGCTCGTCGCTTCCGGTCAAGTCGATCACGGCGACCTGATCCGGTGCGTGATCAAGACACTGGCGCGCCATATTCAGACGAGATGGCACGTCCCAGCCCCCCGCTGAACGCAAACCCGGTATGCGATTAGCTTCTGGCACGCTGCAATTCCCTTATTTTCAAGGGCCTTACCGGAGAAGCCTCCGATGACCCTCTCACACAAATTTGATGCAGATCAGAGTGCGCGGACCACGCGGCTGTCAATTCAATCTCATCAACTGAACCAAAGGCAAGACCATGACCAACAAACTCGCCGCTTTGACACTTTCCACCGCGCTGGTGGCGCTTGCCGCCCCCGCCTTCGCCCAATCGCAGGGTGATTGGACCGTCGGTGTCGGTGTCGGTTACCTCAACCCCAAGTCCGATAATGGCACGCTGGCCGGACAAAAGGCCGAGATCGACTCGGACACCCGCCCGATCTTCACTGCCGAGTATTTCATCCGTGACAATCTGGGCATCGAATTGCTGGCCGCGACACCGTTCAAGCACACCGTAACCCTGGGCGGAAGCATCGAGGCTGGCACCGTCAAGCACCTGCCGCCCACCCTGTCGCTGAACTATCACTTCCCGACCAACAGCGCATGGAAGCCCTATGTCGGTGCCGGTCTGAACTACACCATCTTCTTCGACGAGCAGTCCGCACTGGGTGATCTGAAGGTCGATGACTCTTTCGGTGTCTCGCTGCAGGCCGGTCTGGACTATATGGTCTCGGACAATGGTGCTGTCCGTCTGAACGTACGTTGGTTTGATATCGACACGGACGTCAAACTGAACGGAACCAAGATCGGCAAAGCCGATATCGATCCCTTCCTTGTCGGCGTATCCTACGTTCATAAGTTCTGATCCTTCCAAGGAAAACGCTTCGCAGTTCCCTCGTCTGCGAAGCGTTTTCTTCTCTCAGCGCATCTCGTTCATCAGTTCCCGCCCGATCAGCATCCGGCGGATTTCGCTAGTGCCCGCGCCAATCTCCATCAGCTTGGCATCGCGGAAAATCCGGCTGACCGCCGAGTCAGACAGGAACCCTGCCCCACCCATCGCCTGAACAGCTTGATGCGCCTGCGACATGCCCTGTTCTGAAGCATAAAGACAGCACGCAGCCGCATCCTGACGGGTTACATCCCCCCGGTCACAAGCCTTGGCGACCTCATAGACATAGGCCCGTGCGGAATTCATAGCGGTGTACATATCGGCGATCTTGCCCTGCATCAGTTGAAAGCTGCCGATCGGTTTGCCGAACTGCTTTCGCTCTGCCAGATAGGGCATGATCTCATCCAGACAGGCCGCCATGATGCCGGTTCCAATTCCGGCCAGAACCACACGTTCGTAATCCAGCCCGGACATCAGAACCGCAACGCCCTTACCTTCTTCGCCCAAAACGTTTTCGAACGGCACCTCGACATCTTCAAAGATCAGCTCGGCCGTGTTCGAACCGCGCATCCCCAACTTGTCGAAATGGGGCGAGGTCGAGAAGCCCTTCATCTCCTTCTCAATCAGAAACGCGGTGATGCCCTTCGATCCGGCCTCCGGGTTGGTCTTGGCATATACGACCAGCGTATCCGCGTCCGGCCCGTTGGTGATCCAGTATTTGTTGCCGTTCAGCCGGTAGTGATCATTGCGTTTTTCAGCACGCAACTTCATCGACACTACATCGGATCCGGCGGAAGCCTCGGACATGGCCAACGCACCAACATGCTCACCTGAGATCAGGCGCGGCAGGTATTTCGCCTTTTGCTCGTCATTACCGTTCAGCTTAATCTGATTGACGCACAGGTTCGAATGCGCGCCATAAGACAGAGAGACCGAGGCCGATGCCCGCGCAACCTCTTCCACCGCAACGGTGTGGGCCAGATAGGACATCCCTGCCCCACCGTATTCCTCGGACACAGTGATGCCGAGCAAACCCAGATCGCCCATCTCTTTCCAAAGCTCGTTTGGAAATGCGTTCGAGGCATCGATGTCACCCGCCATCGGCTTGACCCGCTCCTGCGCCCACCGGTGTACCATTTCACGCAGGGCATTCACGTCCTCGCCCAGATCAAATTGCATGGCCGCCGTGAACATAAGCGATCTCCTCTTTCGCATTAATGAACAGTTGTTCAATAAATAGCAGCGAATCTGAATTGGGTCAACGACGGCATCCCAAAAAACAAACCGCCGCCCTGATCGGGGCGGCGGTTTCATACAAATAAAGCGTGCGCGTCACGCGCACTCGATTGGATTACGACTGATACACTGCGCTCACCTCTGCCCGAATGATCCGTGCGATCAGCGCGCAATCATCAAGCGAAAAGGTCAAGGGAACGCGCATGTCGACGATCCCGGCGAGGATTCGATCACTTTTTGGCATCGGCGCGCTATCGGCATATCGCCAGCTGTCATAGCGCGATGTAAAGCCGTTCGGCTCGGCCCCGCCGAACCACTTAAGCTCGACCCCCCGGGCCGCGCAGCGCTGGATAACCTCGTTTACCCGCTCCGCCGACCAATCGAGCAACAGGAACTGGATCGAGGAACCGACAAATGTCTCGGCCTCTGGCCGGTCGACAACGCTCAGACCTGGCGTCTCGCGCAGGCCTTTTTCGATTTCGAAATAGCGTTCGTTCCAGCGTTCGATCTGCCGATCCAGATCGCGCAATTGCGGGCGCAGGATTGCGGCCCGCAGATTATCCATTCGCCCCGAGACATTGGGGGTATGATACTTGATCCGCTCAAACACCTCTGGCCCCGGTGCCGCAAGGTGGCGTTCGTACAGCATGTAGGACCCCGACAGCATCGTTGCCTTTGCCGCCAGTTCCTCATCATCGGTGATAAGCAAGCCGCCCTCGCCCGAATTGACGTGTTTGTAGGTCTGGCAGGAATAGCAGCCAATCGCGCCTTGTCGGCCCGAAACCTGCCCATGCCACGCAGCGCCCATTGTGTGGGCGCAATCCTCGATCACCGTGACACCTGCGGCATCGCACATCTGCATCAGCCGATCCATGTCACACAGATGACCACGCATATGGCTCAGCATCAAAACGCGGGCCTGATCCAGCTTGGTTTCGAGATCGTCCAGATCAATCGTAAGGTCTTCGGTCACACCCACAAAAACGGGGCGCGCACTGACCGAAGCAATAGATCCGGGCACAGGTGCCAGAGTGAACGTGTTCGTCAGCACCGGGTCCCCCGGGTTGACCCCCACGGCCCTCAGTGCCGTTGCCATCGCATAGCCGCCCGAGGACACGGCCAGACAGTATTTGGCACCTGTCTGGGCGGCAAATTCCTGTTCCAGCAGGGCGGTTTCGCCCAATTCGCCAGGTACGACGTTATAACGATGCAGACGCCCGTGGCGCAGTACCACCAGCGCGGCCTCAACCGCCTCTTCTGGAATGGGTTCCTGCTGTGTGAAGCTGCCAGTGAATATCTCTGTCATAAGAGTGTTCTGGTCCTGCAAAACGTTCGGGTCAAGGGATTACGCGGCCGCGCCAATCAACTCTGCAACCAATTCTGGTAAATCATGGAAATGGTGCAGCAGAGCTTCGGGTTCCAGCGCGGCCATATCATCGCCGGACGGGCCGAAGGTAACCAATACCGACGGCACACCCGCGGCGCGGGCCGTGTTTCGGTCAGTGTCGGAATCGCCAATCAGAACACATAAATCAGGATGACCACCCGCCCGGCGTGCAGCTTCACGCAGCGGTTCCGGATCAGGCTTGCGCACCGACAGCGTGTCTGCACCAACTAAAGAGGCAAACAGGTCACGCACTCCCATCTGCGTGAGCAACTGATGGGCCAAGGCTTCAGGCTTATTGGTACAGATGCCAACCCCGTAACCTGCGGACTTCAACAATTCCACTGCGTCCAGCGCGCCAGGGTAGAAATGGGTATGCGTGTCGATATCGTCGGAATACGCTTCAAGCAGCATCGGGTAGTAGTCTTGAACCGTTGCATCGTCATAAGCGCCCACCCGTTTCAATCCATGGGTCAGCATCATTCGGCCACCGCGCAGCGCAACGCCCGCATCTTCGCCGTGAACCAACACATCCCCATGCCCCATATGCCGAAAACAGTGGTTGGCGGCGGCCAGCAAATCGCCCGATGTATCGGCCAAGGTCCCGTCCAGATCGAAGATAACCGTACGCATTTTGCCCCCTAATTCGGCGAGACTTCGCCATAAGTGTTGCAAACGGCAATCTTGTTTGATGCCCGAACCGCTTGCGACTTTGAACTCAGCGGATAAAACGGGCCGCAACAAAACACAAAGAGAAATCGTTTTTATGACCATCGCCCTTGTTATCCTTGCCGCCGGAAAAGGCACCAGGATGAATTCGGATACCCCGAAAGTTTTGCACCCGATTGCCCAAACGCCGATGTTGGTGCACGCGATGCGCGCCGGTGCGGTGCTGTCACCCGAACGAACCGTTATTGTCACTGGTCACGGCTCTGAGGAGGTTGCTAGGACCGCCACTTCCGAGGATGAAGCCGCGCAGATTGTCGTTCAGAAAGAACAGCTTGGAACAGCGCATGCAGTTGCGCAGGCGCGGGATGCACTGGCCGATTTCGATGGCGATGTGATCATCCTTTACGGCGACACGCCCTTTATCGACCCCAGAACACTGGAGCGTATGATTGAGGCGCGCGCATCCTTTGATCTGGTCATGCTGGGCTTTGATATTGCCGAAGTTCAGCCCCGCTATGGCCGATTAATCATGGATGGCGAAAAACTGGTCGAAATCGTCGAGTACAAAGACGCAACCGAAGAACAGCGCGCCATACGCTTTACCAACAGTGGATTACTGGCCTGCAACGCAAAAGTACTGTTCGAATTGATTGACGCGGTCGGCAACGATAACGCCTCGGGTGAATACTACCTGACCGAAATCGTGGCACTGGCAAATGCGCGCGGTCTGTCGGCAACTGCCATCAAATGCGATGAGGCTGAAACGCTGGGCGTGGACTCTCGTGCTGATCTGGCTGCGGCCGATGCCGAGTTTCAGACCCGTGCGCGCAATGAGTTGTTGGCTTTGGGCGTGACGCTGATGGCCCCCGAAACGGTTTATCTGTCCGCTGACACGATCGTAGGTCGAGACACGGTGATCGAACCCAACGTCGTCTTCGGCCCCGGCGTTACCGTCGAAAGCGGCGCGACGATCCGTGCATTCTCACATCTGGAAGGCTGCCATGTTAGCCGCGGTGCCATCGTCGGCCCCTACGCGCGCCTGCGCCCAGGTACAGAACTGGCCGAAAACACCCGTATCGGCAATTTCGTTGAGACAAAGAATGCCCAGATCGCTGAAGGCGCTAAGGTCAACCACCTCAGCTATATCGGCGACGCCTCGGTTGGAGCGTCGACCAATATCGGCGCGGGTACGATCACCTGTAACTATGACGGCGTGATGAAGCACCAGACGACCATCGGAGAGAACGTCTTTATCGGCTCCAACACTATGCTAGTTGCCCCCGTTTCTGTTGGTGACGGCGCGATGACCGCAACAGGTACAGTCGTCACGCGGGATGTAGAACCCGACGCGCTGGCCGTGGCACGTGCCAAGCAGGACAACAAGCCCGGCTATGCGCGCAAATTGTTTGAGATGTTGAAGGCGAAGAAGGCTCGCCGCAACAAGGGAGCCTGAGTTATGTGTGGAATTGTAGGTGTACTGGGTGAGCATGAGGCCGCGCCAACTTTGGTCGAGGCGCTAAAACGTCTTGAATATCGTGGCTATGACAGCGCCGGGATTGCCACGGTCAATGGTGGCACGCTTGGACGTCGTCGGGCGGTCGGCAAGTTGGTCAACCTGAGCGATCTGCTGGTGCACGACCCGCTGCCCGGCAAATCCGGTATTGGTCATACCCGTTGGGCTACCCATGGCGTACCGTCGGTGACCAACGCGCACCCGCATCAGGCCGGCCCTGTGGCGGTTGTTCATAATGGTATCGTCGAAAACTATCGTGAGTTGCGGGCAGAACTGGCCGAACATGGCATCGGTTTCGCGACCGAGACGGACACCGAAACCGTCGCCCTGATGACGGAGTATTACCTGAAGACAGGCCTGTCGCCGGTTGAGGCCGCCTTCAAGACCATCGATCAGCTTGTTGGTGCGTTTGCGCTGGCCTTTCTGTTCGACGGTCAGGACGATCTTATCGTCGCCGCGCGCAAGGGATCACCTTTGGCCATCGGTCACGGAGATGGTGAGATGTACGTGGGCTCAGACGCCATTGCGCTGGCCCCGCTTACGGATCGCATCACCTATCTTGAGGAAGGCGACCGGGCTGTTCTGACCCGAACCTCTCTGGAAATCCGCAACGAAGCCGGTGAATTGGCTAATCGCGGGACTCGCCAGATCAAACTGGACCACACACAGACCGAAAAGAACGGCCATAAACACTTCATGGCCAAGGAAATTGCCGAACAACCCATCGTGATTGCCGACGCGATCCGGTCATACCTGCCAAGTGGTGGTGATCAGGTAGTTCTGCCTGGCGCCGATCTGGATTTCACCAAACTGGATCGTTTGACCATGGTGGCCTGCGGTACCGCATTTTACGCCTGCCTGACGGCGAAGTACTGGTTCGAGCAATTGGCCCAAATGCCCGTCGAGGTCGATATCGCCAGCGAGTTCCGCTATCGCGAACCTCCGATCACGGGGCGCACGATGGCGCTGTTCGTTAGTCAGTCGGGTGAAACTGCCGACACTCTGGCGGCACTGCGCTATTGCGAAGGCAAGGCGGACAAGATCGTCTCGGTCGTCAACGTCCCCGAAAGTTCGATCGCCCGCGAAAGCGATATCGCCCTGCCCATCCATGCAGGCGTTGAGATCGGCGTGGCTTCGACCAAGGCGTTCACGTGTCAACTGAGCGTTCTGCTGATGATGGCGCTCAAGGCGGCTGCGGATCGTGGTACGCTGACCGACGACGAGCTGGCCGACCACTATGCTGCGCTACGCGGCCTGCCAACGGTGATGAATGCAGCGCTGGATCAGAATCCGGCCATCAAGACGTCCGCACAGCGCCTGTCCGAAGCCCGCGACGTTCTGTTCCTGGGTCGCGGCCTGATGTATCCGCTGGCGATGGAGGGGGCGCTGAAGCTCAAGGAAATCAGCTATATCCACGCCGAAGGTTATGCTTCGGGTGAGCTGAAGCACGGACCAATCGCCCTGATCGACAAGAACATGCCTGTGGTGGTTATGGCCCCGCGCGACGCCGTGTTCGACAAAACGGTGTCGAACATGCAAGAGGTGATGGCGCGCAAGGGTAAGGTTATTCTAGTCTCGGACGATGACGGGATTGCCGAGGCTGAAGATGGCGTCTGGAGCATCATCCGGATGCCGCATGTCCACCCTAGCCTGGCGCCGATCCTCTACTCGGTCCCGGCGCAACTGCTGGCCTATCACACGGCGGTGGCCAAAGGCACGGATGTAGACCAGCCGCGCAACCTGGCAAAATCGGTTACAGTGGAGTGAGACATGGCCAAGCAATTTCCGGAACTGGACGACGGGCAGCGTAAATTCATCGAAGAACAGCACATGTTCTTCGTCGGCACTGCGGCACCCGACGGACGGGTCAACATCTCGCCCAAGGGCATGGATTCGCTACGCGTTCTTGGCCCGAACCGGATTGCCTGGATGAACCTGACCGGCAGCGGCAACGAAACCGCCGGTCATCTGCTTGAAGCGAACCGCATGACGCTGATGTGGTGTTCGTTCACGACCCGCCCCATGATCCTGAGAACCTATGGCACCGCGCGCACGCTGCATGTGGGGGACGATGGCTGGGATGAATTGGCTGGCCTTTTCCCTGATCACCGCAGCGCGCGTCAAATCTATGATCTGGATATCGATGTGGTCCAGACTTCGTGCGGCTATGCCGTGCCGTTCATGGAATATCAGTCCGAACGCGACACGATGCAGAAATGGGTCGATGGCAAGTCCGACGAGCAGATCCAATCCTACTGGGTTGAAAAGAACCATCAGACCATTGATGGCAAACCCACGCGCACCCGACCCTGAGTTTATTGATGCTTGAAGCCTATCTGGACCAGATCAAAGCCCATTCCGATCCCGAGCGCGCCGAACAAATGGCGGCCTACCACAAGGCCGACCGCACCCATCTGGGCGTGGCAAACCCGATCCTGAATGATCTGACCAAAACCTGGCGACAGGAGTTGGATGTGGCAGCGCGCGTCGAACTCGCAGATGCGCTGTGGCAAACCAATATTCACGAAGGACGTCTTGCCGCCGCAAAACTGCTGACACAGGCACGCATACGACCTGATGATGCCGTTTGGGACCTGCTGCAAAGCTGGTTGCCGGATTTTGATGCCTGGGCTGTGGCGGATCACGCCTGCATGGCGATGCAAAAGCGCCTGTCAGCCGACCCTTCGCGGCTGGATCAGGTGGAAAGCTGGACAAAATCGGACCACATGTGGACCAGGCGCGCGGCGCTGGTGGCGACCCTGCCCTGGACCAAACAGAACCACCCCAAACCGGAAGACCTGCAACGCCGAGACCGCATTCTGGGTTGGGCTGCAGGCTACGTGCCCGATCGCGACTGGTTCATTCAAAAAGCCGTCGCTTGGTGGCTGCGCGAATTGTCCAAGCACGACCCGGACCGGGTCATTGCCTTTTTGAAAACACACGGCGACGCGATGAAGCCATTTGCGCGAAAAGAGGCCGGTAAATATCTGAAAGGTCAGTTGGAATAAACTTCCAGCTCAACCAGTTCATCAAATGGCAGCAGCAGGGCCCGCATCGCATCCAGCGAAAGGCGGCTGCCGCCCCCGGCTGGCCCGGATGCCGGAATCAGCGTGATATAGGCCTGCGCGCCCGTCCGCGGTACAACCACGCGCCCGGTGAATTCAGTCTCCACCAAAGACGTTTCCAGCCATCGACCAGGTGTTGTGGGATCTCCCAGACCGGCAATCGTGGTTTTTGGACCGAGCCAACCAGTGGCGGCAACGGCAACGGGTTGCGGCTCGACCACCTCTTCTACAACGGCTGGTTCTGCCTCTTCAGGGGGCTTGTCACCACCAAAGACACGATCGGTGGTCGACCGAACGGTGTCACATCCCGCCACCAGAACACAAAAAGCCAAAAGCGCATATCTCATGACGCAAACCTATCGCCCTGCGCGCATCTGTTCCAGCGCAAAGCGCAGTTCGCCCTTGTCGCAGGGCGGTTGCAGCTTTACCTATGTCGCATGACAGCTCCGCTTATCGACCCGTTCGCACGTGCCATCACCTATCTCCGCGTATCCGTCACGGATCGCTGCGATTTCCGCTGCGTCTATTGCATGTCCGAAGACATGACCTTTCTGCCCAAGAAAGACCTACTGACGCTGGAAGAGCTTGACCGCATGTGCTCGACCTTTGTGAATATGGGTGTTGAAAAGTTGCGCATCACCGGCGGTGAGCCTCTGGTGCGCCGCAATATCATGACATTTTTCAATTCGATGACCCGACACCTGGACAGCGGCGCCCTGAAAGAGTTGACGCTGACCACCAATGGTTCGCAACTGCACCGATTTGCCGATGATCTGTACGCCGCAGGTGTGCGTCGCGTGAACGTATCGCTGGATACGCTGGACGAGGATAAATTTGCCAAGGTCACCCGTTGGGGACGCCTCAAACAGGTTCTTAACGGAATCGACGCCGCGCAGAAAGCGGGTCTGCGGATCAAGATCAATGCGGTCGCCTTGAAAGGGTTCAATGAACCCGAGTTGCCAAAGATCACTGAATGGTGTGCCGAGCGTGACATGGATCTGACCTGGATTGAGGTCATGCCCATGGGCGATATCGGAAACGAAGACCGCCTGGACCAGTACTGGTCTCTTGAAGATGTGCGCAAGGAATATGAAAAACACTATTCCGTCACGGATCTGGCCGAACGGACTGGTGGACCTGCGCGTTATGTACGGCTTGAGGATACGGGCCAGAAAATCGGCTTTATCACTCCGCTGTCGCATAACTTCTGCGAAAGTTGCAACCGCGTGCGCCTGACCTGCACCGGTGAGCTGTACATGTGCCTTGGGCAAGAGGATATGGCCGACCTGCGCGCGCCGCTGCGCGATCATCCCGACAGTGATAGATCATTGGAAGAGGCAATCAGGTCCGCGATCACGCTCAAGCCCAAAGGGCATGATTTCGACTATTCCCGTCAGGCCGTCGACGGCCAGATGAGCCGCCACATGAGCCACACGGGCGGCTAAAGTGCCAAACAACCCCGACCAGCCAACGCTGCTGTACAAGCTGTATTGCGGCCTGACTTCCGTTGCGGCCCCGCTGGCATGGCGCACCGTTCGCAAAAAGCTGCAGACGGCGGGCGTTCCCGAAACGCGCCAGCAGGAACGCCTTGGCCACGCCACGCAAACCCGCCCGGATGGGCAGCTGATCTGGTTCCACGCCGCCAGCGTTGGCGAAACTCTGTCGGTCATCAGCCTCATCAAACGTCTGGGCGAACGCCTGCCCGAGGCTGAGTTTCTGATCACTTCCGGAACCCCAACTTCGGCGGCGCTGATCGAGAAACGAATGCCGCCGCGCGCACGCCATCAATACCCACCACTGGACACAGCCGGACCGGTGAGGCGTTTTTTGGATCACTGGCACCCGGACGCTGGCGTTTTCGTCGAAAGCGAAATCTGGCCACGCCTGATTGTCGAAGCCTCTCGCCGCGAGGTTCCGCTGGCGCTGCTCAACGCGCGTCTATCGGATCGCTCGGTCGAGGGATGGAAGAAGCGACCCAAAACCGCGCGATTTATTCTGGACCATTTCACACTGTTCCTAACCCAGAATGACAAGACGGCGGGAAATCTTATCGACATGGGTGCACTCCCCGGTCGGGTACAGCCCGGCACCAACCTCAAAGCCATGTCGGACCCCCTGCCGGTCGATCGAACCACGCTGAGCGATATCCGCGCTCAAATCGCCGACCGCCCGGTCTGGATCGCCAGTTCGACCCATGCAGGTGAGGAAGAAACGGTTCTGGCCGCGCATGCCAAGCTGTTGCAACGCTGGCCCGATCTGCTGCTTCTGCTGATCCCCCGGCACCCCGAACGACGGTCAGAGGTTGCAGATCTTCTCGAGTCCGCCGGGCAGTCCGCCGCCTTCCGCACCAAGGGCGACAAGATCGCGCCGCAGACTCAAGTTTACGTCGCTGACACACTGGGCGAAACTGGCACATGGTACGCATTGTGCCCAATCGTGTTCCTGGGCGGCTCGCTCAAGGAAATCGGCGGTCACAACCCGTTTGAGCCCGCACAGGTCGGTGCCGCTGTGATCACTGGTCCTGGGTACTTCAATTTTGCGGAAACCTTCGCGCCACTGATCGAAAGCGGCGGCGCGACCGAGGTCAATTCCGCCCCGCAACTCGCGGATGCAGTTGCGAATTGGGTGTCAGACGACACCGCGCTCGACAAAGCGCAGGCTGGCGCAAAATCCTGCGTAATTCTCCAGAAATCCACGTTGGACGATGTCATCAACACCTTGTGCGATACACTCAACCTCGCCTGACACAGCAAGGGTCCAACTTCATCTGGCCAAAACCATCGCGGGGAGCGCGAGGGGCTACCCCCTCGCTTCCTTACGCCTACATCAGGCTGCGGGCATCCGTTGTTCCACGATCCCGGCCCACCAACTGCATCCAGCCGGAATAGCTTCGTCGTTAAAATTGTATTCAGGATGATGCACAGCAGCTGTATCGCCATTGCCAACCAGGATGTATGCTCCGGGCCGTTCTTCCAACATAAAGGCAAAGTCTTCACCGCCCATGATCAGTGGCGCTTCGTCACAGTTTCCAGACACCGAGCGCGCGACATCCGCTGCAAAATCGGTCTGCTCGTCGCTGTTTACCATCACCGGATAACCCCGGTAATAGGTCACATCGGCCTGACCACCAAAAGTGGTGGCGATACCTGCGCAGATTTCCTGAACGCGCTTTTCAGCCAAGTCGCGCATATCCTTGCTCATCGTGCGCACGGTCCCTTTGATCTTCACCGATTGGGGGATCACATTGAACGCGTTTGACGACGTCTCAAACGACGTGACCGAAACCACAAGACGATCAATCGGGTCAGCATTGCGCGATGCAATGGTCTGCAGCGCCAAGACAGCCTGAGCAGCCATCACAGTGGAGTCGACCGTTTCATGAGGCTTGGCGGCGTGCCCGCCTTTGCCTTCGAAAGTGATGTCGAACTGATCTGTAGCCGCAAAAAAGGCCCCAGGCCGAATGGCGAAGCTGCCCACCGGGCGGCCGGGCCAATTGTGCATGCCGTAGACCTCTTGAATGCCCCAGCGGTCCATCATGCCGTCTTCGCACATCTCGCGCCCACCGCCGCCGCCTTCTTCGGCGGGTTGGAAGATCACAATCACAGTGCCGTCAAAATTGCGCGTCTCGGACAGGTATTTCGCGGCCCCTAACAGCATCGCCGTATGCCCGTCATGGCCGCAAGCGTGCATCGCGCCATCGGTTTTTGAGGCATAGTCCAACCCCGTCGCTTCGTGGATCGGCAGCGCATCCATGTCTGCACGCAACCCGATCACCTTGCCGCTGGTGTCCGTCTTGCCCTGGATCACGCCGACAACTCCGGTTCGGCCGATGCCTGTCACCACTTCATCACAGCCAAAGTCTCGCAATCTTTCGGCGACCAGGGCACTGGTGCGGTGGGTTTCGAACAGGATTTCCGGGTTTTCATGAATATCGCGTCGCCACTCGGTGATTTCACCCTGCAACTCGGCGAACCGGTTTTTGATCGGCATGTTGGTCTCCTAACTGTTGGTTTTCCGGCCTGCTGCACCGCTATGACCCCGCCATGACTTCAATCTGTTTCGGCAGGTCGCAACGAACCCGCCAACAGGACAATGAATACGGCCAGCGGCAACAGCGCCGTGAATGCTACGCGCAATGTAAGCATCTCTGCGAGAAACCCAATAAGCGGTGGGCCAATCAACAGGCCTCCGTACCCCAGCGTGGCGACGCTGGCGATCGCCTGCCCCGGCGGTACGTTGGGATCACTTGCCGCCCGGCTGAACGCCAACGGCATGATCACCGCGTACCCGATCCCCATCATCGCAAAACCTGCCAATGCCAGTCCTGCCTCGGCAGCGGACACAACACAGAAAACACCCAAAGCGGCGCAAGCCCCGCCAAATCGCGCTGTTGCCACCGGTCCAAACCGCGCAATGACAAACCCGCCTGCCAAGCGGAAAGCAACCATGGCAACCGAGAATACCGCATAGCCCAATGCCGCAATGCTTTCGGCGGCGTCGGTCACGTCCCGCAGGAAAATCGCACTCCAATCCGCCACTGCACCTTCCCCCAAAGCTCCGCACAGGGCGGTGAAGCCCACAAGGATCAAAGCGCCTGAAGGCAAAGCAAAAACCTTGCCTCCGGACACGGCCGCGCGGCGCGATGTCCAGCGTACCCATGACAATGCCAATGCCAGCCCAACGACGATCCCGCCCGCCAGCAAAAAGTGTTGGATCACTGTCAGCCCCATCTGCACCGCTGCAAATCCGCTGAGGGCGCCCAACCCTGCCCCAAGGCTCCACATCGCGTGGAATGATGACATCACGGGCTTCTTATACGCCAGCTCAACCTCCGCCGCCCAGGCGTTCATCGCCACATCCATCGAGCCGTGGAAAGCCCCGAATACAAATAAAAAAGCCGCAAGCGACCAGAAGCTACCCGCGAGAGCCAGAAGGATCAACGAAACCGTATAGAGAACGGCAATGTACCGCGTCAGAACCACCGCGCCGAACCTGTCGGTCAACCGGCCTGTGATCGGAAATGAACACACCGCGCCCGCCGCCATGAACAACAGGCCATATCCCAGTGTCTCATGCGTCAGGTCCAGTTTATCCCTGACCGCTGGAATGCGCGATGCCCAGATGCCGAACAATGCGCCATTCAATATGAACATGGCGGCCACGGCCCGCCACGCCGACACGATTCCAATCACAGAGAATTCCTCGACCCAAGTGTCAAACGCGTTTGTTGTACAACTCGCTGGTCCAAAGGCAAATACGGATCTACTCCAACCGCTTTCGAATCCTACGAACGGCAAACCATACCGCCAAGACAACCGGAATCGTCACCGCTGCGCTTAACATCCCTTTACTGATCCCGGTATCCGTCAGGGGGTAGAGCAGATAGCTGACCAGCGATACGGCGTAATAGCTGATCGCGACCACGGAAAGCCCCTCGACTGTGTGCTGCAGACGCAGCGCCAGATCCGCGCGGCGATCCATGCTTTCCAACAGGGCCTGGTTCTGTGCGCTTCGCTCAACATCTACACGGGTTCGCAGCAATTCCCCTGCACGGATGGCCCTATCTGACAGGGCTTGCAGGCGGCGTTCCGTGGATTTCACCGTACGGATCGCCGGGTCGTATCGGCGCATCATAAAGTCCGCAAAGTTCTGACCGCCTTCAAAACGCTCTTCGCGCAGGACCTCAATCCGCTGATTTACGATGGCCTCATAGGCACCCGTGGCTCCGAACCGGAACGAACACTGCGCCGCCAAAGTTTCCAGTTCAATCGAGGTCGACAGCAAGTCCTGAAGCAACTCGTCGGGCTGGGCAGAATTGTCGGTCATCTGCCCCATCAGGCGCGTCAGTTTTTCATCCAGCTTTCCGATACGAGGCATCAGTTGTTTGACCCGCGCAAAACCCAGCATGGACATTGCCTTGTAGGTCTCGATCTCACACAAACGCTGGACGATCCGTCCCGTCCTGCGCCGACCGGTTCCATTCGCGACAAACAGCGCAAACCGCATGTGCCCTGCCGGATCGATACGAAAATCACTTGCACAAACAGCTGCGTCATCCAGCACCCGAGCAACAGCCAGGCTTTCTGGTTCGAACCAATCCAGCAGCTTGGATTTGATCACCTCGTCGCCTTCGCGTTCGACAACACGCACCATGGCCGACGTGACCCTCTGACCGGGGCTGGCCATCAACCAGTCGGGGGGAAAAACCTCAAAATCAGCCGGGTTGAACGCACGCTCGCTGACGTTCTGGGCGATGGCCGTATAGGTCACGAACTCGGTATGTTGCTCCCACTTCAACCAATGGCGGCCGATTTGTCCGGCATAGTGCGTGGCGTCCGGCTGCGGATGCTGCGCCCCGTGGCGGTCGAGAAGATCGATCAGGTGATCCAGATCTTCGCGGCGATCCCGTGCGACGGCGGCAACAGATTTCTTGATCGCAAGAAAGACCACTGTACAGGGCATTGCCGCCACCGGAAACGGACGGGCGTGCAATTCATTAGCCAACGCATAGCGCAGCGGATGGTCATCTATCGGCGTCATCTTGGGCTCCGTTTCGTCCGAAGCACTATACGACACCTATAAAATTCATCAATTCTCTTTTTATTTCATATACTTACAAGGATACTACGGCATACAAACCCGCTATCTCATTGATTTGGCTGCCACAGCTCGATCGGGTTGCCCTCTGGGTCATGGATGCGCGCGAACTTGCCAACCTCACTGTCCCACTCTGCGTTAGTTTCAACCTTGATCCCTGCGGCTTCAAGCTGTGCAATCATGGTGGCTAGGTCATCGACACGAAAATTGATCATCCACTCCTGCTCGGATCTTCCGAAGTACGCGGTGTCCTGCGCAAAGGGGGCGAAGACTGTGTAACCCTCGCGCTGTTTCCATGGCTCCGGGATATAGTGATTTACGCCCAGGTGCTTTTCATACCACGCGCTCAAGGCCTCGGGATCACGAGCGCGAAAGAACACGCCGCCTATGCCGTTCACTTTTTCCATCGGGCACCTCCTTTTCAATTCAGAATACACCAAAAACAGAAAAGGCGCCCACTGGGGCGCCTTTCCGATAGTTATCCTGACCCGTTCAGTCGATCATGGGCAGCAATTTGTCCAGGCTTGCCTTTGCGTCGCCGTAGAACATGCGGGTGTTTTCTTTGAAGAACAGCGGGTTTTCGATGCCCGAGTACCCGGTGCCTTGGCCGCGTTTGGACACGAAGACCTGCTTGGCCTTCCAGCATTCCAGAACCGGCATGCCGGCGATGGGGCTGTTGGGGTCTTCCTGCGCCGCAGGGTTCACGATGTCGTTCGAGCCGATGACGATGGCCACATCCGTTTCGGGGAAGTCGTCGTTGATCTCGTCCATTTCCAGCACGATGTCGTATGGCACCTTCGCCTCGGCCAGCAGCACGTTCATGTGGCCCGGCAAACGGCCCGCGACCGGGTGGATCGCAAAGCGCACATTCTTGCCCTGCGCCCGCAGCTTGCGGACCAGTTCGGACACCGATTGCTGTGCCTGCGCCACCGCCATGCCGTAGCCGGGGATGATCACCACGCTGTCAGCATCGTTCAGCGCGGCGGCCACACCGTCGGCTTCGATGGCGATCTGCTCGCCCTCAACCGCCATCTGTTCACCCTGTGGGCCACCAAAGCCGCCCAGGATCACGCTGACAAAGTGACGGTTCATCGCCTTACACATGATGTAGGACAGGATCGCACCCGACGAGCCCACAAGCGCACCAACCACGATCAGCAGGTCGTTGCCGAGGCTGAAGCCGATCGCCGCTGCCGCCCAGCCCGAGTAGCTGTTCAGCATCGACACAACCACCGGCATGTCGGCACCGCCGATACCCATGATCAGGTGATAGCCGATGAACAGCGCCGCCAGCGTCATCAGGAACAGCGGGAAGAAGCCGCCTGATGCGGTGTACCAGATCAGACAGATCAACGAGAGACCTGCCGCCGCCGCGTTCAGCGCATGGCCGCCCGGCAGCTTGGTTGCCGCAGACGTCACCTTGCCCGCCAGCTTGCCATAAGCCACGACCGACCCGGTAAAGGTGATCGCACCTATGAAGACGCCCAGAAACAGTTCGACATGCAGGATCGACAATTCCGCCGGGGTTTTCTTGGCGATCAGTTTGGCAAACCCTCCGAGGCCCGTGTACAGAACTTCTTTCGATGCATCCGAGACCGCCATCACCTCGGCGACGTTCAGAACTTCAAAATGCGCGTTGTATCCGACGAACACAGCTGCCAGACCGACCAGCGAGTGCATCGCGGCCACCAGCTGCGGCATCTCGGTCATCTGCACGCGCTGTGCGACGTACTGACCGATCAGACCACCGCCCGCGATCAGCAGCAGCGACAGCAGCCACAGACCCGAACCGGGACCAACCAGCGTGGCGAAGACCGCCAGCGCCATACCGACGATGCCATACCAGACCGCGCGCTTGGCGCTTTCCTGGTTCGACAGGCCGCCGAGCGAAAGGATGAACAGAACAGCCGCAACAACGTAGGCGGCAGTAGTGAAGCCAAATTCCATGTGCCCGGCCTCCTTAAGATTTCTGGAACATGGCGAGCATGCGCCGGGTTACGAGGAAGCCGCCGAAGATGTTGATCCCGGCCATGAAGATGGACAGCGCCGCCAGCAGAATGACCAGGATCGACCCCGATCCGATCTGCATCACAGCCCCAACGATGATGATCGACGAGATCGCGTTGGTGATCGCCATCAGCGGTGTGTGCAGGCTGTGCGCGACGCCCCAGATCACCTGGAAGCCCACAAAAATGGCCAGCACAAAGACGATGAAGTGCTGCATGAAGCTGGCCGGAGCGATCAGCCCCACCAACAGCATCAGCGCGCCACCAACCCCCAGCAGGGTGAACTGCTGTTTGGTCTGCGCCTTGAAGGCCGCAACCTCCTGCGCCTTTTTCTCTTCCGGGGTCAGTTCCTTGACTTCCGGTTTCTTCTGCGCCGCGATCGCCTGCACCTTGGGTGGCGGCGGCGGGAAGGTGATGTCGCCTTCAAATGTCACAGTCGCACCGCGGATCACGTCATCTTCCATGTCGTGATTGATCTGACCGTCCTTTTCAGGCGTCAGGTCGGTCATCATGTGACGGATGTTGGTCGCGTACAAAGACGAGGACTGCGCCGCCATCCGGCTGGGGAAGTCGGTATAGCCGATGATGGTCACGCCATTGTCGGTCACGATCTTCTCATCCGCCACGGTCAGCTTGCAGTTGCCGCCCTTTTCCGCCGCAAGATCAACAATGACCGAGCCCGGCTTCATCGCCTCAACCATATCCTTGGTCCAAAGCTCCGGCGCTTCGCGGTTCGGGATCAGCGCGGTGGTGATCACGATGTCTATCTCGGGTGCCAGCTCGCGGAACTTGGCCAGCTGCGCCTCGCGGAACTCTTCCGACTGAACGCTGGCGTAGCCACCGGTGGCCGCGCCGTCTTGCTGATCCTCACTGAAATCCAGATAGACGAACTCGGCCCCCATCGATTCGACCTGTTCGGCCACCTCGGGGCGCACGTCGAACGCGTAAGTGATCGCGCCCAGCGAGGTCGAGGTGCCGATGGCCGCCAGACCAGCCACACCGGCCCCAACGATCAACACCTTCGCAGGCGGAACCTTACCGGCAGCCGTCACCTGACCGGTGAAAAAACGGCCAAAGTTGTTGCCCGCCTCGATCACCGCACGGTAACCGGCGATATTTGCCATCGACGACAGCGCGTCCATCTTCTGCGCGCGGCTGATCCGCGGCACCATTTCCATGGCGATGACATTGGCACCCTTGGCCTTGGCCGCTTCCATCCCTTCTTCGTTCCCCGCAGGGTTGAAGAAGGAAATCAACGTCTTACCCTTGGTCAGACGCTTCAGCTCAGCCTCGTTCGGTTGACGCACCTTGGCAACAATGTCGGCCTGCTTCCACAGCGACGCAGCCGTCTTGACGACCTCAACCCCAGCTGCCTCATACGACGCATCCGAAAATCCAGCCGCAGCACCAGCACCCTTCTCAATCAGACATTCATAGCCCAACTTCTGAAGCTGCAACGCTGACTCTGGCGTCATCGCAACACGGTTTTCACCGTCATAAGTCTCTCTCGGTGTGCCTATCTTCACTGGCAGTCCCCCTAATTTTCACTCTGACCGAGCGGGTGGTCGGTATTGTTTGTTAAGCAAAGGTGTATCCCGCGCAACATTATTTCGCAAGCGCAGCATTATTACGTTGTGTCATTACCACATCACCTCATATCCATCGGCGGGTTTGGCGTTCATATCGGGCAAAGTCGGCGCGAAAAGTTCTGCGCATTCTGTCCTCTTCTGGCACGATGAAACGACGTTCCAAAAGCCACACGAAAATCGGAATCAGAACCAGTGATGCAACCGCATCAAACCGCAGGATCAGGCCGGACAAGATCAGCACATCGCCAACGTATATGGGGTTTCGGCTACGCTTGAAGATCCCGGATTGCACCAGCGATGTAGGCGTTTCATGCGGAATGATCGTGGTGCGATGACGGCGAAACTCGGCCGCGGCCAGGACGATCAGGATGATGCCGCCGCCGATCAGAACACCGCTGAGCAAATCGACAAACCCATTGTCGAGCGACAGCCCCATCGGCATATGCCGCGCCTGCAGCCATGCCAGCACCGCAAAGCCCAGCAACCACACCGGAGGGACGTCGATTTTTCGCATGTCAGGCAATCTTTCATATCCGGGCGGGACAAAGTGTCGCTTTTGCCCGATGACCTACCGCTTTTCGCTGGAAATAGCAAAATCACAGTTAGTCGCAGCCGTGCGATCGGCGCGCGTCCGGACATGGTTGCAGAGAGGGTCTTCGATGATGGACAGCCGCTTTTGGATCAGATAGCCGTTTTGCATCAACAATTGCCCACACAATGATGAGAAAACGATGACCGACTTTGCCGCGACAAAAGCCCTGTTCAACCTTCCCCAAGGCGTCGTTTATCTGGACGGAAACTCGCTTGGACCGCTGCCCCGCGCCGCCGGAGATCGGGTCAGTGACATGATGGTTCAGGAATGGGGGCAAATGCTGATCACCGGCTGGAACAAGGCAGGCTGGATGGCGTTGCCGACCGGTTTGGGTGATCGCATCGGACGGCTAATTGGCGCAGAACCCGGCAGTATCGTCACCGGCGACACCCTGTCGATCAAGGTTTACCAGGCCGTTGCTTCAGCGCTGGAATTGTGCCCGGACCGCAAGGTCGTGCTTTCGGACAACGGTAACTTTCCTTCCGACCTCTACATGGTGGATGGCCTGCTTCGCTCACTCGGGCCGGAATATGAACTGCGCGTCGTCGCACCGGAAGACGTAGCTGACAATGTGACCGAGGATGTAGCCGTTTTGATGCTGACCGAGGTGGATTACCGCTCGGGCCGGATCCACGACATGAAAGCTCTGACAGAACTTGCCCATGCAAACGGTACAGTGACAGTCTGGGACCTGGCCCATTCAGCTGGCGCGATTCCCGTCAATTTGGCGGCATGCAATGCAGATTTCGCGGTTGGTTGCACCTACAAATACCTGAACGGCGGGCCGGGTGCGCCCGCATTCATCTATGTCGCCCCACGCCTGACGGAACAGGTGCGCCCCGCATTGTCCGGGTGGTTGGGCCACGAGTCGCCTTTTGCCTTTGATCTGGACTATCGCGCCGGCGACGGGATCGAAAGAATGCGTGTAGGTACGCCTCCGATCCTTCAGATGGTCGCCCTATCCGCGGCGATGGACATATGGGATATGGCTGACATGCAGGACGTACGGACCAAATCCATTGAATTGACCGAGTTGTTCACCAAACGTGTCGAATCCGCCTGCCCCGATTTGCAACTGGCAAGCCCGCGTGATCCTGCCCAGCGCGGTAGTCAGGTGTCTTTCCGATTTGCCGACGGCTATGCCGCCATGCAGGCCCTGATTGCCCACGGTGTGATCGGAGACTTCCGCGCGCCTGACATCATGCGGTTTGGCTTCACGCCGCTGTACATTGATGAGCAGGATGTTGAAAATGCAGTCGAAATCTTGGCGGACATCATGCAGAACCGCCTGTGGGACGCACCAGAATTCAAGGTGCGTCAGCGCGTTACCTGACTTCTAGCCCAGCTCCTATCAGAGCGGCAAACTGGGCAACACGGGTTTCATATTCTTCCGCGCCAATAGCGCTTGCCTTCAGCCCCTTCAGAGTGGCCGTTATCGTTTTGGCCGTCTCGTCTGCCTCCACCTGCAACCTGACTCGCCCGGCCTGATCTTCGCGCTTCAGCCACTTGGCATATAGGCGCGCAAGCTTAGCCTCGCCTTGCGATATGATTTCTGACGACATGGATTTGGTCGTATCCAACATTTCAAGCCCATGTGGGGACGCTAGGATGGTGGCCATCCCTTCGGTTTGAGCGTGAACCGCGCCCTTGAAAATGTCCGAAACTGAGCCCGGTTTGGTCAGCGCCGCAGCCACTGCAACGCTTTTCGCTGCATAGTAGAGTTCGGTCAGCTTAGTGACGATCGCCTCTTTGTTTTTGAAATGCAGATACACTGCAGGACGGGACATCCCTGCGCCCTGCGCTATGTCGTCCATCGAGGTCTTGCGGAATCCATAAGTCGCAAAGGCCCGAAACGCCGAGTCCAGGATCGCCTGTTGCCGTGAATCTTCAGTTACATCTGCCATCCCCGAACTCGTGACACTTTTTGTTCATTTTGTCAATTGACATACTGACACTTTTCAACAATTATGTCAGAAACCAGCCACAGCTACGAGAGGTGCGCCATGGCGACCGCCCTTAAGATCAACGGAACGCAACATCAGGTTGACTTGCCCGATGACGTCCCCCTGCTTTGGGTTCTACGGGATGAGGTCGGTTTGACTGGCACCAAATTCGGCTGCGGCGTGGCCGTTTGCGGGGCCTGCACCGTGCACATTGACGGCGAGGCTGTGCGTTCGTGCCAAGTGGCCCTGTCCGATGTCTGGGGCGATGTGACCACGATTGAAGACATTGGCACCCCGGACGCGATGGCCGCGATTCAGCAGGCCTGGGTCGATCATCAGGTGGCGCAATGCGGCTACTGTCAGTCGGGCCAGATCATGCAGGCCGCAGCGCTGCTGGCCGAAAACCCTGCGCCTTCGGATACCGATATCGACGATGCCATGCAGGGCAATTTGTGCCGCTGTGGCACCTACCCCCGCATCCGCGCTGCAATCCACGACGCGGCATCCAAGCTGAAAGAGGCATAAACGATGGCATCCGTTGCAAAAATCCTCCGTCGTACTTTCTTGATTGGCTCAGCAGCGATTGTCGGGGGCGTGGCCTTTGGCGCCTATTACGTCAGCCGTCCGGCCGCCAATCCGCTCAAACCTGCTAGGGGCGAAACCGCGCTCAGCCCCTTTGTTCTGATTGATCAGCAAGGCGTCACCCTGTTCGCCCCGCGTGCTGAGATGGGACAAGGTGTAATGACCACGTGGGCGGCGCTGATCGCAGAAGAACTGGATGTGGAACTGGACCAGATCCGCGTTCTGCACGGCCCCGCAGCAGCGGCCTATTACAACTCGGCCCTGGTTGGTGAGGGATTGCCGAACAAGGGTTATGACATCTCGGACTTCCAGCACAATTTGGGGGAGGCTCTGGGCGTTCTTGGCAGGACGCTGAGCTTGCAGGTGACCGGTGGTTCGACCTCGATGAAAGATGGCTTCGAGCGTATGCGCGAAGCGGGTGCGACCGCGCGCGAAACGCTGAAACAGGCCGCCGCTGACCGTCTGGGCGTGGATCGTGCGCAACTGAAGACCGAAAACGGTGCTGTAATCGCGCCGAACGGGACGCGCATTCCGTATACTGAGCTTGCCGAGGCCGCCGGTCAGATTGAACCGCCGGAAGTCGAATTGCGCGATCCGTCCAACTGGCGCTTGCTGGGGCGGAACTTGCCGCGTGTGGATGTGGTCGGCAAATCCACCGGAACGGCTGAGTTCGGGATCGATGTGCGCCCCGAGGGTCTGAAATTCGCCTCGGTCCGGATCAATCCCAAGCTGGGCGGCGAGATGAAAGGCTTTGATGCCAGCGCGGCCGATCAGATGTCGGGCGTTGAAAAAGTGGTTGATCTGGGCAACGGCGTGGCTGTGATTGCCACCAACACATGGCTGGCCATTCAGGCCGTCGAGGCGATTGACGTAGATTGGGGCGACGCCCCATACCCGCCGGAAACCGACGCCATTTTCACCGAAATTGCCAGTGCATTCGACGCGTCCCCCAATTCGACCATGCGCGATGACGGCGACGTTGACACTCTGCCCGACGGCGCCACCGAAATCACGGCCGAATATACGGTGCCCTATCTGGCCCATTCCACGATGGAGCCGATGAACGCCACAGCGCTGTTCACAGGCTCGGCGCTGGAACTGTGGTGCGGCAATCAGGCCCCGACGCTTGTCCAAATACGCGCGGCCAACACGGCCAACCTGGACAAAGAGGCCGTTCAGATCCACACCACCTATCTGGGCGGAGGGTTTGGCCGCCGGGGCGAGCTGGACTTCGGCGAGATCGCGACAAAGGTCGCAATGGCCATGCCCGGCGTCCCTGTCCAGACCACCTGGAGCCGTGAAGAGGACATGCGCCATGACTACTATCGCCCCGGCGCGATGGCTCGGATGCGGGGGGCAGTCAAAGACGGCCAAGCCGTTCTGATTGACGGCAAGGTCGCGGCGCAATCCTGCACGCAACAAGCGGTTCAGCGCTATACCGGCTTGCCGGCTGGCGGACCTGACAAAGTGCTGGTCGAAGGGTTTTTTAACCAACCCTACGCGGTGCCAAACTATCGCATGAGCGGGCACATCGCCGATCTGGATATTCCGGTCGGCTTCTGGCGCTCGGTCGGGAACAGCCACAATGGCTTCTTCCACGAGACATTCATGGACGAGATGGCCAATGCCGCAGGACGAGATCCGCTGGAGTTCCGCTTGGAACTGGCCAAAGCCGAGCACGCGCCATCGGCAGGCTGCCTACAGGCCGTGAAAGAGATGTCCGGCTGGACCGGAGAAACCCCGGACGGTGTCGGGCGCGGTGTGGCGATGGCCTATAGTTTTGGCACGCCGGTCGCACAGGTGATCGAGGTCGTCGATGAGGACGGCACTATCCGTATCGCCAAGGCATGGATCGCCTGTGACGTCGGTCTGGCCTTGGACCCCGGCACAGTCGAGGCACAGATGTTCGGCGGCATGATTTATGGCCTGTCGGCGGCCGTGATGGGTGAGATCACATTCTCGGACGGTGAGGTCGAACAGTACAACTTCCCCGACTACGACGCTCTGCGGATGCACAATGCTCCGGTGACACAGGTGAAAATTCTGGAAACGAACCACCACATGGGTGGCGTTGGCGAACCGGGGACACCCCCGTCCATGCCCGCGCTCGGCAATGCCCTGTTCGACCTGACGGGTGAGCGCGCCCGCACCCTGCCTTTGATCAATCAGTTCAATCTGCTGGTTTGATCGCGCTGCGCCGGTCCGAACCCTCTCTCTCGGATCGGCGCAGGAATTACGCGGATTGTTGGACCAGCGCCCTATCCGAACCGGTTGCCCATGCATGTACAGCAGCACCGAACGCCTTGAATAAAGGGCGGGACACGGGATCATTTTCGGCGTCCCATTCCGGGTGCCATTGCACTGACAATGTAAACCCGGGTGCGTCCTGAATATAAATCGCCTCGGGCGTTCCATCGGGGGCTTGACCATCAATCACAACCCGACGCCCAACCGATTTGATCCCCTGTCCGTGCAACGTGTTCGTCATCACTTCGGTCGCGCCCATCAAGCGGTGGAATACACCGCCTTCGTTCAGCGCAACGACATGTCGCAAGGCAAATTTCTCTTCCAGAGTCCCATCGGGCGGCATGCGGTGGTTCATCCGACCCGGCAGATCGCGAATTTCCGGGTACAGTGTCCCGCCCATCGCCACGTTGACCTCTTGGAACCCTCGACAAATGCCAAAGAAGGGCTGCCCACGCACCACACAGGATCGCACCAGCGGCAGGGTAATGGCATCGCGCGCCCGGTCGAACTCGCCATGGGCCTCGGTCGCGGACTCGCCGTATTCCTCGGGGTGGACGTTCGGGCGCCCGCCGGTCAGCAGAAATCCGTCGCAGACCTCAAGCAGCTCATCGACCGAGACATAGCGCGGATCGGCTGGGATCAGCAGCGGCAGACAGTCCGAAACATTGGCAACCGCGTCCGAGTTCATCGTGCCACCGGCATGGGTCGGATATTGATCATTCATCAAGTACGAGTTGCCGATGATACCGACGACGGGTCGAGACATGCTGCGTTCCTGCGTTTTCTGTTTGCTTTCCAAAAACTATCGACCGCAAGAACAGCGCGCAATAGCACAGGCCCTGCGTGTCAGCGCAAGCTCTTGTTCAACTGTGCACATGATGGAATATGAACGCGCTTTGTCTGGTAATTTGGCCATTGCCCGTATTTGTGGCTGTGCACGAACATCGCATTGGGTCAGAGAGCCCAAAAGGCTCTCCGACAGTCATCAGGTTCAGATCTCGCCAATCAGGCCAGCAGTTTCGATCCCGGCCAATGCCGCTGCGGCATCATTGTCAGACGTATCGCCGGTCACGCCGACCGCACCGATCACTGCGCCCTTTTTGTCGCGCAGCAACACACCACCCGGGACCGGAACGACCTGCCCGCCATAGACGCCATTCACAGCTGCCATGAAATAGGCCTGCGCCTCGGCCCGCTGCATCTGCGCTGTGCCAGCCAGGCCAAGCATCACCGAGCCATATGCCTTGCCATGCGCAATCGCGAACCGACCGGGGGACGCGCCGTCTTCGCGTTCAAATGCGATCACGTAGCCGCCTGCATCAAGAACGACGACGGAAAGGGGTTTCAGCTCCATTTCGTGCCCCTTCTCAAGGGTCTTTCGGATGATGGTGCGGGCTTTGCGGAGGGAAACTCCCATGTCGTGTCCTATCGTTCCTGATGGTTTAAAGGCTGGCTTTCAGTTCCAGACGGCGAGCATGCAGGACCGGCTCGGTATAGCCCGAGGGTTGCACACGCCCCTTGAAGACCAGATCACAGGCCGCTTGGAAAGCAATTCCGTCGTAACCGGGTGCCAACGGGCGATAGTCTGCGTCATTTTCGTTCTGGCGATCCACCACAGCGGCCATTTTTTGCATCGCAGCCATGACCTGCCCTTCCGAGACAACATCATGGTGCAACCAGTTGGCCAGCGCCTGAGACGAAATCCGGCATGTCGCGCGATCCTCCATCAGACCGACATCGTTGATATCCGGCACCTTCGAACAGCCAACACCCTGATCGACCCAGCGCACCACGTATCCAAGAATGCCCTGCGCGTTGTTCTCGATCTCTCGGGTGATCTCGTTCTCGCTGAGGTTTCGACCGCCCAGCAACGGAATGGTCAGCAAATCCCCCAGCGTCCCCCGCGCCCCACCGGCAGCCAGTTCATCCTGGCGCGCCAGCACGTCGACCTTGTGATAATGCGTCGCGTGCAATGTCGCGGCTGTCGGCGACGGCACCCAGGCGCATGTCGCGCCGGATTTCGGGTGGCCGATCTTCTGCTCCAGCATATCACCCATCCGGTCGGGCATAGCCCACATGCCCTTACCAATCTGCGCCTTGCCCTTCAGGCCGCAGGCCAAACCAATATCTACGTTGCGATCTTCGTAAGACGCAATCCACGGCGTGTTCTTGATGTCGCCCTTAGGCAGCATTGGCCCAGCTTCGATCGAGGTGTGAATCTCATCCCCAGTCCGGTCAAGAAAACCGGTGTTGATGAAGGCCACCCGCGATTTCGCAGCGCGGATGCATTCCTTGAGGTTGACCGACGTGCGGCGTTCTTCATCCATGATGCCCAGCTTCACGGTATTGCGCGGCAGGCCAAGGATGTCTTCGACCATGTCAAAAATCTCGACAGAGAACGCGACTTCTTTCGGGCCGTGCATTTTGGGTTTCACCACATAGACCGAGCCTTGGACCGAATTTCCGCCGTCTCGCTTAAGATCGTGCATGGCAATCAGCGTCGTGCAGAGTGCATCCATCAACCCTTCGCCGATCTCATTGCCCTGTTCATCCAACACAGCAGGGTTTGTCATCAAATGCCCGACGTTGCGGATCAGCATCAGCGAACGACCCTTCAAGCTGCCTGTCTCACCGGATGCCGTTGTAAAGCTTAGGTCCTTGGCAAGTTTGCGGGTGAAAGTCGTGTTGCCCTTGTTCACCTCTTCGGTCAGGTCACCCTTCATCAACCCAAGCCAGTTGCCATATGCCACCACCTTGTCAGCGGCATCGACGCAAGCGACCGAATCCTCGCAATCCATGATGGTCGACAAGGCCGATTCCAGACGCATATCGGCAATACGCGCCGGATCAGTGGCCCCGATAGCGCTGTGTCCGTCGATCCTGATCTGAATGTGCAGCCCGTTGTTGCAGAGCAGTACCGCATCCGGTTTGCCCGGATCTCCGTCGTAACCTACAAATTGTTTAGGATTGGCCAGAGTTGGCATCAGCGCGCCGTCCTGTACGCTCAGATCTGAGACATCAGCCCATGACCCGAAAGCCAGCGGCACTGCGTCATCCAAGAACCCTTTGGCCCATGCAATCACCCGCGCGCCCCGCGCTGCGTCGTAGCCGCCAGCCGCGGGCAGATCACCCATCGCATCCGTTCCGTAAAGCGCATCGTAAAGGCTGCCCCAACGTGCATTGGCTGCGTTCAGTGCAAATCGCGCATTGGTAATCGGAACAACAAGCTGCGGTCCGGGGATCGAGGCGATCTCGGGGTCGACATTGGCGGTTTCAATCTGGAAATCCGCACCTTCCTCAACCAGATAGCCGATCTCGTGCAGGAAAGCCTGATAGACTTCGGCGTCGTGGTCCTGCCCTTGGCGCTCAAGATGCCATGCATCGACCTTGCCCTGAATGTCCTGCCGCTTGGCCAGAAAGGCGCGGTTCTTGGGGCCAAGCTCGGCGACCATGCGCGCCAGACCATCCCAGAAGGCATCTGCTGTGACACCGGTTCCCGGCAGGGCTTGGCCTTCGATGAACTCGGCCAGAACCGTATCCACCTGCAATCCGCTGCGCGCCTGTCTGCTGCTCATTTTGTTTCTCCCGGGAATGTGCACGACTGTATGCCGTCAGCATTTAGGACGAAAGTTTCCGATAGGCAACGTGCGCCGCAGCGTCGCGGTCAAAAAGACTTACCAAAATCAATTTTCGGGACATTCCGACGCGCGGATCGCACCGCTTGCAGCCAACCGCCACAGCCCATACGTTCGCGCAAACACAAAATCACGCGAGGCCCCTGATGCGCGACGCTGCCCCAACGACGATCTATCTGAAAGACTACACACCCTTTGGTTATCTGGTGGACAGCGTGCACCTGACGTTCGACCTCGCCGCCCACGCAACCCGCGTCACCTCTCGCATTGCATTTCGCCCGAACCCGGAGGCCAGCGACAAGACGTTCTTCCTGCACGGCGAAGACCTCAAGCTGATCCGCGCATCCATCGACGGTGCGGATATCACCCCCGAGACTACCGATAAGGGCCTGACCGTTGCTGCCCCCGACGCGCCATTTATCTGGGAAGCCGAGGTTGAGATCGACCCGGGAAACAACACCGCCCTCGAAGGGCTTTATATGTCGAACGGCATGTATTGCACCCAGTGCGAGGCAGAAGGGTTCCGCAAGATCACCTTTTACCCTGACCGCCCTGATGTGATGTCCACTTTCACTGTGCGCATCAATGGTGATCTTCCTGTTTTACTGTCCAACGGCAACCCCTCGGACAAAGGCGAAGGTTGGGCAGAATGGACCGACCCGTGGCCCAAGCCCGCCTACTTGTTCGCGTTGGTCGCGGGCGATCTGATTAACCATCCCGGCCAATTCACCACAATGTCGGGCCGCGAGGTCGAACTAAACCTCTGGGTCCGTCCCGGCGACGAAGGCAAATGTGCTTTTGGTATGGAAGCCCTGAAGAAATCCATGAAGTGGGACGAAGACGTCTATGGTCGGGAATACGACCTAGACGTGTTCAACATCGTGGCCGTAGACGATTTCAACATGGGTGCGATGGAGAACAAGGGGCTGAACATCTTCAACTCATCTGCTGTTCTGGCCAGCCCTGAAACCTCGACCGACGCCAATTTTGAACGGATCGAAGCGATCATCGCGCATGAGTATTTCCACAACTGGACCGGCAACCGGATCACCTGCCGCGACTGGTTCCAACTGTGCCTGAAAGAGGGCCTGACCGTTTTCCGGGATGCGCAGTTTACGTCAGATTTGCGCTCGGCCCCGGTAAAGCGGATTGAGGACGCTATCGACCTGCGTGCGCGGCAATTCCCCGAAGATAACGGGCCCTTGTCGCATCCAGTCCGGCCTGAGAGTTTTCAGGAAATCAACAACTTCTACACCGCGACCGTCTACGAAAAAGGTGCCGAGATCATCGGTATGCTGAAACGTCTGGTTGGTGATGAGGCCTACTCAAAGGCCTTGGATCTGTATTTCCTCCGCCATGACGGACAGGCCTGCACCATTGAAGACTGGATCAAGGTGTTTGAGGACACCACCGACCGCGATCTGAGCCAGTTCAAGCGCTGGTACAGCCAATCTGGCACGCCGCGCGTGACAGTGAGCGAAGATTGGAATGACGGCACATATACGCTGACATTGGCGCAGCACACCGAAGAAACACCTGGGCAGTCCGAAAAGCTGCCGCAAGTGATCCCTGTCGCGGTGGGTTTGCTTGGACAAAATGGTGACGAAGTACGCGCGACCGAAGTTCTGGAACTGACTGAGGCGGAACAAAGCTTCCAATTCACTGGGCTGGCGGCAAAACCTATGGCCTCGATCCTGCGAGATTTCTCGGCCCCTGTGATCCTTGAGCACGATCACACCGATGCCGAACGCGCCTTCCTTCTGGCCCACGACACTGATCCTTTCAATCGGTGGCAGGCGGGACGGTCATTGGCGCAGGACACGCTGTTGCGCATGATCCTCGAAGACGCAACGCCGGGTGCGGATTACTTGGACGGGGTGCTGGCCGTTCTGCGCGACGGCGAATTGGACCCGGCGTATCGCGCCCTGATGCTGGGTCTGCCTTCCCAATCCGAACTGGCCGCTGCGTTGTTCGACCGGGGTGAAACACCTGACCCGATGGCGATCTGGACAGCGGTAGAAACACTGCGGCAGGCAACCGCGCAGCACGTTCAGGACTTGCTGCCGCGCTTGCACAGCGAAACCTTGATCGAGGCACCATACAGTCCCGATGCAGACCAAGCCGGCAAACGTTCGCTTGGCAATGCCGCACTGGCCCTGACGTCACGGCTTGATGGTGCGGCAATGGCAGCCGAGCAATACGCGGCGGCTGGCAACATGACACAGCAACTGAACGCCCTGTCCTGCCTGCTGCGCGCAAGCAAGGGTGAGGCCGAGCTTTCTGCGTTCTACGAACAATGGCAGCACGACCGTCTGGTGATGGACAAATGGTTTGCCCTTCAGGTCGGAATGGCCTCGCCAGTGGCCACAGTAGACATCGCCCGCACCCTGACCGAGCACGCCGATTTCAACTGGAAAAACCCCAATCGTTTCCGGGCGGTGATGGGTGCGCTGGCGATGAACCATGCCGGTTTCCACCGCGCAGATGGTGCGGGTTATGCGTTGCTGGCCGACTGGCTGATTAAACTGGACCCGGTCAACCCGCAGACCACCGCGCGGATGTGTTCGGCCTTCCAGACCTGGAAACGCTATGACGCAGACCGTCAGGACCTGATCCGTGCAAAGCTGACCCGCATCGCAGAAACGCCTGACCTGTCGCGCGACACGACAGAAATGGTTTCGCGCATTCTCAACGCATGACGGAATTCGAATTTACGCGTCAGAACCGGGCACCGCGCACTGTCGGTGTCCTGATCTGCGTTTATGCGGCCTTGATGGCACTTGTGATCCTGTTCGACGCGGCATGGTGGCTGGTGGTGCTGTTGGCGTTGCCTACGTTACCGGCCATTTGGGATATTGCTCAGAACACCAGCGCAGGGCTGGTTCTTGATCAAAACAAACTGCGCTGGTTTACCGGCGCTCGTGAGGCCGAAATTGATCGTTCAGACGTTGATTATGTTCGCTTTGACACGCGTTGGGATTTCTCGGTGCGCGTTTCTCTGGTTCTGACATCCGGCAAGCGGATTCGGCTACCTGATGAGTCGTCTCCGCACCACAGGGAGTTCGAACAGGTCCTGCAACAGGCTGGTTTTCGAATTGAGCGTCATCACTTCGTCACATTTTGAAACAATAGGTTCATTTTTGAAAGATTAGAGGCAAATGCCAACCAGTCCCCTTCAAAGACCTTGAATTTGACACCGATTGCAGCAAAGCTCTTACCCTCAAGTTTCTGGTTTGTTTGTTTCGAGTGCCGCCATGTTCTGGTTTTTTAGGGACCGTTCGTCCCGTTCCCGATCTTCTATTACTCATCCGGCTGCATCCGGCGCGTATTTCGCTGACCCGGCTGTTTCGCCCGTGTTGCCAGACCAAGGGCAATTGAACATCCCATTGGCTGATGTTCAGGCCCAGGATGAGATTGGGCGCAGCTCGATAGAAAAAGGCCGCTTCCTGGCCAGACAGGATCGCTGGGCAGAATTGTCCGACCTAATGCACAAAGCAGACGACGCTCGGGAAACTGCACCCGACGGAATGCCTGTCGCGGAATTGCTGGCGTTTGGGGCGCGGGCCGATGTGGTTCTGGCGGCAGAACATGCGCTGTCCGATGCCAAAGCGCTATCAGAGTTTGACGTCCTGAGCGGCATTTCCGAATTGGAAGACGAGATGCGCGCGCATTCGGGTGACCCGATGATCGCCTTGGTTGTCGCTTTGGCCCACATTGATATGGCATGGGCATGGCGCGGTACGACGAACGAAGCAACCCTGCCCTCGCTGCACCAATCCCGCTGCGCCGCCCATTTCGATCGGGCAGCTGCAATCCTTCCCAATTGTCGCGAGGCCGCAGCGGACAGCCCCATTGTCGCCTCGGCTGGCTGCGCAATTTTGGCGGGTCAGCGTAGAGCCAACACACGGGTGGCGGATGAATACGAGCGGTTGATCAAGCTCGACCCGTTGAATCATCGGCACATGCGCGCGATGGGGACCCACCTGCTGCCGCGCTGGTTCGGAAGCTATGGCGAGCTTGAGGTCCAGGCACTGCGTATGGCGGCCCAAACCCAGGATATCTGGGGCGCCGGAGGATATACTTGGGTTCAGTTTGACGCGATCGCCCTGGACGAAGAGGCCTGCGCGCGTCTGGATGTCGATTTCTTCCTGGAAGGCATGCACGATATTCTGCGTCGGCGTCCTGACCAGCAAACCGTCAACATGCTGTCGGCTTACTGTGCCATCACGATCCAGAACGGCGTTGGCCAGTGCGACAAGGCTGATCTGGTGCGCAGTCAAATACACCAGGCTGCAAACTGGCTGATCCGCGACCACCTGACAGAACTGCACCCGTTGATTTGGGCCCATGCAGCAAATGGCTTCAACAACAGTGTTCGGATCAATTCACCCGAACGGTTCGCGGCCCGTGGGCAGCGCGATGCCCTGCGTGCAATTGGCGATCTGTTCCGTGATGAGCTGCGCAGCGGATTGGATGTGACGTTTACTCCGACGGGTTTGCGCCTGTCCGGGCACTGATTCCCCCTTGCCCCTCGGCCGAGCCGGGCCTAATACGCAGGCTTAGACTTCTGCGGAAATGAGGCGCGCCATGCTCGACCTGACATACGAAATGCCCAAACCCAAAACCATTGCCGGGGCCAAGCACGATTGGGAACTGGTCATCGGGATGGAGGTGCATGCGCAGGTCTCGTCCAATGCCAAGCTGTTCTCGGGCGCATCGACCCAATTCGGGGCCGAGCCGAACTCGAACGTGGCATTCGTGGACGCGGCGATGCCGGGAATGCTGCCGGTGATCAACAAATACTGCGTCGAACAGGCGGTACGAACCGGTCTGGGCCTGAAGGCGGATATCAACCTGGTATCGGCCTTTGACCGCAAGAACTATTTCTATCCCGACCTGCCGCAGGGCTATCAGATTTCCCAGCTGTACCAGCCTATCGTAGGCGAAGGTGAAGTGCTGGTGGAAATGGGCGACGGCACTGCGCGCATGGTGCGAATTGAACGCATCCACATGGAACAGGACGCAGGCAAATCGATCCATGACATGGACCCGCATATGTCCTTTGTCGACCTGAACCGGACCGGTGTTTGCCTGATGGAGATCGTCAGCCGCCCCGATATTCGCGGCCCCGAAGAAGCCGCAGCCTACATCGCCAAGATGCGCCAGATTCTTCGTTATCTGGGTACCTGCGATGGCAACATGCAAAACGGCAACTTGCGGGCGGACGTCAATGTTTCGATCTGCTTGCCCGGTGCCTATGAAAAGTATCAGGAAACGCAGGACTTCTCGCATCTGGGTACGCGTTGCGAGATCAAGAACATGAACTCGATGCGCTTTATCCAGCAAGCGATCGAGGTCGAGGCCCGGCGTCAGATTGCCATCGTCGAAGGTGGCGGTACTGTCGATCAGGAAACCCGCCTGTATGATCCGGACAAGGGTGAGACACGCTCGATGCGGTCAAAGGAAGAAGCGCATGATTACCGCTATTTCCCCGACCCTGACCTGCTGCCCCTGGAAATTGAACAGGCGTGGGTTGATGACATCGCAGCCAGGCTTCCGGAACTACCGGATGCCAAAAAGGCGCGTTTTATTGGCACCTTCGGTCTGACGGATTACGATGCGTCGGTTTTGACGGCCGAAGTAGAGTCGGCTGCCTATTTCGAAGAGGTCGCCAAAGGCCGCAACGGTAAACTGGCAGCGAACTGGGTCATCAACGAGCTATTCGGTCGCCTGAAGAAAGAAGACCACGACATCACCGCCTCACCGGTCTCGCCTGCGCAGCTGGGTGGGATCATCGACCTGATCGCCTCAGACGCCATTTCTGGCAAGATCGCTAAGGATCTGTTCGAGATTGTCTACACCGAAGGCGGCGACCCGGCGCAGATCGTTGAAGAACGCGGCATGAAACAAGTTACCGACACCGGTGCCATCGAAACTGCGCTGGACGAAATCATCGCGGCCAACCCATCGCAGGTCGAAAAAGCCAAGGTGAACCCGAAATTGGCAGGCTGGTTTGTTGGTCAGGTCATGAAAGCAACCGGCGGCAAGGCGAACCCCAAGGCCGTCAATGAGTTGGTCAGCAAAAAGCTGAGCTCGTAAGCCTTTCGGTTCATGAAACTGCAACGGCAAGGTCCGTGCGTCTGGCGCGGACTTTGCCGGTCCCGCGCGCGGGGCGCAAAAGACAAAACAGAATTTGCCCAAAGGGCGATGATGACTGTTCGAAACCCGACAACATGTTAGATTGCTGGGGATCGGCAACCAGGAAAATCTGATGCAGCGCTACGAATACAAAGTTGTCCCCGCCCCACAAAAAGGCACCAAGGCCAAGGGCGTCAAAACTGCCGAAGGGCGGTTTGCAGTGTCGATCGAACAGATACTGAATCAGATGGGGCAGGATGGCTGGGATTACCAGCGTGCGGAACTTTTGCCCAGCGAGGAACGCGCAGGCCTGACCAGTTCCACCGTGAACTGGCGCAATGTTCTGGTGTTTCGGCGACAGGTTGCAGTTGAGTTTTCTTCAGAGCGCGAGCCGGTTGAGAACAGCGATGATGCACCCGTGGCTCAGCCGGTGCCCGGACCAGAAGAAGTGAAGGCCCCTGCACCGATTTCAGAAGAGGTCAAAGATCCGCCATTGACCCTGAAGCCCACGGATCTGTCCGAAAAGGACAAAGAGCAGACCTAAGCGGTCTGCTCCGCGTTTTCACAGCCTGCAGCTGAATTACTCGGCAGCGCTTGCCGCTTGGCTAAGATCCTGCGCCAGCATCAGCGCATTGCCGTCCGGGTCGTAGAACGTTGCGGTGCTGACCATGCCCTCGATCGTTTCAGTCGCCCCATCGAACCTGACGCCCGAGGATTCGAGCGCCTGACGCGCCGTCGCAATATCGGACACCCCGAACACCGGCACCGTATTGCCTGGCGCAGGCTCGGCCTGCTCACCCAGGCCCAAGGTCACACCGTCGGTTTTGGTCTTCATCTCGCTCCAACCGGCTTCGTCAATATGGTGGATCAGCTCGAACCCCAGCTTGGCCTGATACCATTCGGCACTGACATGCCTGTCTTGCACGGACATGGCGAGCGTGATCGTGTTTTCCAGTGAAACGAGTGGCATTGAACTATCCCTTTGGCGAAAATTAAAGTAACTATACTTTATGGACATAAAGATTCTTGTCAAGCTTACGTCCCGCGCCTGGTCCCTGAACATTCTGGCGTTAATGCATGAAGGCATGCCGGGACGACAGGCACCGCTGCTGGCTGCGACAAGCGCCGGCAGAACGGCATTTGCCCAAAGCCTTGACCACCTGATTCAATTGGGTTTTCTGGAACGGAATCCCGGCCACGGTCATCCGCTGCGTCCCGAATTTCGATTGACCCAAGCGGGTGTATCTGCGGCCGAAATCGCCAGCAGGATCGTGAATGTCGTGCCAGATGACGCTGATTTCGCGTTGCTCAGACGCAGTTGGACGGCACCTATTCTGGCGCTGACCGACAGGCCCCAACGATTTTCGACTCTCAAATCCGGTCTGATCACGATTTCCGATCGCGCACTTTCGACGTCGCTTCTGCGCCTGGAAGAGCAAGCGTGGATACGGCGAGACATTGATGCGACGCACCGGCTGCCTTTTCCCACCTATCGCGCGGTGAATCAGGGAATCGCCGTCAACAGGGCCATTTCTCTGGTCGCCTAGGCATCGACCAATGGGTCTGTTCAGGCATCAATATCCAGCGCCAGCGCATGAATGCGGGGCACGATGTCGCCCAATGCCTTATGTACCGCACGGTGGCGGGCGACGCGGGATTGCCCCTGAAAAGCGTTGGCACGAATGCGGACGTTGAAATGGCTTTCGCCGCCCTCTTGAAACCCGGCGTGCCCGCGGTGGCTTTCGCTGTCATCTACGACTTCCAACTCGCGCGGTTCAAAGGCTGCCATCAGGCGGGTTCGGATCTCATCGGTCACGGTCATTTTTTTGCTCACGGGCGAAAATTTTACCGCCCCCCCTCTTCTACTTTCGGCTGCTTAGACTAAACTGCTGCCTCCGAGTCGAAAAGATGCGTTCTTAAGGATGAGCACATGGTGAAGTCAGACCCCTTCGGATTTGATATGTCCGTATCCACTTCCAAGAAAAAGAACCCGCGGGGGCGTCGCGGAATGTCGGGCGCGTCTGAAACCTCGACGCGTATCTGCGATCACGAAGGTTGCGAAGAACCGGGCAAGTTCCGTGCACCCAAGGCCCCGGATGTACTGGACGACTTTTTCTGGTTCTGCCAGCAGCACGTTCGCGAATACAACAACAAGTGGAACTTCTTTGACGGCACCACCGAGGCCGAGCTGAACGCTCAGCGGTCCAAGGACAAAGTGTGGGAGCGCGAGACCAAGCCGATGGGTGACCCCGAAGCGCGCGCATGGGCCCGTCTGGGAATCGAGGACCCGCATCAGGTACTTGGCGCAAACAGCACCCAAAACAAAGGACGCACGTCAGGTGGTGGCGGTCGTCGCCTGCCCCCCACGGAACGCCGCGCGATCGAAATTCTGGAAGCCAACGACAGCTGGACCAAAGCCGAGGTGCGCAAAGCGTACAAAAAGCTGATCAAGGTATTGCACCCCGACATGAACGGCGGCGACCGTTCTCAGGAAGAGCAGTTGCAAGAGGTTGTCTGGGCGTGGGATCAGATCAAGGACAGCCGGAACTTTAGGTAGTCGATCTATTGTTTGATCATTTCCCGTAAAAGCTCGGCTTCGGGGCGCTTCAAGCAACGCACACGCGTTTGTTTCCAGGCGGATCCACGGCTGAACCGTTCTGGAAAGAGCACACGAAGTTCTTCTACATCTCCGCGACCGAAAGACAACAGCGCCATATCACCCAGAAACAAGCTTTCCGTTGGCAAACCGTGCGACATCAAAACTGCGTGGCGGTTGCAGGCAATATGGAAGTATGTCACCGCCTCATTGGACCACACCTGTCGAATAGTGTTGTCGTTCACAAGATGTATTGCCGCTGCAAAAACCCTCGGCTCACCGAACAACAATTCGGCGCGCCACCCTTCCAGAACAATTCTGTGTTGCGGTGACAAGTACAAATCGCGGTCAGGCAAAGCATCTCCGATCGCTCCTTTTTTGATACAAACGGGACGCAATCGCGGGTTTTGCTGCAACGCTTCCGCCCTCACGGTCTTCTTGCCAATCCACAAAATGGGTAGCAGCGCACCGCTGGAAACACGAACTTTGTCCCCAACCGACAGTTCTTCGACAGGGCGAGGGCCTTTTTCGGTTTCTATCAAGGTGCCCTTTACAAAACACGGCACTGTTCCCGCAGGAAGATCGACTGTCACATTCAGGATGGCATTGTTACCGGCCCCTGGCTGCCCGTTCGTCGCCCCTATTCGAACCGTGAGTTGCGTATTCGGAGGGATGTCCGCCCCCTCAGTAAGCTCAACGGTCAAAACTCCACTAGGTGAAATCGAAACAGTGTAGTCTGATGGATCCAATCCACCATCGCCAGTTACGGTCACGCTCCAAGTCACAGCTTTGGTCGTGGTATACTGCTCCATAACCGAGGTCGACCCACTGGGGATCGAGATAGAAGTCGGACCTGAGATTACTAACGACATTTGTACCTACACTCATAAAATAACAAAATCGGGAACCGCTTTTGCATAATCATATATGCATATTTAACTCATCACATCTTACTATTGCAATATTAATGCTTCACGGGACTGCGTGGCGGCGTTCTGGGCCCAAAATTCGGGCTGTCCAAGATTTGAAAGATTAGCTCGAGACATTGGACGCAACATCGATAAGGCCAGTTTCAAAGAAACATCCGCCTAAGTTCCTACCAGCACGGCTTTCCCTTGCCCTTGCCCGCAATATGTTGCACCACACACGAGTTCAAACCCGGCAACGCGGGGCAAAGGATAAGGACAAGGCGAATGGCTGACGGATCGATCGACGTAAACGCAAAACCCACCGAAGAAATTTCGGTCCGTGACGTGTTCGGTATTGAAACCGACATGGCGATCAAGGGCTTTGCTGACCGCAGTGACCGCGTACCCGCGATCGACCCGACCTACAAGTTTGACCCGGAAACCACACTGGCCATTCTGGCAGGCTTTTCGCACAATCGGCGTGTGATGATCCAAGGCTATCACGGTACGGGCAAATCGACCCATATTGAACAGGTCGCGGCCCGCCTGAACTGGCCCGCCGTCCGTGTGAACCTCGACAGCCACATCAGCCGGATCGACTTGATCGGTAAGGACGCGATCAAGCTGCGTGATGGCAAACAGGTGACCGAGTTCCACGAAGGCATCCTGCCCTGGGCGCTGCGCAACCCCGTTGCCATCGTTTTCGACGAATACGACGCAGGTCGTGCGGACGTGATGTTCGTGATCCAGCGTGTTCTCGAACATGACGGTAAGCTGACCTTGCTGGACCAGAACGAGATTATCACGCCGAACCCGAACTTCCGCCTGTTTGCCACCGCGAACACCGTCGGTCTGGGCGACACTACCGGCCTGTATCACGGAACGCAGCAGATCAACCAGGCACAGATGGACCGCTGGTCGCTGGTCTCGACGCTGAACTACCTAAGCCACGATGCCGAGACGATGATCGTTCTGTCCAAGGCGCCACATTACAACACCGAAAAGGGCCGCAAGACCGTCAGCCAAATGGTCACCGTCGCCGACCTGACCCGGACCGCCTTCATGAATGGCGACCTGTCGACTGTCATGTCGCCCCGGACCGTGATCAACTGGGCCCAAAACGCCGAGATCTTCCGCGACGTCGGCTACGCCTTCCGCCTGTCCTTCTTGAACAAGTGTGATGAGCTGGAACGCCAGACCGTCGCCGAGTTCTATCAGCGTTGCTTTGACGAGGAGCTGCCGGAAAGCGCGGCGAGTGTGAGCTTGGGGTGATAATCTTCTTTGTCATAGCATCTATCTGGGTTGTTCTTGATTCAGCTTGGCTTTTTGACAAAGTAGATTGGAAAAAGACGGCGCCTTCAGAAATGACGGCGCCGCAGCATGTCCACCTGACACGGCTGCGCTGGGAATGCTTAGTGCTTTTCTCGGCAGCAATGATCTGGAGTACGTTCATTGTCTAAACCAAACGACAACCCCGCTGATCCGTTCAAGAAGGCCTTGGCCGAAGCCACCAAGGTGATGGCCGATGATCCCGAATTATCGGTAAGCTATACTGTCGACCCCTCGGGTCTGTCGGGCGAGTCGATGCGTTTGCCGCAGGTTTCTCGGCGCATGACTCGCGAAGAGGTTTTGCTGGCGCGCGGTACGGCGGATGCTTTGGCGTTGCAGCGCCGGTACCATGACGATGCGACCCATAATCGCTATGCGCCTCCGGGTGATATGGCGCGGGATCTTTATGAGGCCATGGAAGTTGCCCGGTGTGAGGCGATGGGCGCGCGGGATATGCCCGGCACGGCCTCTAACATCGATGTTAAAATTGGGCACGAGGCGCTGCGCCGTGGGTACGACCAGTGCAAGCAGCCTGCTGATGCCCCCTTGTCGGTGGCCGCGGGTTATCTGATCCGTCACTTGGCAACCGGACGGGACCTGCCGCCTGCGGCCGAGAACATCATGAACCTGTGGCGCGGCTTCATCGAAGAGCAAGCCGGCGGGACGCTGGAAAACCTGCAGGAAATCCTGTCGGATCAGGCCGAGTTTGCCAAATTTGCCCGTCAGATGATCAAGGATCTGGGGTATGGTGACCAGCTGGGCGAAGATCCGGACGAGCTGGACGAAGATCAGGAAGATCAGGCCGAGGACGACGCCGAAGAACAGCCCGACCCCGATAGCACTGGTCAGGATGATCAGGACGAGCAGGACGCCGACGCGACCCCCGAGCAAACGCAGGAAGAGCAGCAGGACCAATCTCAGGCCCAGGTCTCGATGGACGAGATGGCCGAGGATGAGATGGGCGATGAGGCCGAGATGCCTGACGGTGAGGCCCCGATGGAGCCGCCGTCCCCGCCCCCTGCATCCGAGGCCGACCCGGACTACAAGGTTTACCTTGGCACCTTCGACGAAGAGATCGCAGCCGAGGATTTGGCCGAGCCTGCTGAATTAGAACGGCTGCGCGCCTATCTGGATCAGCAGCTTGAGCCGCTTAAGGGTGCCGTCAGCCGTCTGGCGAACAAACTGCAGCGCCGATTGCAGGCGCAACAGAACCGTTCTTGGGAGTTTGACCGCGAGGAAGGCATTCTGGATGCCGGTCGTCTGGCGCGTGTTGTGGCCAACCCGACCACGCCGCTGAGCTTCAAGGTCGAGAAAGACACCGAGTTCCGCGATACAGTGGTGACGCTGCTGCTGGATAACTCGGGCTCAATGCGCGGTCGCCCGATCTCGATCGCGGCGATCTGTGCCGATGTTCTGGCCCGGACGCTGGAACGTTGCAACGTGAAAGTCGAAATCCTTGGCTTTACTACGCGCGCTTGGAAAGGCGGCCAGGCACGTGAGGCATGGCTGAATGACGGCCGCCCGCAACAGCCGGGGCGTCTGAACGATCTGCGTCACATCATCTACAAAGGTGCGGATGCCCCGTGGCGTCGAGCGCGACCCAACTTGGGTTTGATGATGAAAGAAGGCCTGCTGAAAGAGAACATCGATGGCGAAGCACTGGAATGGGCGCATCGCCGGATGCTTGCGCGACGCGAGCAGCGCAAAATCCTGATGGTGATCTCGGACGGTGCGCCGGTTGATGATTCAACACTCAGCGTTAACCCCGCGAATTACCTGGAAAAACACCTGCGCGACGTGATTGGGATGGTCGAAAAACGCAAGATGGTCGAGCTTTTGGCCATTGGTATCGGCCACGATGTAACCCGATACTACGATCGCGCGGTAACAATCACGGATGTCGAACAGCTGGCAGGTGCGATGACTGAACAGTTGGCGGCATTGTTCGACAGCGATCCTCGGGCACGTGCACGCGTGATGGGGATGAAAAGGGCCAGCTGACGCTGGCCCTGCCTCCGGCAGGAGTATTTTTCAAAAGATGAAGGGGACTGCCCCCCGTTTACGAGAGGTGTCACATGTTTCAGTCCTTTGCAGTCACTGCACGTCCGGAACAGGGACCGCCCAGACTGGCCGCTTTGCGATCCCAGATGGCGCAGGATGGGTTGGACGGTTTTCTGATCCCACGCGCAGATGCGCATCAGGGCGAGTATGTGGCCACACGCG
This sequence comes from Ruegeria sp. CDSC002, assembly GCF_059610905.1. Taxonomy (NCBI): domain Bacteria; kingdom Pseudomonadati; phylum Pseudomonadota; class Alphaproteobacteria; order Rhodobacterales; family Roseobacteraceae; genus Ruegeria; species Ruegeria sp. CDSC002. The sequence goes on from NZ_JBXWOM010000003.1 coordinate 109,073, forward strand.
ATGAACGGCTGGCATGGCTGACGGGCTTTACCGGTTCGGCCGGCTTCTGTGCGGCATTGTCCGAAATTGCGGGTGTATTCATCGACGGCCGATACCGCACCCAGGTCAAGGCGCAAGTGGCGGAAGAATTCACGCCCGTACCCTGGCCCGAAACAAGCCTTAGCGCCTGGCTCAAGGAACAACTGCCGAGCGGCGGAAAGGTTGGTTTTGATCCCTGGCTGCATGCAGCTGGGCAGATTTCCAGCCTGAAGAAAGAGTTGAACGCGAGCGGCATCGAGCTGGTTCGGTGTGACAATCTGGTGGATCGGGTGTGGCCGGATCAGCCGGACGCCCCGATGAACCCGGTCAAGGCACACCCGATTGAGTTTGCCGGGGAAACCGCTACAAGCAAAATCGCGCGGCTGGCGGATGATTTAAAGCAGAACGGGTGTGAGGCGGCGATCATTTCCTTGCCGGATTCGATCATGTGGCTGCTTAACATTCGCGGATCGGACATCGGGTATAACCCGGTTGCCCATGGATTTGCCATTCTGCATGCCAACGGTCGGGTTGATCTGTTCATGGCGGCACAAAAACTGGCGGGGTTGGACGATCATCTTGGCGACCATGTTCAGGTTCACGACCCACAGGTGTTTCTGGAAGCCGTTGCGGGTTTGGTCGGCAAGGTTCAAGTCGACTTGGGGACTTTGCCGCAAGCAGTTGCTGACGTTCTCAGCGACAAGATGATGGATGCAGGGGATCCCTGTGCCTTGCCCAAAGCTCGCAAGAATCCGGCGGAAATCGCTGGAAGTGCCGAAGCGCATCTTCGCGACGCGGTGGCCGTTATTGAGACGTTATGCTGGCTGGACGCAAAGACCCCGAGCACAATGACGGAAACTCAGGTAGTCACGCAGCTTGAGGAAAACCGCCGCCGGGATAACGCGCTACAGGATATCTCGTTCGACACGATTGCGGGCACCGGGCCCAATGGCGCGATCATGCATTACCGGGTGACCGAAGAAACCGACAGCCGACTGGAAAATGGGCACCTGTTGGTTTTGGATAGCGGTGGGCAGTATCTGGATGGCACAACCGACATCACCCGCACCATTGCGATAGGGGAAGTAGGCGATCAGGAAAAAGCCTGCTTTACCCGCGTGCTAAAAGGGATGATCGATATGTCCATGCTGCGCTGGCCCGCCGGGCTGGCCGGACGAGATATCGAATGCATCGCACGCGCCCCCTTATGGGCAGCGGGCCAGGATTTCAATCACGGGGTCGGCCATGGCGTCGGTGCGTATCTGAGCGTCCATGAAGGGCCGCAGCGCTTGTCAAAGGTCAGCCATGTACCGCTGGAGCCGGGCATGATCCTGTCCAACGAGCCCGGATATTATCGCGAAGGCGCGTTCGGCATTCGGATCGAGAACCTTGTTGTGGTTCAAGATGCCCCGCCGCTGCCCACCGCTGACACCGAGCGTGCGATGCTGAACTGGCGGACGCTCACATACGTTCCAATTGACCGGCGGCTGATTGTAGTTGATATGCTAACGACAGAAGAACGCGCGTGGCTTAACGCATACCACCGCGACGTTGCGGAAAAAGTTCGCCCAAGGCTGGGCGACGACGCTCAACTGTGGTTGGATGCCGCAACTGCGCCGATCTGACACCGGACTGTCACATAAACCGGGCAGAGGAGTGATCCGTACTGAAGACGAGGGAAGAAGCAGAGATGACAGACATAACGATCCGCAAAGCAGCTGGTAAATGGAGCGTTCGTTCCGGGGGCGCCGTTCTCGGAGAGAGCATGAATGCGCTGGAGCTGCTGGAAGGTGATCTGGATCCGGTGATCTATTTCCCTCGCGCCGATATCGGAATGGCATTTCTGGACCGTACAGAAAAGGTTACGCACTGCCCGCACAAAGGCGATGCGACGCATTTCTCAATCGTCAATAAATCATCCGTGACCGAAAACGCAGCGTGGAGCTATGAGGACCCGGTCGCCGCAATGGCCGAGATCAAGGGTTATGTCGCGTTTTACCGCGTCGATTCTGTTAAGGTCGAACAGATCTAAATCCCTCAGATGGCCTCTCTGACCCGCTCGGTCGCGGCCATGTCGTGACGCACACGCCCATAGGCCTGTGCCATGGATGTCAGAGTATGCGGCGGGCAGCCAATTTCTGCGAGGCAAGAGGCATCGATCACACGCACGCGCCGCTGAAAGGCCTGCTCAACCACCTGATCTACAGGTTCATCGCCCGGTCCAAAGGTCAGGTTGTGATAGTGGAACCCCTGCCCTGGCGCAGTAACGCCCAGATTGTGTCGCACGCGATGCGAGCCCAGCCAGTGCAATAGAAACTGTAGCCCCTCGTCCTGCCCCGGGTCCGGTACATGCGTCGCCTCGATCTGACCAAGCTCAGGTTGCAGACGAAACTGTACATATGTCTTGGGCGTCCAGATCCGAACGGGTTGCACGAAATCAATGAAACGTCCCATGCGCCAGCCGCGCAGACGCGGACCCAGGCCCAGGGTTGTCGTAACAAGGCTTACCGGGGCTTGCGACACGGCATAGACAGACGCAAAAAGGCTGCATCGACCATCCTGTTTCCGCTTGAGTGTCAGCGCATTGAAATTTCCACGATTCGTGTAGTTCCGCGGGGATCCCAACGCGCGCGCCAGCCTCAGACAGTTGATCGTATAAGGCGCGTGGTCCAAAAAGCCGAACTGAGTGATTTGTGGCAGGCTTCGCGCAAGCAATGTGGCCGTGCCTAGGACGCCTGCAGCCAGGAACACCTGGCGGGCCTGAATGCGTGTCCCATCCGCCAGTTCCAAGCATACACAATTCTGGTCATTTTCGATCCGTTGCACACGGCCCGCACGGACTTCGACATTTGGCATTTCGCTTAGACGGTTTCCTACGGCCCGCGCCATTGCACCCAAGCCGATATCCGGGGCGTCTTTTGTTCCTGTCAAAAGGCGTGGCACACTTTTTTCCAACCCATCGCCCAGTTGCTCGCGCTGGATGCCGCCTATGACCTGCAGGTCACTTTGCACGGTCTCGCAGGCGGCGGTGTAATCTGCCCAGCTTTCAAGATATCGCCCCTGACCCCAGGGATCATCGTTATCGTAGACCTGCAATTGTTTGCCCCAAAAATTGGCAAGCCCACCCACTTCGGCGGCGACGAACAGCGGCGGGGCATCCCCGGATACATCGGTCCGTTCGGTCATAAAGGCCGGCTGCTGACGTTCGTACGCGACAGACACAATCTTGGCCGGGCCGTCCTCACATGGTTCAGATCCCGCGCCTGTAATCACCACCACCGAACCTGAAACCGCTCGCATTGCAGTCAAAGCGGCGTAGCCAGCGGGGCCCGCGCCTATCAACGCAACATCAAATACTCGCATAGTGTGGACCTTTGCCCGGCGCCCACCGTTGTATTGACCTGATGGTCGCCAAACCGTGGCTGAAACAGCCTCGTGGGGGCATTGCAGAAAAACTGGTAAAAAATTGGACGTCCTGAGATACTTGTTTGCCTGACCCGTCCCGATCAGCAAACCACCTGCCTCCCAATTTGGCGAGGTAAGAACCTCCTTGTTCGGACAACAACCCGCCCATCCGGTTATTTCCGTGCGAGACCCTCACACCAGGTCTCCGAGCCGGATACCTGAAGGAGGGGTTTTGAAACATAGCCGTTGAGACACGTGATGCGTGTAGGCTGCATAAATCCGGGAGTGCAAATCAAGATGCAGAAATAGCATTTTCAAAGTACTCCCGTTCGCGCGAGTTTCAGTTCAAAAATAAGTCAATGCAGTTATGTCGTTCAAGATCTTGAAATTTCTTGGCTCCCGACACTCGCTTTGGGAGTAAATTTCCTTTGGTCGCGTAGGGATATCGCTGCAATCGTCACAAATATTAACGATTTTTTGGCCTTTTGATCAAGAAATTCGGAAAAAAAGTGAAAATTTTAGATGTATTTGGGATGCAGCTTACCAGCAAAAACCCGCCAAGACATGCAGCCAGAAGGGTTTCGCCAGCAGTTCAACCCGGGCCACACCCCCAAAAACATCGGGTTCACGATCTAATCACGGGGCTGTTGCATGCATGTGAGGCATCAAGAGTGCACAATGCCACCAAACACCGCCCAGAGGATGCCATGTCACTTACTCGTCGCAGTTTCGCAGGATCATTGGGGACCGTGCTCTTGTTGCCTGGCGCATTGTCCGCGCAACAAGACCCCGTGCTGGATGCCGTGCGTTCCACCTTGTTCGGAAGCAACGCGGAGTTTGAGCAAGGCATGGCCTTTCTCGTGCAACGCGGCAACCCGGATGTGGTGCCTGCTTTGCTGACCGGTATGCGATACGCCAGACGTCGCAGCAGCGACATCGTGAAGGTCATGCAGACCCTGACTGGTGAGAGTATTGGTCAAGACTGGTTTGACTGGATGTTGTGGCAGGAAAAGAATCCGCAAATCGTGCCGCACCCCTCGCTCATCCCGTTCAAACGCGAGGTTCTCCTGGGGGTAGATACGAATTTTGATGTCTTCCTGAAGCCAAAGTACTTGCAGCGCGACAAGATGAAGATCCGGCTTGAAGAGATCGCTTGGGGTGGTGTGAACAAGGACGGTATCCCATCGCTGGACAATCCGGCGCTGATCCCTGCCGCGCGCGCAGATTACCTTAAGGACGATGACCTGGTCTTTGGCGTTTCGATCAACGGGGACGAACGAGCCTACCCGCTGCGGATCATGGGCTGGCATGAAATGTTCAATGAGGTGATTGGCGGGGTTCCGGTTGCCTTGGCCTACTGCACACTGTGTGGTTCAGGCATTCTGTTTGAAACGCAAGTGCCGGATCGCAGCAAACCGCTTATCTTCGGCTCATCCGGGTTTCTGTACAGATCCAATAAACTGATGTTCGATCGTCAAACGCATTCCCTGTGGAACCAATACACCGGCAAGCCTGTTGTTGGCGCGCTTGTTGGCAACGGTATCGAATTGAAACAACGCCCGGTGGTCATCACCACTTGGCAAAGCTGGAAAACATCTCACCCCAAGACGAAGGTCCTTTCAATGAACACCGGTCACCGGCGGAATTATGGGTCGGGTGTCGTGTATCGGGAGTATTTCGCTTCATCCGAATTGATGTTCCCGGCGCTGGTCGATCAGTCCAGCCACAGGCAGAAAGACTATGTTTTCGCCATCCGTCAATTTGGTGCGGCGCGAGCATGGCCCCTGGATGCGTTCGGCAGAAGCCGGGTAATCAATGACGCCATCGCCAACCGGCCGCTGGTGCTTATCGGAAACGACGAAAAGCGCGCAGTGCGGGCTTATGAACGCGCATCCCACAAGTTCGCTGCGTCTGGCAGCGATTTGGTGGATGAAACGGGTCAGAAGTGGACCATGACCGAAGAGGCGCTGGTTGGAGCAGGAGGCGCGGAATTGCCCCGGGTCGCAGGCCATATTTCGTACTGGTTTGCTTGGGACAACTACCTTGGCGATACCGCTACAGTGTATAAACGCTAAGAGTGCTCTTCAGCCGCAGTGGCAGCCAAGGCGCGATTATACGCTTTCAGTGCATCGACGTGGTAAAGCGCTCCGACCGGGTTTTCACTGCCGTCCTCTTCGACAATCACCACCGGAATACAGGGGATGTCATCCCTGTCGAAATAAGGCATCGCGGCCTCTAGCGTGGCGCTAGCTTGAACACATAGCCCTTGTTCGATCAATTCGACCGCCTGTTCTTTCGTGATCGAGCGCGAATCGCCCAAGGGGCGCATGACCGCCCCGGTTCGCAGCATCGCCAGCAGATAGGCTTGCGGCCCTGCGGCCAGATGCACGTTACGACGTTCCAGCTGGGTCAAGAAGAAGGACCGATCCACAAGACGCGAGGCCAGCGCTGTCGACATCGACACCGAAACCATCACAGCCAGGCCGATCTGCCAGTCTCCGGTCAGTTCAAAGACAATCATCGTGGTCGAAATCGGTGCGCCCAGAACCGCGGCAGCAACGGCCCCCATTCCGGCAAAGGCATAGAGCGTATGGGTGCCAGAAACATCAGGCAGCAGCCCGGTTGCGATCAGGCCGAAGGCCAGTCCGGTCAACGCCCCAATCATCAGCGATGGGGAAAACACCCCGCCGCCCATACGTCCGCCCATGGTGATCGCTACGGCAACCGTCTTGATTACCGCAAACAGGATGGCAAAACTCAGGGTCAGGTCACCTGCCAAAGCGCGGATCGTGGTTTCATACCCGACGCCGATGATGTGCGGGAACCAGATCGCCAGCAGCCCCAACATCGCGCCTGAAACAGCTGGGCGCAGCCAGCCAGGCAAGGCAAGCCGGTTCTGGATATGGTTGCCGATATCTTCGGCAAAAAAGATCGACCGCATGAGCAGAAGCGAAACCAGCCCGCAGATTAGGCCAAGTAGCAGGAAGGCGGGCAATTCCACGTAGAATTGCAGGGAACCGGGTGTATCCAGAACAAACTCGGTCACGTCGCCATATTCCAGCCGGTTGATTACTGTCCCCGCAACCGAAGCGATCACGATGGGCGCAAACGCATGCACTGCAAAGTGGCGCAGTACGACCTCAAGCGCGAAAAGTGCACCTGCGATCGGTGAGTTAAAGCTGGCCGAGACGGCTGCGGCAACGGCGCACCCCAACAGATCGCGCCCAGTGATGCCATCGGCATGGATGCGGTTGCTAACCCAGGTTGAGATCACGCCAGCCATGTGCACGACCGGCCCCTCTCGGCCCGTGGACCCGCCTGTACTGAGCGTGACGAGCGAGGCAAAGAACGACGCGATACCCGCCTTGCTTTCCACGCGACCATCGGTCACCGCAGCCCCTTCGATGACGTCAGCGACGGATCGCACGCGTCCGTCGTCGGTGAACTTGTTCAGGATCACGCCCACGATTAGCCCGCCGATGATGGGAATGATCAGGATCAGAAACCAAGGCAACTTTTCCGCATGGCTGTGCAGCAGCAAAATGTCATCCGTATCATAGACATAAGCCTGCAGCGACCGGATGGCCTTGCGGAACCCCAATGCCATGAAACCTGCCGCAATCCCGATCGCCAGCGCAATGAACCAGAACTGAATTTGGCTGGGCCCACGCCGCCGCATCACCCGCCAAGCGTCCTTGATCGCGGCCAAAGCCTGATTGAGCTGGTTGCGCAGAACAGTGCGGGTTGATTGGGTCATTGGCCCTCGGGGATCACGTCTTTCCCCTTAGTAAGCCACGGAGCGCCCTTATAAAAGTGGGATCGCGACGGATTGAACACGCGAAAGCGGCAGAATTGCCTCAGGCCTGCAAAAGGGCTCGGGCGGCAGCGCGCGCCTCGTCCGTGATCGTGTCGCCTGCGACCATACGGGCAATTTCATCCACGCGGTCGGGTTCGGCCAGCGGAACAACGGTAGAAAGGGTCTGCCCGTCGGTGACGTGTTTTTGCACCCGCCAGTGATGTGCCGCGCGGGCCGCCACCTGCGGTGAGTGCGTCACAACCAGCACCTGCCCGCCCTGCGCCAGCGCCGCCAGACGCCGCCCGACCGCATCGGCAGTTGCACCACCAACGCCCCGGTCTATCTCATCAAAAATCATCGTGCGCGCGCTGTCATTCCCGGTCAGGCAGACCTTGAGCGCCAGAAGAAACCGACTGAGTTCGCCGCCCGAGGCGATTTTGTTCAGCGGACCAGAAGGTGCGCCGGGGTTGGTGGCAACTGTGAAAGCTACTGCGTCAATTCCATCGGGACCGGGATCCGCGGCTGTAATTTCGGTTTGGAACACAGCGCGCTCCATCTTCAACGGGGCGAGTTCGGTCATCACGGCGGCATCCAGCTGACCGGCTGCCTTCTGTCGCACAGCACTTAGCTTGGCCGCTGCGCCGTTATATGCGGTCTGAGCGGCGTCCACCGCTGCCCGCTGAACGGCCAGATCCGCGTCGCCAGCGTCAAGCCGGTTCAAACGGTCACGCAAAATTTCGGCAAAGGTACCCAGTTCATCAGGTACAACATCATGTTTACGAGCCAGTGCGCGGATGGCGAACAGGCGTTCTTCGGCCTGTTCCAATTCCGCCGGATTGAAATCCAATTTCTGCAGACAAGCCTCGACACCGTCCTGCGCCTCACCCAATTCGATCAGGGCGCGCCCCAGGGCCGCGATTGGTGCCTCCAATTGGCCGCCGGCATTGTCCGAGACGCCTTCGAGCCAACGCACAGCGTCCGCCATTGCGCTTTCAGCCCCGTCCCCGCCTAGCAGAGAGAAAGCCCGAGCGACATCATCCCGGATACGCTCAGCTCCTTGCATCATGCGACGGCGGGCATCGAGCTCGGCGTCCTCGCCGGGTTGCGGGTCCAGCTGATCAAGCTCGGATACCGAATGCCTAAGAAATTCCTCTTCCGCGCGCATCGCCACAAGGGTCGATTCCGTTTGAGCAAGAGCTTTGCGCGCACGTGACATCTCGGACCAGGCCGACCGCACCTTTGCCAGTTGGGGTTCTGCGCCGGCGTAATCATCCAGCATTGTCCGGTGACCGCGCGGGTTCAACAGGCCGCGATCATCGTGTTGACCATGCAGTTCGATCAGGGTCTCGGACAATGCGCGCAGCACCTCGCCCGAACAACGGCGATCATTGACCCACGCGGTCTTGCGCCCCTCGGCCGTATTCACCCGCCGCAGGATAAGTTCCTCTCCGCCGGGCAGGCCCGCGTCGGCCAGAATTGCATGTGCAGGATGGTCTTCGTGTAATTCGAACTCCGCCACGACTTCACCCTGGGCGGCGCCCTGACGGACTAGTTCAGCCCGGCCACGCCAGCCCAGAACAAACCCCAGCGAATCCAGAAGAATCGACTTGCCCGCACCGGTTTCACCAGTCAACGCATTCAGGCCCGGCTGAAACGTCAGTTCCAGCCGGTCGATGATCAGCATGTCACGGATATCGAGGGCGCGCAGCATCGGGTCTTAGCGTCCCACCCCATTGGCCATGGCGATTACAACCACTCACCTTTGACGGTCTGACGGTAGATCGTGCTGAGCCAGTTGTTGCCACGGCTCTTGAGATCCAACCCGCGTGACGTCAGCAACGAATAGCCCGCATCGTACCATTCGGACGATTGATAGTTGTACCCAAGAATGGCCCCTGCCGACTGTGCCTCATCCACAAGACCCAGTGCCAGATAGGCTTCAATCAAGCGGTACAGAGCTTCGGCGGTATGAGATGTGGTCTGGAAATCTTCAACCACCACACGGAACCGGTTGATGGCTGCGGTATAATGGTCCTGGCGCAGATAATAGCGTCCAATTTCCATCTCTTTGCCAGCCAGATGGTCAAATGCCAGATCGAATTTCAACACCGCAGAGGTCGCGTATTCGCTATCCGGATAGACCTCGATCACTGTGCGCAGCGATTGCAACGCCTGAAAAGTCAGGCCCTGATCGCGCCCGACCTCGTCAATCTGGTCATAATAGCTGAGCGCCAGAAGATATTGGGCATAAGCCGCATCTTCGTCCGTCGGGTAAAAGTCGATGTACCGTTGTGCGGCGCCTCGGCTCTCTTCGTAGTTTTTGTCCGAGTGGTATGAGAACGCCTGCATGATCAGCGCGCGCTTGGCCCAATCGGAATACGGATACAGACGTTCAACTTCTGAAAAATACCACGCCGCATCGTCCGAACGATTCTGCGACAGCTCATATTCGCCGCGCGTGAAAATCTGTTCAGGAGTGAACCCTTCCAGGTTCTGATTGCGGTCTGCGCCTTTTCCAGCGCACGCCGTCAAAACTGCTGTCAGAAGAATCGCGCCTGCGAACCTGACTGCCGCTTTGCTGCCAACCATTCCGCCTATCCTTGTCGTATTACTTGACGGGGTTAAGCCCCGATTTAGGCCAAGGTCTAGCACATAAAATTCCGGTGCAAAACGTCTTATGCGCCCCTTCGCGGAATTGTCGACAGAGTTGATCCAATCAAGCGACTTCGGGGATTTCGTCCCGGACCAGGCCCTGCCCCGGAAGGCGGGCTGCCTGTTCGGGCGTACACAGGATCGGACGGACGGCACCCGGTGTTTCGAACAGCTTGCGCAGCAGAGTATTGGTCATTGCATGGCCGGATTTGTCACCGGTAAAGTGACCAAAGATCGGACCGCCTGCCAAATACAGGTCACCAAGGGCGTCCAGCATCTTGTGACGCACTGCCTCATCCGCGTGGCGGAAACCACCCGGGGTAAGGACTTCATCACCCTGGACAACGACGGCATTTTCCAGCGTACCGCCCAAAGCCAGCCCGTTTTCGCGCATCGCCTCAACATCAGTACGGCGACAGAACGTCCGGCAGTCACACAGCTCACGTGCGAACGAGCCGTTGCGCATATCCAGTGTCTTGGTCTGGCTGCCGATGGCACCGTCTTCGAAGTCGATATGGAAATCGATGATCAGACCATTTGCAGGCGCAATCGATGCGCTGGCACCTTCACGCACAGCGGTCACCGGCTTAAGAACCTCATAGGCCAGAACCGGGCTGGCTTGGCGACGCACGCCCTTCGCCATGATACCGCGAACGAAATCAATCGAAGACCCATCCATGATCGGAACTTCGGGACCATCAATCTCGATCAGTGCGTTATGTATTCCGCAACCGGCCAGCGCGGCCATGATGTGCTCAACCGTAGACACAGACACACCTGCGTCGTTGATCAGGCGGGTGCACAGCGGGGTGCGCTCGACCACGTCATAGATCGCAGGGACAAGGGCATTGCCCAGCTCAATATCCGTCCGTTTGAACCAGATGCCGTGACCGGCGGCCGCCGGTTTCAGGACCATCGTCGCAGGCTTACCGCTATGCAGTCCGACGCCTGTAAACGTGACCGGAGATTTGAGCGTATGTTGCAAGGTGAACCTCGAAGAGTGGTGTCCGGCCTCGGTTGGCCGTGTTGGACACTCAGTTAAGGAAGGCGGCGTCAAGGCTCAACTCACTCTTTGCAACCGAATGAAACATGTATGTGACAGATCGGCAAATCCCTGCTTACACCCCATTAAGCATCTGTAAAACAAAAGAAAAGGGCCGCCACTTGGCGACCCTCTGCATTCATTTTGTTACCGCGATCAGTTGGCCTGGCGCCGCAAAAAGGCGGGAATTTCGATCCGGTCCTGTTCGGGATCGATCTCATCCCTTGCAGGTGCCGTAGCGTCAGATTGGCGCATAACGGGCTGTTGGCGCGGTGGTTGCGCCGGAGTATCTGCCGCGTGACCGGTCATCCGATCGATCAATCGGTTAAAGCCAAACCGGGGACGATCATGCGCTTCTTCCTGCGGCGCAGGGGTCGGCTGTGGGATCGCAGGGCGAGCCATCGAAGGGCTCCGCTCGGACGGCGGAACGTTCTGGACTGCGGCCTGCAAGCGCTGCAGCGCCTCGGGCGACGGTGTTCCCGCTGCCGGTTGAGGCTGCGGCGCGACATAGTTTTCGGACGCAGGCTCAACCGGTTCGGGGGTCGGCTCGAATTCGGCAACGCGCGGCTGATAGGCCGGCGGAGGCAAACCATCATCATCCTGCCGGGCACGCGACTGGAACTGCGGCTGGGCAGGCTCTTCCGGCGCTTCAAACAGCGAGGGTTCGCGGATCATATCTTGCTGCGGCGCTTTCTCAGCGACTTCCGCAGCAACCGGGACCTCTTCCTGCACCGACTCTTCTGCCGAAACGGTGCGGGTCAGCGGTGCCGACATAGAGCGGCGCGCGACAGGGACATCTTCCTGCTTTTCACTGGCATCGATACCGGTCGCGACAACCGATACGCGCATGCCGCCTTCCATCACGGTATCCAGTGTCGAACCAACGATGATGTTCGCCTCGGGATCCACTTCTTCGCGGATGCGGTTGGCGGCTTCGTCCAGTTCGAACAGGGTCAGGTCGTGCGAGCCGGTGATGTTGATCAGAACGCCCTTGGCACCCTTGAGGCTGATTTCGTCCAGCAGCGGGTTGGCGATCGCCTTCTCGGCGGCCTGAACCGCGCGATCTTCGCCGGTGGCCTCGCCGGTTCCCATCATCGCTTTGCCCATCTCATCCATCACGGCGCGAACATCTGCAAAGTCGAGGTTGATCAGGCCCGGACGGACCATCAGATCGGTCACGCCTTTGACGCCCTGATAGAGAACATCGTCCGCCATCGAGAACGCCTCGGTAAAGGTGGTCTTTTCGTTGGCCAGACGGAACAGGTTCTGGTTCGGGATGATGATCAGAGTGTCGACGACCTTTTGCAGCATCTCAACGCCGTCTTCGGCCTGACGCATCCGCTTGGCACCCTCAAACTGGAAGGGCTTGGTCACAACACCAACAGTCAGAACGCCCAATTCCCGTGCAGCTTGCGCGATGATCGGGGCCGCGCCTGTACCGGTGCCACCGCCCATTCCGGCGGTGATAAAGCACATATGCGCCCCAGCCAGATGATCAACAATCTGTTCAATGCTTTCTTCGGCTGCTGCCGCACCCACAGTCGGACGGGCCCCTGCCCCCAGACCTTCGGTGACTTTCACGCCCAGTTGAACCCGTGCCGAGGACTGGCTTTGTTGCAGTGCCTGTGCATCGGTGTTGGCGACCACAAAATCGACGCCGTCCAGCTGTTTCTCAATCATATTGTTGACAGCGTTGCCGCCTGCACCACCAACGCCAAATACTGTGATCCGAGGCTTCAGTTCGTCGTGCCCGGGCATCGAAAGATTCAATGTCATGCTCTGTCCGCCTGTTTTTTTGTTCCCGCCAAAGCGGTGTTTTTCTTACCTATCCACTAACAATCCTACCGTTTGAAACGGCAAACGTCACGCCAAAAATCGCGCAATTCCACAAAATATGGAGGAAATAAGGCGCTGACCGGCAGTATTTCGCAAATACCGCCAGATGTTGCGCAAAGAACTCAATGTAGCACAAAACAGGCGATTTGTGCGCGGCACTCAACCGACGCATCACCAAAGGGACTCATAAACTGTCAAACTGCGGAAAACTGCTCAGGTCCTGCCGCGGGCCTCTGTCGGGCCTTGTGGATATCTTGCGGGATAAACGAGTCAGCTGCAACCCATTTCTTTAGCTGATCGGGGCACTTGGACAATTCAAACCGTCCTCGGTGATGCTGCGCACCTCCTGGATTTCGCTGTCCGCAAAAGTGGCCAGTCGCACCATCAACTTGCCCTTATATTCGAAAGGCCACCAACACACCGCTGGCCCTTCGACTGCATCATCATAGAGAAAACAGATTTGCCCGTTCGGCGTGGTGATTTGTCCGTATACGCACCCTCTTCCCTCACGGCGCCAAACCGAAACGGTGGAGCTGAGAAATTCTTCGGTGCCAACAAGGTCGCCGCTGCGAAAGTCATGAAAGTCGACGGTTTTGCCAAGAACCGCATCCAGAAATGCCTCAGGGGTGATCCGGGTTTGCGCCTGAGCGGTCAGCGGTGTCAGGGCCAGCAGCGCTGCGACCTCTAGCTTACCAATTGTCACGGAACCAACGCACGGCCCGCTTGAACGGGCGCGCGGCATAGGTGTCGACAGGGATTTCAAAGTCCCACCATTCGTCCTGTGGGTGCGCTGCAAACAGGCTAAGCCCCACTGCGGAGGAGAACCCCGGCCCGGTCGCCGATTGCGGTAGACCATGCACACGCAGCGGCCGGCCAAGGCGAACGCGCTGCCCAAGGATGCGGGTGGCCAGTCCGTCCAGCCCCATGATCTGACTGCCACCACCGGTTAGGACGATCTGCTGGCTTGGCATATGCTCAAACCCGGCCGCATCCAGGCGGACGCGCACTTCTTCAAGAATTTCCTCGACCCGCGGGCGCATGATCCCGATCAGTTCAGCACGGCTGACGGTGCGGCGATCATGTTCCCAGTCGCCGGTATCCCCGCCGATGTCGATCAGGTCCCGATCATCCGCGCCCGTTGCGTGAACGCCGCCATTAAAGGTTTTTATCCGCTCAGCCACCGAGGCGGGAATGCCCAACCCCATCGAAATGTCCGAGGTCACATGATCACCACCCATGCGCACGCAATCGGCATAGATCATGTGCTTTTTCATAAAGATCGACACGCTGGTCGTGCCGCCACCCATGTCGATACAGGCCGCGCCCAGTTCCTGCTCATCCTCGACTAAGGCGGAAACACCAGACACATAGGCCGAGTTTGCAATTCCGGCCAATTCCAGATCGCAGCGTTTGATGCAGCGCACGATGTTTTGGATTGCAGTTGCGTCGACGGTCAGCATGTGCATGTCGACGGCAAGGCTCTGCCCCATTTGGCCGCGCGGGTCGATCAGACCTGAGCGGTTGTCCAAAGCGAAGTTTACCGGTTGGGCATGCAACACCTCGCGCCCTGCCCCGTAGTCCGGCACATCACAGGCGTTCAGGACACGGCCAACCTCTGCCTCGGTCACGACCTGACCCTCAAGATCGACCTGCGCGTCCAACCCGTAAGAGCGCGGGTTCGCACCCGAGAAGCTGGCTATCACATGATCGACCCGGATATCGGCCATCTTTTGCGCCGCCTGCAGGGCGGTTCGGATCGCCCGTTCCGTTTCCTGCATGGCGGTGACTTCGCCAAATTGAACGCCCCGCGACCGTGTGGTCGCAGCACCAATCACCCGGAACCCGGTCTGCCCGGCCATCGACCCGATGGTGTTGTCCTCGGTCAGGCGGCCGGTCCCGTCAAAGCGCAATACAAGACAGGCAATCTTGGAACTGCCAACATCTAGAATGGCGACAACACCGCGTTGCATGGCTTGTCTGCGCATCTGCCGCATGGCGCGCTGGGACTGATAAAGATCGGTCATCATGGTCGTTACTGCTCGCTACCCACTGTCACTTTTGTATTCCACCAGTCTTCGCTGGCAGCTTTGGTCATTCTTATTGTCGGACGTTGCCCAAGGCGCATGTCGACCACCGCGACGTCGCGTTCCAAAAGGTCCTGCACCTCATTCACGGCCAGAACGCGTTCCAACGCGCGTACGGGGCGTTCGGTTGGCAACATGATGCGTTGGCCGCGGTCCATAACCAGGTCCCAGCGACGTTCACCAATCCGGACCAATCCGCGCACACGACCGCCGAGGCTGCGGGCGGTTGTCAGCAATTCAAGCGCCTCACCTACGTGACCGTCTGCACCTTTGCCCGCGATCAGAGGTAAATTAGAGTGATCCTTGCGCGACGCGATGCGTTCCACATGCGCGCCGGTCTCATCCAGCAATTCGATCCCACGGCGCGTACGCCAGACGATGACGGGCTGACGCTCGACAACATCCACCTGCAGAATGCCGCCCGGGCGCACCCGTACCGTGGCGGATTTGACCGGATTCAGCCCAGTAATCGTATCGCGGATTTGCTCAACATCCAGATCCCATGAGCTGACAGGGAAATCCAGCGGCACGACCTCACGAATATCCTCGGACAGGTTGGTCCCTGCCCCGTCAATGGCCATCAGATTGACCATGAACTCTGGCCGTTGCTGAATCGAAGTCTTGATGTCGATGACATAGGCCACCACCGCATCGCGACGCTCTTGCGAGCCGAAATAGATGCCAACTGCGGCGCAAACGGCAAACACCGGCAGGCCAATCTTTAGGCTGCGCCGAACGCCCCGCGTCAGCAACCAGCGCTGCAGGCGGTAGCTGAGGCGCGACGGGGCCGGGTCGAGGCGATCGCCCTTGCGGCCAAACATTCCGCGCAACCGCAATTTGGGTTCGGCTCCGGTACGCGCGCCGGATTCGAATTCGGCATCGGGACCGGCCAGTTGCTTGGGCCGGTGAACCACAGGCGCTCGGGTGGCTCTTAGCGGTCGCATGATGCGTCCTCCACCATCCAGGCGCAAAGCTGCCCGAAACTCATCCCCAGATGTGCGGCCTGTTCAGGCACCAGTGACGTCGGCGTCATGCCGGGCTGAGTGTTGGTCTCGAGCAGGAAAAGCCCATCGGCACCCATACTGTCATCCCAGCGGAAATCCGTACGGCTTACGCCTTTGCATCCCAGCGCGGAATGAGCGCGCAATGCGTAGTCCATGCACAGGCCAAAAATCTCGGTCGGTACGTCAGCGGGCAAAACATGCCACGATCCGCCGGGCTTGTACTTGGCGTCATAATCGTACCAACCGCCATCGGTCATGATCTCGGTAACCGTTACGGCCTTGTCGTTCATCACCGTCACGGTCAACTCGCGTCCGGCAATGTACTTCTCGACCATAACCTGATCGGGCATTTCATGCGAAAGTTGCGGAGGGCCATTAGACCCTTCATGCACGATGTAGATCCCAACGCTGGAGCCTTCGTTGTTGGGCTTGGCCACGTAAGGAGGCTCCATCACATGAACCTTAACTACCTCAACCTTTGGTACGATCACGCTGGCAACAACGGGTAGGCCCTCGGCCTCAAACACCTCTTTGCTGCGCTGCTTGTCCATCGCCAGCGCCGAGGCCAGAACGCCAGAGTGCGTGTACGGAATGCGCATCCATTCCAGCAGACCCTGAACACAGCCATCCTCGCCCCAGCGGCCATGAAGGGCGTTAAACACAACGTCTGGTTTGATTTCCAAAAGGCGCGCATAGAGGTCAGGACCTGCGTCCAGCTCAACTACTTCAAAGCCTTCTCCCACAAGGGCGGCCGCGCATTCGCGCCCAGAGCTGAGAGACACCTCGCGTTCCTTCGAGGGTCCACCCATCAATACCGCCACTTTGGGGATTGTCCTGCTCGACATACCCAACGTGCGCCTCAATGTCTCCGGACCTTATGTGGTGGTCCGTACTGCGTTTATCTCCTTGATCCGTCGCCTTAATTTGCCTGTTATGGTCTGACGGTCAGGGCTTTATTCTGTCAACGGATCACCGATCCGCATGATTTCCCACTCTAGCGTGATGCCGCTTGTTTCGTAAACCTTTTTTCGCACCTCTTCGCCCAGACCTTCGAGGTCAGCGGCAGAGGCATCACCGGTATTGATCAGGAAATTCGAGTGCTTTTCGCTCATCTGTGCGCCGCCGCGCGTCGCGCCGCGCATGCCCGCATCGTCAATGACCTTCCATGCCTTAAGGTCGTGTACATCATCCGCCCGCCCGGTCGAAGAAAACCCTGCCGGGTTGCGGAAGGTTGACCCGGCGCTGCGGTCTTTGGTCGGCTGGGTTTCGTCGCGTTTTTGCAACTGCGCGGACATCCGGGCGTGCAGCTCTTCCGGATCGCCGGATGGACCTTCGAAAGTGGCCGAGATCAGCACCGCGCCTTCGGGCAGATCGGACTGGCGATAACGAAAATTCAGGTCTTCCGGAGCCAGTTCCACAAGCTCTCCCTGCCGGGTAACTATGGTCGCCTTGCGCAGCACGTCTGCCGTGTAGCTGCCATAACACCCTGCGTTCATCCGCACCGCACCGCCAATTGAGCCCGGGATGGTACGCAAAAAGGTCAAGTCCACGCCCTCATCCGCCGCCTTGCGCGCCACATGCGCATCCAACGCAGCTGCTCCGGCGGTAACGATGTTTCCCTTTACCGAGATAGCATTGAACCCGCGCCCCAATCGGATCACAACCGCGCGCAGACCGCCATCACGCACAATCAGGTTTGACCCGACCCCCATCGGGAAAACCGAAATATCTGCGGGTAACCCATTCAGGAAACTCTGTAAGTCTTCTATGTCAGCTGGCTGGAACAGATAATCCGCCGGACCGCCAACGCGCAGCCATGTCAGATCATTGAGGGATCTCTGCTCGGTAAGTCTACCGCGAACCGGGAATGAAGTAAGTGTCATCGGCCTCTTCTATAACTGGCTTTCGTGGATGTCATCCTTCGAACAAACAATGATCAATGATTATCCCGCATCTTCTTAAGGGCACCAATCAACCCACCTAAGATGGCTCCCGCCAGAGCGGGAAGTACCAATGACCACGTCAAAATGACCGCCAAAAAATCAGCGTCTTCTGGCGGGCCGTCGTTACCAGGGGGGAAGAGATATGCGATGCTCATAGCTGATACCACGATTGCCACAATCACGATCCACGCAAATCCGCTCCTAAACAACAAATGGGCGACGGTTGTAGTGGCAAGAAAAGAAACAACACCCAGGAAACATAAGGCGATTAATGCAGCTGTCATTCAAAACTGCGCCCCATCCGCCGTACCCACCGCCCCAAATAGATCACCGGCCAACGCAGCACCGACATTCCTGCGGCCAAAACGATCAGTCCAATCCATGGGCCGTTTTGCAAGGTGACGTAACCCAATATCGGAATCCCCACAGCGATCAAAACATAGGCGCGCGTCCAGTGGTTGTCCTTGCTGGGGATCATCGCCAGCACATTCGCCGAAATTCCCCAAAGCGCAGCGAGGGCGATCGACAAATTCATTCCTCGACCTCTAGCCCGGTCCAGCGGCGCCAGTAATAGCGAATGGGATTGCGGAACATGGATGCAAAGGCGGCAAAGGCCAGCACCGAAAAAAACCAGCCAAAGTCATGGCCTAACCAGACGATCAGCGCAGGTGCAGAAATAAACAGCACAACGCCCGGCGGAAATTGAAGGCGCATCGGCAGCATGGCCACGACCGTTGAGGCCAAAACCCACAAGCCAGCAAAAAGCACTGAATATACCAACTGCCCCTCCGAGGACGATCATTGCTGCAACTGCAACATCACACTTTAAAGTTGCAATGCTAGAGAGTCCATTCCATCAAACGGCTTGCTTTTGTCGCAGCCTTTCTGGCAGCCCGTTGGCCCAAGTGCTGATCGTACCAGCGCCGAGACAGACGACCATGTCGCCGGGGCGGGCCTGTTCGCGCACAAGGCGCTCCAGATCGTTTTCGTTCAGCAATGCACGCGCGTGGCGGTGGCCGTGACGGATCAGGCCCTGCACCAGATCATCTCTACTGACTCCTTCGATCGGGTCCTCTCCGGCAGAGAAAACATCGGCGATGGCAACAACGTCCGCGTCATTGAAGCAGGTGCAGAAATCGTCAAACAGATTGGACAGGCGCGAGTACCGGTGCGGTTGGTGCACGGCGATAACGCGCCCGTCGGTTGCCTGACGCGCGGCTTTTAGAACGGCTGCGATTTCTACCGGGTGGTGGCCGTAATCGTCGATGATGGTAACGCCATCGACCTCTCCGACTTTGGTGAAGCGGCGGTTGACGCCACCGAAATTGGCCAGCGCATCGCGGATTTCAGAGGCCTTCATGCCCAGATGGCGGGCAACGGCCACTGCAGACAGCGCGTTCGAGACATTGTGGTCGCCGGGCATCGGCAATGTGCAGCCTTCGATCACCTTGTCTTCGTACTGAAGGTGGATGTCGAAATGCGCCACGCCGCCCTTGTAGGTCAGGTTCAAGGCGCGCACATCGGCCTGCGCGTTGAACCCATAGGTCCGGACACGGCGGTCGGTGATACGTCCAACCAATGTCTGCACTTCGGCGTGGTCCGTGCAGCACACAGCCAGACCGTAGAATGGCAGGTTTGATACGAACTCGTAGAACCCGTCGCGCAGTTGGTCGAAGTCACCCCAATGCTCCATATGCTCGGGGTCGATATTCGTAACAATGGCAATGGTCGCGGGCAGTCGGTTGAACGAACCGTCGGATTCGTCGGCCTCGACCACCATCCATTCACCCTGCCCCATCCGTGCGTTCGAACCGTAGGCGTGGATGATGCCGCCATTGATGACGGTCGGATCGAAATCGCCGGCCACCATCAGCTCGGCCATCATGGTGGTCGTGGTGGTCTTGCCGTGGGTTCCGGCAATAGCGATGTTGGATTTCAGGCGCATCAGCTCGGCCAGCATGTCGGCGCGACGAACAACCGGCAGGCCTTGCGCCCGGGCGCCGTCCAGCTCGGGGTTGCCAGGCTTGATCGCAGTCGACACCACGACAACGGCCGCGTTTTCAAGGTTTTCGGCACGCTGGCCGACAAATATCTCAGCCCCAAGGCTCGCAAGACGATCGGTGATCTTGGACGCCTTCAGGTCGGACCCCTGCACGCGGTAACCGAGGTTCAGCAAAACCTCGGCAATGCCCGACATCCCAATCCCGCCGATCCCCACAAAGTGAATCGACCCTACGTCTTGCGGCAGTTTGGTTGCAGGATTCATGTGGTCTCCTTCTGCGCCAGTTGTTCGACAAGGGCCGTCAGACGTTCAGTCGCGTCGGGGGCACCGGTCGAGAGGGCGGCATGGGCCATCTTTTGGGCGGCTTCGGGGTTGGTCAGAACGGCGCTGATTTGCTCGGCAAGCGCGGAAACGTCAAGTGCGTTTTCCGGGATCATGATCGCGCCGCCTGCCTGAACCAATCCTCGCGCATTGGCGGTCTGATGGTCGCCTGCGGCTGCGGCAAACGGGATCAGGATCGATGGACGTCCGATGACCGAGATATCCGCCACACTGGATGCGCCGGACCGGCTGATGACAAGTTGTGCATCCGACATGCGACGCGGAACGTCGTCGAAAAAAGGTTTGACCTCGGCCCGGATGCCACGTTCGGCATAGAACGCCGTAACACGTTCCCCGTCTTCGTCGCGGGCCTGATGTGCGACCCGGATATGGCTGCGGAGGTCGTCAGGCAGGGCAGCAATCGCGCCAGGGACAATATCGCTGAGAATGCGCGCACCCTGACTGCCGCCTATAACCAGAATAGACATAGGATAGTCGCCCGGTGGGATGTAACCTGCGGCCTCGCGCTCAAGCACGGCGGCGCGGACCGGGTTTCCGGTGTGGATGCCATTGGCCCCTTCGGGCAGATCGGTCGGCCAGACACCACAGGCGACGTTGGCAACACGCGTGGCAAACAATTGGTTCACGCGCCCCAGAACCCCATTCTGTTCGTGGATCATGCGCGGAACTTTCAGCATCGTCGCGGCCCCCAAAGCCGGGATCGACGGGTATCCGCCAAAGCCCACGACAACGTCCGGTTTGTCTCGCATCATCTGGAACGCCATGCTGCTGACGCCGCCCGCAATCCTTGGGCCGACCAATGCCTTAGCGGCCAGTCCGCCCCGCGAGAAGGTGGCAGAGGCAACCTCGACAATCTCCACCGTTTGCGGAAAGGCGCCTGTGTAGCGCGCGCCACGCTCATCCGTGGACAGGCGCACGCGCCAGCCTTTATTCAGCATCGCTTCGGCCAACGCCTGCGCCGGGAACATATGGCCCCCGGTGCCGCCAGCCGCAATCAACAGGTAAGGTTTCCCCATTATCCTCTTCCGCGTAGAATATCGCCAAGTTCGCCCTGTGGGCGGCTTCTGGTGAAGGCCAGCAGCATTCCTACAGCGATGCCGCCCGCAATCAGCGACGACCCACCATAGCTGACAAAGGGCAGCGTCATGCCCTTGGCAGGCAGCAGACGCACGGCCACACCCATGTTGATCATGGCCTGAACGCCAAACATGCAGGCCAGACCGGTCCCGGCCAGACGGATGAACATATCGCGCTCGCGCATCAGCCGCAGAAGCGAGCGTACAACGATCAGTGAATACAGCGCGATGATGATCAGCACCAGGATCAGCCCGTATTCCTCGGCCGCCACGGCGATGATGAAATCCGTATGGGCATCGGGCAAGGACCACTTCACCTGTCCCTCACCCACGCCGACACCGAACAGACCGCCTTCGCGGATGGCGTTCGTGGCATAGCCAAGCTGGGTGGTCGGGTCGACCTCCTGGTTCAAGAAGCCATCAATACGGCGGGCAAAGTGTTCCGAATTCGAATATGCGAACATACCCCCCAGGACAACGACGCCCGCCATACCAACCAGCAGCAGCATCGGGGCACCGGCCACAAAGTACATCACACCCCATCCAAACAGGATCAGGCAGGCCTGACCGAAGTCCGGTTGCAAAACCAGCATCGCCACAATCGCAATACACAGCGCAAATGACCACAACCGACCCGGAGGGCCGTTGATCTGTTGCGACGCAGCCAGCAGCCACGCGGCCACGACGACAAATCCGGGTTTCAGAAATTCCGACGGCTGCAAAGATGCAAAGCCCAGCGAGTACCAGCGCACCGCGCCTTTTCCGAAATCCGTTCCGAAGACGGGCAGAAAGGCCAGCGCCACAAACGAGGCAAGGAACCCAAGTACTGCCAATCGGCGCACCAGTGTCGGCGACATCATCGACGTCAGCAGCATCGCAATCAGCGCCAGTCCGCCGAACAGCGCCTGCCGTTCGACATAGTGGAACGGATCAAACCCGTTGCGCCCTGCCAGTGGTGGTGATGAGGCCAGCCCCAGCAACAATCCGATGACAAACAGGATCAGAACGCAGGACATCGTCCAGCGATCAATCGTCCGCCACCATTTCGGAAGAATCGGTTCTCCGCGCTGGTCCTGGACCGCGCCATACACCATCTCAGTCATGAGATACCGCCACTATCTGCCTCGTTAACGTCCCGTTTTTCGGGATCTGATTGAGAGTCTACAGGGATTTTTGCGTTTGGGCTAGCGGAATGAATAAGGATGGAGAAATCTGCTCATCGTTGCGGCTGAGCGGGGGAACACCTACCGGACTTTATCATGAAAAAGCTCGTCATGACGTTTCTTGATCTTGGGCCAGACTTCGGCAACCGCCGGGACATTCAGGCCAAAGTCATACTTCAGGCAGTCAACCAACTCCTTTGGTGTCGAAATGGTTTCCTCACGTATTCTCATAGTATCAATCGTCCTCATCACCAGACCGCGTAGTATGATATGCCTGTTGGTATAACGCCTTTGCGCGGTCAGGGTGCGTAGAAATGGCGAGTTGGGATCGGTCTGCAAATGTCGACTGGCAGACTGGAACAAGCTTGGTTCGACACTTTCCTGAGTAAACCAATAGCCTGTTTCCCCTCCGCCTGCGCTTTCTGAATATTGAACAAAGCCATCACGCTGGGCGGTTAGCGAAATATTGTAAGGCTGCTGCAATCCCGTGAATGGTTCCAGCGGGATTGGAGTAGACATCGCGCCACCAAATCCAACATCAACAAGCAAATGCTCATCGCACTTGACCTTCAAAAGCATATGATCCGGTGCCTGATCTGGAGAAGGTTTGTCCGGGCCGACGTATCCAGCCAGGTATGACACCTGAAATCCGATTTCCTGCAGTACCCAACTGAAAAGAGAGTTTAGCTCAAAACACCATCCGCCACGTTTCCGCGCAACGACTTTTTCAAACACGTCGTTCTGATCAAACGAAACCGGAACCCCCAATTGTTGATCGATATTTTCGAAAGCAACCATCCTTAGTTGCGCCGCGAAGAGATTGTCGAGCGTCACCCGATCTGGCTTTAGGTCGCCCGAATACGCTATTCGGTCCAAGTAGTTTTTCAAATCCATTTAAGCACCCTCAAAAGCACTGCACTGTTTGGCGTCATAAACTTGCTTGTAATTCCTCAAGCTAGGTTGAGCTCAAGACAAAATTCTGGATCGTTCATCTGAGACTTTGACCCCTTGCCTTCCTTTGCGATCCAAGCCATGCGCAGCACATGACCTATGACACGATCATCCTTGGCGCCGGTGCAACCGGTATGATGTGCGCCGCCCATTGCGGCGGGCGCGTTTTGGTGATCGACCACGCCAAGGCTGCCGGAGAGAAAATTCGTATCTCGGGCGGTGGGCGCTGCAACTTCACCAACATGTACGCGGGACCGGGAAACTTCCTGTCGCAGAATCCGCATTTCTGCAAATCCGCGCTGGCGCGGTATACGCAATGGGATTTCATTGATCTGGTCGGTCGACACGGCATTGCGTGGCATGAGAAAACGCTGGGGCAACTGTTCTGCGATGGGTCATCAAAACAGATCATCCAAATGTTGCTGGATGAGATGGAGCGCGCCGGGGCGGAATTGTGGGTTCGGACTGAACTGAAGAACCTGCGTAAGACCGATGGCGGATTTTCTGTTGACCTCGAATGTGAAGGGCAGCGGCATAGCCTTAATTGCACCAACCTCGTGCTGGCTACTGGCGGCAAGTCGATCCCCAAGATGGGCGCGACCGGGCTGGCCTACGAAATTGCGCGCCAGTTCGGACTATCGATAACCGAAACGCGGGCGGCACTCGTGCCGTTTACGTTTTCGGATGGTAAATTCAAGGACCTGTCTGGCGTATCCCTACCCGCGCGGCTGTCGAATGACCGGACCAGCTTTGACGAGGCTTTGCTGTTCACCCATCGCGGGCTTAGTGGACCATCGGTTCTGCAGTTGTCTTCCTATTGGCGCGAAGGCGAGGCGGTCCGCGTAAACCTGATCCCGGATCTGCCGCTGTTTGATTTGCTGCGGGATCAGCGGCAAAGCGGCGGACGCAAGGCGCTGACCACGGAACTTGCGCGCCACCTGCCCGGGCGTCTGGTCGAGTACCTGAGCCATCATATCCCCATGCCAGGCAATCTGGCCGATCAGTCGGACGCCGCGCTGTCCGAACTGATCGCAGCACTGTCCGACTGGCAGCTTACCCCCTCGGGCACCGAAGGGTATCGTACGGCCGAGGTGACGCTGGGCGGGATTGACACTGATAACTTGTCGTCAAAAACGATGGAGGCCAGGGATGTCCCCGGCCTCTATGCGATTGGCGAAGCGGTGGATGTCACCGGATGGCTGGGCGGTTACAACTTCCAATGGGCGTGGTCCTCGGGCCACGCCGCAGGAATTGCAATCGCCGGGCAGAGTTAGCCGACGACGTTGTAGCCACGTCCGCGCATGCAGTTGCGCACGATAACTTCTTTGTTCTGGTTTTTGTTAATCACGTCTGCGCCGGCGCCAACAAGCGCACCGGCAACTGCCGCACGGCCCAGATTGTCACTGCTGTCCTGAACAATCCCGGTTACAGCCGCCGCACCTGCCGCGCCTATCGCTGCGTTTCCTGCGGTAGAGCCATCAACGCTGGCTTGTGATGCCGCCAGTTGTTGGCACTGCTGAAGGTCTACGTTGTAGTTCGGGCCGATCGGGCCGTCGACGATTGGTTGATAATTGGCACCTGTGTTGGTGCAGGCACCGGCAACGAGAATGGCAGGCAGGATCAGAGAAAACTTACGAAATGGCATAGTCATAACCTCGTGTTGAATTTGCAGGCAAGCAAAACCAATAATGATGGCGCGTCAAGCTGATAGCATCGCAGCTTGGCCCAACCGGCGGTCTATTGCAAATGGCTATTCCGGAAGCCGTTGCCTGACTTCCGCTACAAAGTCCTCTCCGCGCTGCTCGAAATTGTCATATTGGTCGAAACTGGCCGCGGCTGGCGCAAGCAGGACTGTCTCGCCGGGTTGGGCATCCTTCATGGCTTGCTCAACAGCCACGGACATGGTGGTGCAAACCAGCGCATCGGCCTTAAGTTGCATGGCGAAACTCGCGGCCTCGCGACCAATGACATAAGCTTTGACCACCTGGTCTGCGGCTGCGTTCAGAGCGGCGACACCGCCTTCCTTCTCAAGCCCCCCACAGACCCAGCGGACCTTCCTGAAAGCGCTCAACGCCTTGAGAGCGCTGTCCACATTGGTGGCTTTTGAGTCATTCACATAAGTAATACCGCCTACCTCGGCGATGATCTGACTGCGATGCGGCAGGCCCGGATAGCTGTGCAGCGCGTCTTCGATTACGCGCGGTGCCAGCCCAAGCGCGCGACAGGCGGCATAGGCCGAACAGGCGTTTTGGTGGTTATGTGCGCCGGGAAGGCCCGTGATTCCGCGCAGGTCAATCGAGCCCGCTTGCCGTCCCTTACGGTATTCCGACAAGAACCCTTTACGCGCAAACACCTGCCATCCGGGTCCCGTCAGTTTGCGCGCAACCGACACCCGGATAACCCGATCGTCTGCGCGGCCCTCTGCCAGTTGACCGGCCAAAAACGCGCCCTCTTTCTCGTCAATGCCAATCACGGCGCGGTCCGGGCCACCTTCGGCGAACAACCGACGCTTGGCGGCAAAATAGCCCCCCATCCCGCCGTGGCGGTCAAGATGGTCGGGCGACAGGTTGGTGAAAACGGCCACGTCCGGGGTAAGGGCCCGGGCCAGTTCTGTTTGATAGCTGGACAGCTCCAGCACAACGACCGAACCGTCACCACCCGGATCAATATCCAGCACGCCACGACCGATATTACCCGCCAGCTGTGCCTCGCGCCCGGCTTCGGTCAGGATATGGTGGATCAAAGCCGCGGTGGTCGATTTCCCGTTCGACCCGGTCACCGCGATCACACGCGGCGGAGAGTCATAATTGTTCCACTCAGGCCCTGCAAAGGATCGGAAAAACAGCCCGATGTCGTTATCGACCGGGACACCGGCCTCAAGCGCCGCAGCCACAATTGGATTGGGGTCAGGATAGAGATGAGGAATACCGGGCGAAACGATCAGCGTGGCGATATCGTCAAACGCTCCATGACGGCGCAGATCGGCACAGACGAACCCTTCAGCCTCAGCCACTTCCCGGGCGGCAGGGTTGTCATCCCAACACACAGGCTCAGCTTTACCTGCCTGCAGGGCACGCGCCGTGGCCAGCCCCGACCGGCCAAGCCCCAGAACCGCAACCTTCTGCCCTGAAAACCCTTTGACCGGGATCATACTGCCTACCTTTTAGTGACTTAAATTTGGCCGCCACACTGCACCGAAGAAATCACCGATGGCAAGGGTGGCAAAAGGCTCGCGCTTCAGCGCGAGCCGGGCCCAACAGGTGACAGGTGGACCGCAGGTCCGCCGAACCTGACGGGAGCGTTACCGGACTTTCAGCGTTGCCAGACCGATCATTGCCAGGATTAGCGAGATGATCCAGAACCGGATCACGATCGTCGGCTCTGCCCAGCCCTTTTTCTCGTAATGGTGATGGATCGGCGCCATCAGGAACACCCGACGTCCAGTACGTTTGAAATACAGCACTTGGATGATCACGCTCAGCGCTTCGACCACGAACAAACCACCTACAATCGCCAAAACCAGTTCGTGCTTGGTGGCTACCGCGATGGCACCCAATGCACCGCCCAGAGCCAGCGATCCGGTGTCGCCCATGAACACCGCAGCTGGTGGCGCGTTGTACCAAAGGAAGCCAAGACCGGCACCGAACAGGGCCGAGGTAAAGACGAAAATCTCACCTGTTCCGGGCACGTAATGGACATCCAGGTATTCGGTAAAGTCGACCCGTCCAACGGCATAGGCAATCACTCCCAGCGTCGAAGCCGCAATCATCGCCGGCATGATGGCCAGACCATCCAGACCATCGGTCAGGTTCACAGCGTTGGCTGCACCTACGATCACTACGATCGAGAAGGGTATGTAGAACATGCCCAGATTGATCAGTGTATCCTTGAAAATGGGCAGCGCCAGCTGGTTCTGAAGGGCCTCGGGATGGTGCAGCGTAGCCCAGGCCGAGGCCAGAACTGCGATGATAACCCCCAGTGCCATACGCATTTTACCCGAAACGCCCTTGGTGTTCTGTTTCGACACCTTCGCATAGTCATCAGCAAACCCGATCGCCGCATAGGCCAGCGTTACAAACAGAACCATCCAGACATAGGGATTGTCCCACCGTGCCCAGATCAATGTCGATGTCATCAGCGCGCCCACGATCAGCAGCCCGCCCATCGTCGGTGTGCCCGCCTTCGAAAAATGCCCTTCGGGCCCATCATCCCGGATCGGCTGGCCCTTGCCCTGCTTTTTGCGCAGCACGTTGATCAGCGGTTTGCCGAAGAGAAAACCGAAAATCAGCGCGGTCAAAAAGGCGCCGCCTGCGCGGAACGTGATATAGCGGAAGAGGTTGAAAAAATCCCCTCCGTCCGACAGGGCGGTCAACCAATAGAGCATTTCAAAACCTTTCTCACACTGAGGTGGCGGGCGCGATCATCAATCAAGCGCGCCCCCTTGCCCCATTTTACGCAAACCGTCAACAATCTGCGCCAATGCCATGCTCAGCGATCCCTTGGCCAACACAGTATCACCGGCCTGAACAAGCTCGGGCAGTTGAACCGCCATCTCGGAGCTGGTCTCGAACCAAAGCCCGCGTTTATCCGCCGGAAGTGCATCGTACAGCGCCTTCATCAGCGGGCCGACGCAATGTACTTTGTCCACGCGCTGCATAGCCGAAACATCCGCCATCGCCGCATGCATAGCAGTTTCTTCCGGCCCCAACTCCTTCATATCCCCAAGAAAAGCGATACGACGATGCCCTTGCGCCGCGGCCAAAACATCCAGTGCGGCCTCCATCGACGTCGGGTTAGCGTTATAGCTGTCATCCAGCAGTTCGATCCGGCCACCGTCGGTCAACGCGATCTGTTCGCGCACCCCGCGACCCTTGACCGGCGACCATCCGCCGAGACCTGCAATCGCCTGATCCAGATCGACGCCCAATTCGACACAGGCAGCCAATGCCCCCAGCGCGTTCATGGCGAAATGCGTGCCCGCTGACTGCACGTCAAACGCAATCGGGCGCCCTGCGACTGTTGCCTTTGCATGAACCGAGTCAGTCTCTTGGGTTACATCGGTCAATGTGTAGTCGGTGCCATTGCGGCCGAAATCCACCGTTTTCGCGCCCAAGTCCCGCGCACAGTCGCGCAGGATGTCCGCGTGCTCGATATCCGCGTTCAGGATGGCCGCGCCGCCCTCGATCAGGCCGTCAAAAATTGCCGCCTTTTCATGCGCAATACCGGCCACCGACTCAAAAGCTTCTAGGTGCACTGCCGCCACGGTCGTGACCAGCGCCACATGCGGGCGGGCTTGCTGCGCCAGCGGAGAAATCTCTCCGGGGTGGTTCATACCGATTTCGATCACCGCGAATTCTGTGTCACGCGGCATCCGCGCCAAGGTAAGCGGCACGCCCCAATGATTGTTGTAGCTGGCAACGCTGGCATGAGTTTTTCCCTGCGTTTCCATAATCGTGGCCAGCATTTCCTTGGTCGATGTCTTGCCGACACTCCCGGTCACCCCGAGCACCCGCGCATTGCAGCGGTTACGACCTGTGCACCCCAGCGCCTCAAGCCCCAACTGCACGTCTTC
The DNA here is from genome assembly GCF_059610905.1 of Ruegeria sp. CDSC002. Lineage (NCBI taxonomy): Bacteria > Pseudomonadati > Pseudomonadota > Alphaproteobacteria > Rhodobacterales > Roseobacteraceae > Ruegeria > Ruegeria sp. CDSC002. The sequence goes on from NZ_JBXWOM010000003.1 coordinate 137,959, forward strand.
GACGATCAGCAAGGGCGCATCTTCGGTTACGCCCTCAGGAATACGCGACACCAAGGCCGCCCCAGCGCCTTTTTCCAAAGCCTGCGCTACGAATTCATGCCCATCCCGCGCAGCTGTGAGTGCGACGAAAAGATCGCCGGGCTGGATGGTGCGCGTGTCGATCGACACACCATTGACCGCCCAATCCGAAGTGACGCGTCCACCGGTTGCCTCGGCGGCCTCGGCTGCAGCCCACAATGTCATGCCACCCTCCCGTCCAGTGCGGCCACACTGATGCTGGCCTGTTCGACATCATCAAATGGCAGAACCTGATCGCCAACGATCTGGCCGGTTTCATGCCCCTTGCCCGCAATCAAAAGCGCATCGCCGGGTTGCAGCGCGTCTATCCCGCGCAAGATGGCCTCGGCCCGATCGCCGACCTCGGTGGCCTCTGGAGCCCCGTCCATCACGGCGGCGCGTATGGTGGCCGGATCTTCGCTGCGCGGGTTGTCGTCGGTGACGAAAACAACATCTGCGTGGTTGGCGGCGGCTTGCCCCATCAGCGGGCGCTTGGTCGCGTCGCGATCACCGCCCGCGCCGACAATAGCGATCAGGCGGCCCATCACATGCGGGCGCAATGCCTTGAGTGCGGTCGCCACTGCGTCAGGTGTATGAGCGTAATCCACAAACACCGCTGCCCCATTCTCGCGCGTCGCGGCCAGCTGCATTCGTCCACGAACCGTCGTGAGATGCGGCAGGGTTTCGAACACGTGTTCAGGCTCTTCCCCTGCAGCAATAACCAGACCGCAGGCCAACAAGATATTTTCGGCCTGAAAACCGCCGATAAGATTCAAACGGGTTTGGAAAATCTTGCCCTGCCAAGAAAACCGCAGGTCCTGACCTGTTGCGTCAAACCGCTGATTCATCAGGCACAGGTCTGCTTCCCCAAGCCCAACGGTCAGAATCTTCTGCCCCCGGTCTTTGGCAATTCGGAGGATCTGAGCCCCCTTGGGATCGCTCATGTTGACGACAACAGTGCCGTCTTGCGGCAGAACCCGATCAAACAGACCTGCTTTGGCTTGGAAATACGCCTCGAACGTTTCGTGGTAGTCCAGATGGTCCTGAGTAAAGTTCGAAAACCCCGCCGCAGCCAGCTGTACCCCGTCCAAGCGGCGCTGTTCCAACCCGTGCGAGGATGCCTCCATCGCAGCATGAGTCACTCCGTTCTCTGCAGCCTGATACAGGCAACGATGCAAAGTGATTGGTTCGGGCGTTGTATGGGCTAGTGGTGCGGTCCACGCCCCCTCGACCCCTGTGGTCCCGAGGTTGACCGCGGCGTGACCAAGTTCGGTCCATATCTGGCGAACAAATGTCGCGACCGAGGTTTTGCCATTGGTGCCAGTAACCGCAACGATGGTCTTAGGCTGCGCTCCGAACCACAGTGCAGCGCACCCGGCCAGCGCCTGACGCGGGTCCTCGAGCACGATCAGCGCCGCATCTGATGCCGCCAGTTCCTCGGCTGCGATCTCTGCCCCTTCAGCATCCGTCAGGATGGCTGCGGCCCCCATACGCAAAGCGTATTGAATGAACTCACCGCCATGAACACGTGTACCGGGAAGTGCCGCAAAGAGGAAACCGTCTTTGACTTCGCGGCTGTCGACCGCCAGCCCTGTGATATCAGGATTGGTGCCACCTCGGGCGGTCAGGGCCAGTTGGCTGAGTTTCTTTGTCCTTGCGCCCATGACCCACCTCGTTTGGACAGCCTAATTTGAGGTCAGCGTTATAGCAGCGCCGGCCTCAGGCTCAACCCGAGGACGCAGGCCCAGCAACGGTGCGATGCGCCCGATCAATTCTGCGGCCACAGGAACCGCTGTCCAGCCTGCCGTACGGCGCTTTTCGCCATAAGCAAGGATGGATGGTTCGTCCAACGTTACGATCAGGACGTATTTTGGGTCATAGGCGGGAAAGAACGTCGCGAAGGTCGCGATCACCTTGTCGTCGTAATAACCACCACGCGGCTTGGGCTTATCTGCGGTGCCGGTCTTACCGGCCACATCATAGCCTGCCACATCGCCAAAACTGGCGGTGCCATCTGTTACCACCCGGCGCAACATGTTCTGCGCCTGGTTTGCCGCGTTATCAGACATCACCCGAGGACCGTATTGTGGCCCATTTTTGCGCAGGATCGTCGGGCTTACATAGTGCCCGCCATTGGCAATCGCCGCATACCCCGCCGCCAGGTGCATGGGGCTGGTCGACAGACCATGACCATATGAGATGGTCACCGTGCTCAGTTCGCCCCATTTCTTGGGCTTCAGCGGTTCGCCGCCCTTGGCTTCGACGATTTCGAACGGGGTGGGATCGAACATACCAAGCGATTCCAGGAAATCCTGCTGCCGTTGCGCGCCGATCTGCAGCGCCAGTCGCCCGGTGCCCCGGTTCGAGCTGTGGACGATCACATCGGCTACGCTGATCTTGCCGTAATTCTTGCCGTTGAACTCACCAATCGGGAAACGGCCGATCTTCATCGGCCCCGAGGTATCGATGATCGTGTTCGAATTCACCAAACCCAACTGAACCGCCTGCGCGGCGGTGAAAATCTTAAATACGGATCCCAGTTCGTAAACGCCCTGTACATAGCGATTGAACAGCGGGCTATCTGATGGATCGAACCCCGAGGTCGGCGGGCGCGGGCGATCATTGGGATCGAAAGACGGCAACGAGGCCGCTGAGATCACCTCGCCCGTATGCGCGTTCATCAGAACCGCCGACGCACCCTTGGCGTTCATGATCTTCATGCCGCCATATAGCACCTGCTCAACGGCGGCTTGAACCGTCAGGTCCAATGAAAGTTGCAGCGGCTTAGTCCCATTCGCGGGATCACGCAGGTAGTCGTCGAATTGCTTTTCAACACCGGCCACACCGATCACTTCAGCAGCGCTGACGCCTTCGCGCCCAAAGCTTGACCCGCCAAGGATATGCGCCGCCAGACGGCCATTCGGGTACAACCGCATCTCACGCGGGCCGAACAGGATGCCAGGATCACCGATATCGTGCACGGCTTGTTTCTGCTCGGGCGAGATACGCTTTTTGATCCACAGGAATTTGCGATTGCCGGTGAAGTCCTTGACCAGGCGTTCTTTTTCCAGATCTGGGAAAATCGCCACAAGCTGATCAGCTGCGGCAATCGGGTCGATCATCAGCGGCGGCTGCGCATATACCGAATAAGTGTCCAGATTGGTCGCAAGAATGCGCCCTTCCCGGTCTACGATGTTGGCCCGCTGCATCGCAATGGCTGCACCAGGGGCCGAAGCCACAGGCTCCTGCGCTTCGGATGTGGCCAACATGCCCATCCGGACGCCCACGACTGAAAAGGCACAGAAAAAGAACAGACCCAGCACCAGCAAGCGGCCCTCAGCACGGGTGCGGCTGCGGTCTTTCATGTCTTCGTGACGCTTGCGGATGTTTTCGCGCTCAATGGCTTTGGGATTCTCGCCCCGCGAGCGCGCGTCAAGGATTCGGGCGAGAGGGCGCAGCGGCGTGCGGGTCATGGAATCTGCACCTCACCCAGCGCCTGAATATTCGTGATGGCCTGCAGCTCGATCGGGTCGACGATCGGCAGGTCAGGATCTTCCGCATAGGCAATCTGATCGGCGCGACCGAATTGCTCAGCCCGCAGGGGCAAAAGGCCCAGCCGTTCAAAGTTTAGATCTGCAAGCTCACGCAACCTATCGGGGCGGTTCAGATAAGCCCATTCGGCGTTTAAAACCGCCAGCTTCACCTGCGCCATACCAATTTCGCGCTGCAGCTTCTGCGTTTCCTTCACCACCTGCTGCGTGCGATAGTTTTCCTGATACGCCCACAGCGCCAGTCCAAACACGGACAGAGCAGTCAACACATACAAAACACTCTTCATTTTGCTCTTCCCCCTAGTTGCGGCATGCCAACGGCGCGGGCATCAATTTCCCCCGACGGCGCATCCGTTCGAATTGCAACACGCAGCTTTGCCGAGCGTGAACGCGGATTTTCCTGCAGCTCCTGATCATCCGGCCCCACGGCCTTACGAGTCTTAAGCGTGAACTGCGGCAGCTCCTGCTCAATCTCGGGCGCATAGCGATTGGCCCGGCCCGTTTTGCCCGCACGGGACTGAAAGAACCGTTTGACCATCCGGTCTTCGATGGAATGGAACGTCACGACTGCCAGTTGCCCGCCCGGCTTCAAAGCGCGCTCAGCAGCCATAAGGCCCTGATACAGCTCTTCATATTCAGCATTCACTGCGATCCGCAGGCCCTGAAAACTGCGCGTTGCAGGGTGGGACTGCCCCGGCTTGGGACGCGGCAAACAGGATTCGATGATCTGAACCAGGCGCAGAGTTGTTGTTATCGGCTCTTCCGCACGCGCTTTGGCGATGGCTTTGGCAATGCGGCGGCTGGCACGCTCTTCGCCATAATGATACAGGATATCAGCCAGTTGTTCCTCGGTCGCAGTATTGACCAAATCTGCCGCGCTTTCGCCCTCCTGACTCATACGCATGTCGAGCGGGCCGTCCTTCATGAAAGAAAATCCGCGTTCCGCCAAGTCGAGCTGCATCGACGACACACCCAGATCCAGAACGACACCATCCAGATCCTGTGCGTATTCGTCCATGCGCGAGAATACACCCGGCTGCATCACAAGCCGGTCGCCATAATCTCCGACCCAATCCGCCGCCATTTCAAAGGCCAATGGATCACGGTCCACGCCGATGACCTTATCTGCGCCAGCGTCCAGCAGGCCCCTTGTATATCCGCCTGCGCCAAACGTTCCATCCAGCCAGACGCCCGACACGGGCGCAACAGCAGCCAGCAATGGACGCAGCAGAACGGGAATATGAGGTTTATCAGAAGGGGTGTTAGCGCCGGCCATGCCGTTACGCATCCCCGGTGCCGTCAAGGAACTCCAAAGGATCAAAGTCCTCGGGCTGTTCGTCCAACCACTCTTCGGCCGCAGCCAATTCTTCGGAATCGTAAGTTTCAGGCTTCCAAATCTGGAACGTGTCACCCGCGGCGATAAAGAATGCCTCACCTTCAAGATTGATCTTGTTGCGCAGCTTGGCCGGCAGCACCAGACGGCCGGTTTCATCCACTGTGGTCGGGAAAGATTGACCGTGGAACATGCGCTGCAACATCTTCCGCTGCATCGACCCGCGCGGCAGCGCATCGATCTTGGCATCGACCTCTTCGATCGCCTGCATAGTATAGCATTCCAAGAATTTGCGTCGGTGGTCGCCGTAGACAATTACAAGCTCAGGAGTGTCGCCGGGCTGCCAGTTCGGGTCAGAGGATTCAAGCACACGGCGAAACGAGGCCGGGATCGACACCCTGCCCTTCGTATCCACCTTGTGGTGGCTTTCACCTCTAAACCTGCGCGCCAAGACGACTGTCCCTTCCGCTTGCGCCCCACTTAAAATTCACTCCCCCAGATGAAAAACGGCGGGTTGATCTGCTGCCACTGATCAACCCGCCGCATTGACCCGCTGTGCGGGATGTCCAGCTGCGCGCGCCACCTGGGGGGATGTCTGCTCGCCCGCGCGCCGGATCTCTTGATTGATGAAAGCGAGATGCCTGTATGAAACCTGTTTTTATTGGTTCGGGGTCGTTTGGCGCCCCATGTGCCTCGTCCTCATCGGATGAACTAGGGATGACATGGGAATTCATGGAAATCAACAGAAAATTTGCCGACCCTATGTTCAGAATCACAGTTTAGCCAACGCAACTGGGAAAGAAAACCACCCCGCAGACACCAATTGTAGGTAGTTTATGTTATCAGAATACTAAATAGGCCAATTTCGGAGCCACCCCAAATATTCCCATAATTTCCCAGAAAATTCTCCCAGAGGTGATATTTTATGATGAGCATAGCGAAAATGGGCCACTGGGTTAACGAATCATCCCAATTTTTAACCTCAGCCACATGTGGATTCTGCGCCGCCCCAGCTGACGCCCATGAATTCCCACGATCAGAAATCATCATGTCAGCCGCCGCGCGCCTGGCCCGTCCAATACACAAAGCGCACAAGAATTGACAAACTACGCTCAAAAGACGCGCAGACACGAAAATTCAGAAAACCTTGTTGAGACCTTCCCTAGGGGAAACACTCACTGAAGGCCTTATTTTATTGGCTCGGCCAAACCCACACTGGCAACCGGTTGATATCTATGCATTTGCTGCATAGCAGCATTGACGTTGTCGGGTATTGTGCAATCGCAGCATTTGATTATTTTCAATCTCAAGCAAGCGCCGGACAACACCGGCAACAACGAATACATCGAGTAAAGCAAATGGCTGTAGCAACACAGAACACCGCGCTCAAAGGCGCACCGGCAGTTAGCCTGGCTTCGCTGTTCGAGGCGGCAAAGACCCGGTTCACCCGATATCGCGTCTATCGCCAGACAGTTCACGAACTGTCTGATCTGTCGAACCGCGAACTGACTGATCTGGGGCTTCACCGCTCAATGATCCGCCGCCTGGCTCAGCAAGCGGCCGAAGAGCACGTCGCGCGTTAAGCGACACAGAAACATCGAGATCAGGTCCTTCCTCCTCCCTTTTGGACCTGTATTTCAGCGGCGACATCTCTCCTCCTCCCTGATGTCGCCGCCCTTAATACCGGCCTTGAACGCCGGAACGTGACACACCGGGTACTCCTCCTCCCTTTCCCGGTGTTGAAAGCGCGCGGCGACGTCTCTCCTCCTCCCTGACGTCGCCGCGTCTTCCTCATACCGGGATCAAACCCGGGTTCGGATACATCGGGGCTCTCCTCCTCCCTGCCCTGATGTTGAAAAGAACGGCGGTTCCCTCTCCTCCTCCCTGGGAACCGCCGTTTTTGTTTCTGCAGACAAGAAAAAAGCGCCGCGGTCGAAACCGGGCGCTTTTCAAAAAGATCGAGCATGTGCCGTCAGGCAAATTCCGTTTGCTTAAAACGGCACATCATCCTTGGCGGACAGAAAGCGGGAAACCACTTTTTTCAATCCAGCTTTTTCGAAATCGACCTCGACCTTGTCGCCTTCGATGCCGATCACCGCGCCATAGCCGAATTTCTGATGAAACACGCGCTCGCCAAGGGTGAAACTGGCGACCGCAGTCGCGTCAATCACCGTATTGCGGCTTTCGCGGGGTTGGGACATTCCATACTGCCCCTGCCGGGCCTGCAATCGCCGCCAACCGGGGGAGTTATAGACATTGGCCTCGGCCGCACGGGTTTCGATACCGGCAGTCGGCTGACCACCCCCATACAGCCCCGGCGGCGTCAGAACTTCGACATGATCTTCAGGCAACTCGTCAATGAACCGCGACGGCATCGCGTTTTGCCATTGACCAAACACCCGACGATTGGCCGCAAAAGAAATCGTACAGATCTCTTCCGCGCGTGTGATGCCGACATAGGCCAATCGCCGTTCTTCCTCGAGTCCCTTGATCCCGGATTCGTCCATCGACCTTTGCGACGGGAACAACCCGTCCTCCCACCCCGGCAGGAACACGGCCGGGAACTCCAGCCCCTTTGCCGCGTGCAGGGTCATGATCGAGACTTTTGCCCCGTCCGATTCCTTCTCGTTGTCCATCACCAGGCTGACATGTTCCAAAAACCCTTGCAGATTCTCGAAATTATCCAGTTGGTTGACCAATTCCTTGAGGTTTTCCAACCGCCCCGGAGCCTCAGGCGTTTTCTCGTTCTGCCAGTGGGCCGTATAGCCGGATTCGTCCAGGATGATCTGCGCCAACTCAATATGTGACACCTCTGGCTCACCAAACCGCATCGGAGCTGTGCCGTCATCAATCACAGAATCATCGTCGACTTCGATCTTGGGCCCGCGCGTCATCGCGTTCCAACGCGCCAACCCGTCGATAAGCTCGCGCAGTGCTTTGCCGCCTTTGCCTTTGATCAGCCCATTGTCGACAGCAATCCGCGCCCCATCGACCAGCGACACGCCATTTTCCCGCGCCGTCATCTGAATCGTCTGCTGCGCCTTGTCACCAAGCCCGCGTTTCGGGGTATTCACGATCCGCTCGAAGGCCAGATCGTCGCCGGGGCTAACCACCAGCCGGAAATAGGCCATCGCGTCACGGATCTCCATCCGCTCATAGAATCGTGGGCCGCCTATGACCTTGTAGGGCAGGCCGATGGTCAAAAAACGGTCCTCAAACGCGCGCATTTGATGGCTGGCCCGCACGAGAATCGCAATTTCATCCAGATTAAAGGGCCGCGCACCGCGCGTTCCCCCCTGCATTGCGTCGATCTCTTCACCGATCCAGCGCGCCTCTTCCTCGCCATCCCAGTGGCCAATTAATCGTACTTTTTCGCCATCCTGCGCATCAGTCCACAGTTCTTTGCCCAACCGGCTTTCATTGCCGCGAATTACATTGGACGCAGCCGCCAGAATATGTGGGGTTGAACGATAATTTTGTTCCAGCCGGACAACATAAGCCCCGGGAAAATCTTTCTCGAACCGCAGGATGTTGCCCACTTCGGCCCCGCGCCAGCCATAAATTGACTGATCATCGTCCCCCACGCAACAAATGTTCTTGTGCGCCCCGGCCAGCAACCGCAACCACAAATATTGGGCGACGTTGGTATCCTGGTATTCGTCCACGAGAATGTAGCGGAACCAGCGTTGGTATTGCTCCAACACATCCTGATGAGTCTGGAAGATCGTGACCATGTGCAACAGTAGGTCGCCAAAATCCACCGCGTTCAGCTCTCGCAGACGAGTTTGGTACTGCGCGTAGATCTCGAGACCTTTGTGGTTATAAGCCCCCGCATCGGCTGCCGGCACTTTGTCGGGCGTCAGGGCGCGGTTCTTCCAGTCATCAATGATGCCGGCCAACATGCGCGCAGGCCAGCGTTTGTCATCAATATTAGCCGCTTGAATCAGCTGTTTGAGCAGCCGCAACTGATCATCCGTATCCAGAATGGTGAAATTTGATTTCAGATCGACCAGTTCCGCGTGCCGCCGCAGCAGCTTGACGCAGATCGAGTGGAACGTGCCCAGCCAAGGCATCCCCTCGGCTGGTTGCCCCAACAAACGGCCCACGCGGTTCTTCATCTCGCGCGCGGCCTTGTTGGTGAATGTCACCGACAAGATCTCGTTCGGGCGCGCACGCCCAATACTAAGCAGATGCGCGATACGCGCGGTCAGTGCCTTGGTTTTGCCCGTACCTGCGCCTGCCAGCATCAGGACAGGCCCATCCAGTCGCTCGACCGCGTCACGTTGCGCCGGGTTCAGCTCGTCCAGATAAGGCATAGGGCGCGCGGCCATGGCGCGCGCGGACAGGGATGCGCCCTCAAAGGCGTCCATTTCGTCGAAACTGCTCATCTTGCCAAACTACGCTGGATGTTGGCCGAGGGAAAGGGTTTGTTCACGCCTTGTTCGCACAGTTTTTGATGCTCTGTTACGATCAATTCTAATCAAGCGACTTGGACTGAGAACGGTTTCATTAACCATCTGTAAAACACCCGCCGCGATGATCAGTAAATTGCTGTGGGAGCGCGAAGGTATGACTCAGGATAATCGGGGGGCCGTAAATTACCGGCTGAAATGGATCGGTATCAGCATGTTGCTGATTTCTCTGACAATTGGATGCGCTGGGGAATTTACAAATTGCCTGCGCCGCTGGTCGACAGGATGCTAAAGGTCGACATTCTCAAGCAAGCCGAACTGTGGAAGCGCCGCGTCGTCTTGCATCTGGAGGACCCCGAGAGCGCGCTTAAGACCGGCGTGATTGATGCGCATGACGCCGAATTTCTGGCCGCGATGCCCGAAGCTTCTGATGTTTACCGCTTCAAATTGCTTGACTCGAATGGGCGTGTCACCTGGTCGACTCGTCCGACAGAGGTAGGCAGTGTTGAAAACCGTGATTTCTTTCGCAGCGACGTTGCCAGAGGAATGATTCACTACATTCAGGAAGTAGTTCCACTGTCCGAGATCGACGGGCTTGATCTGCATACGGACAATATCCTGAACGCAACGCAGCACCATGTTGCCGAAGTTTTTATGCCCGTGGCCAAGAATGGGCGTTTTATAGGCGCCATTGAATTCTTTACTGATATCTCCGACTTGCGCACCACGTTCATCACGCGGCTTAGGATTTCTTTGACCGTTCTAAGTGGCATCGCCCTGCTTGCGCTTGTTGCCGTGTCCTTTGCCAGCTACCGGGCGAACCGCTTGCAATTGCGGGCCCTGCAAAAACAATCCGCCAAAGAGCGTGATCTGATGGAAGATCAGCTGCGCCTGGCCCGCGAAGTACGATTGTTAGGCGAATTGAACGAGTGGTTGCAATCCAGCCGGTCCTTGGACGAGCTGTTCGATATGGTCTCGCGCTTCATGACCCATATCCTACCCGAGGCTGAGGGCAGCGTTTACGTGTATTCCAACTCGCGCGACGTCCTGGATGGCTGTGCCAGTTGGAATGGCGGGACCCATAAGGCGCACATCCATCCCGAAGGGTGTTGGGGGCTTCGGCGTGGCCGAACCTATGAATACGACGCGTCCGAGATCGACTTTGTCTGTGAACACGCCGAACCACATGACGGGCGACCTTATTTCTGCTTTCCGATACTGGCGCATGGGGAAACGGTCGGCCTTCTGCACCTCCGCGCCCTTGAGGGTACAGATGAGGCGTTTCACACGAGTAAAAAGCTGGCACAGCTCAGCGCCGAACAGATCAGCATGGCGATTGCCAATGTACGGATGCGCGATCAGTTGCATGACCAGTCCGTCCGGGACCCGTTGACCGGGCTGTTCAACCGGCGGCATATGCTTGAAACCCTGCGCAAATCCATCAATCGCAGTCAGCAAACCGGAGCGCCGCTCAGCCTGATTGCCGTGGATGTCGATCATTTCAAGAAATTCAACGACACCCATGGGCATGATGCCGGTGACATGGTGTTGCGTGCAGTTGGTGCCGCTTTGGAACAGGGCTGCGACCGGGATGAAGTTGCCTGCCGCATTGGTGGTGAAGAATTTATGCTGATCCTGCCCGACAATACATCGGACGACGCAGTCACCCGCGCCGAACAATTGCGGCAAGCGGTCGAGGCCGTCTCGGTGCGCTACGGTGAGAAATCCCTGCCCCGTATCACGATCTCGGTTGGGGTTTCGCATTATCCGGCACATGGCACCATGCCGCAGGATCTGATGCGCGCTGCCGATGATGCGTTGTATGCGGCAAAGGACAAAGGTCGCAATCAAGTGCAGGTCGCCGGCAGCGGAAGTGACTCACAGCAGATTTCCCAGCTCAAAAAGCCGGTAAAAGCCATTGGTGGGAAATCAACGGCTTAAAATCCTTGCCGAATCGCGCCTTTGGTCCGATCAATCCCCATGGACCTTCATAGTCGCTTTCCCGGCATCGCCGATCTGAAACACCGCGCCCAGCGCAGGATTCCTCATTTTGTCTGGGAGTATCTGGACAGCGGAACCGGGGTTGAAGCCACGCTGCGCCGCAATCGCGAGGGATTGGACCGCGTCGGTTTCCTGCCGTCTATCCTGCACGGACCATTGGAATTTGACACTTCGACCGAGTTCCTGGGTCAGACCTACCCATTACCGTTCGGCGTTGCCCCGATCGGTATGGCCGGCCTGATTTGGCCTGATGCCGAAGCTCATCTTGCCCGCGCTGCCGCAAGCGCCGGTCTGCCTTTTACCCTATCCAACGTTGCCTGCCAAAGCCCCGAGGACGTCGCGCCGCATCTGGGTGACAACGCGTGGTTTCAGCTTTATCCGCCAAAGGACCCGGACATTCGTAAGGATCTTCTGAATCGGGTCCGGGATGCTGGCTTTACGACGCTTGTGATGACCGCAGACGTTCCGGTTGCATCCCGACGCGAACGGCAGACACGCTCGGGCCTGACCAATCCACCAAGATTGACGCCGCGCCTGCTAGCCCAAATCGCGATGCGGCCGGAATGGGCGCTTGGAATAGCGCGCAGCGGGCCGCCGCGGATGCGGACACTGGACAAGTATACGGACAACTCCAGCAACTTGCCCCCGACGGCCCATGTTGGGTATCTGCTCCGCACGTCTCCGGACATGGACTATGTTCACTGGCTGCGCGATGCCTGGGATGGCCCGCTGATTGTAAAAGGCGTGCAGCGCCCTGAAGATGCCGAGCCATTGCAGCGGGCTGGCGTCGACGCCATCTGGATATCGAATCACGGCGGACGACAATTCGATGGTGCCCCCGCCGGAATCGACGCCTTGCCTGCAATCCGCGCGGCCACAGACCTGCCCCTGATCTTCGACAGTGGTATCGAAGGTGGTCTGGACATCTTGCGTGCCAAGGCCCTTGGGGCCGATTTTGTGATGCTGGGCCGTGGCTTCATGTATGGGCTGGCCGCCCTCGGCGCCAAAGGCCCTGCCCATGTCATCGACATTTTGCGGCAGGATATGCACGCGAATATGGGTCAAATGGGGGCTGTGTCGCTGAATCACCTGCCCCCAGTCGTGCCGCTTGCCGATGCTGCGGTGCAGCGTTATTAGATAAATAGCGCTAATAGGGGGCGTTTGCGAGCGTTAACATGCCGGTTCTACCCAGAACGACTGATATACGTGCGCGTATTGTCCGCCTATCAACACGGCCAAACAAGTAGGACCGGGACTCGACATGACTGAATTCACCAAGATCCTGATCGCCAACCGAGGCGAGATTGCCATTCGCGTTATGCGCGCCGCCAATGAGATGGGCAAACGCACCGTTGCCGTCTTTGCCGAAGAGGACAAGCTGGGCTTGCATCGGTTCAAAGCGGACGAAGCCTATCGCATTGGCGAAGGGATGGGGCCTGTTGCGGCCTACCTGAGCATCGATGAGATCATCCGCGTCGCTAAAGAATGTGGGGCAGATGCGATCCATCCCGGCTATGGCCTGCTGTCCGAGAACCCGGACTTTGTCGATGCCTGCGTGCAGAACGGCATCACCTTTATTGGCCCGAAGGCGGAAACCATGCGCGCCTTGGGTGACAAGGCCAGCGCGCGCCGCGTGGCCGTCGCGGCGGGTGTGCCTGTGATTCCGGCGACTGAGGTTCTGGGCGATGACATGGATGCGATCCGGGCCGAGGCAAAAGAAATCGGTTATCCCCTGATGCTCAAGGCGTCGTGGGGCGGTGGCGGGCGCGGTATGCGCCCGATCCTATCCGAGGATGAACTGGAAGAGATGGTTCTGGAAGGCCGTCGCGAGGCCGAGGCCGCGTTCGGCAATGGCGAGGGTTATCTGGAAAAGATGATCATCCGCGCCCGCCATGTCGAGGTGCAGATTCTGGGCGACAAGCATGGTGAGATCTATCACCTGTATGAACGCGACTGCTCGGTCCAGAGACGGAACCAGAAGGTGGTCGAGCGCGCCCCTGCCCCGTATCTGTCCGAAGAGCAGCGTGCCGAGATCTGCGAACTGGGCCGCAAAATCTGCGCCCATGTGAATTATGAATGCGCCGGCACTGTTGAATTCCTTATGGATATGGAAACCGGCAAGTTCTACTTCATCGAAGTGAACCCACGTGTTCAGGTGGAACACACCGTCACCGAAGAAGTCACCGGTATCGACATCGTTCAGGCGCAAATCCTGATTGCCGAAGGCAAAACTCTGGCCGAGGCCACCGGCGCAAACAGCCAGTCGGATGTGCACCTGACCGGCCACGCGCTGCAAACCCGGATCACCACCGAGGACCCGCAAAACAACTTCATTCCCGACTACGGTCGTATCACTGCCTATCGCTCGGCCACTGGCATGGGCATCCGTCTGGATGGCGGCACCGCTTATGCGGGGGGTGTGATCACGCGCTATTACGACTCGCTGTTGACCAAAGTGACTGCCAAGGCGCCGACACCCGAGGCTGCGATTGCCCGGATGGACCGCGCCTTGCGTGAATTCCGAATTCGCGGCGTCAGCACCAATATCGACTTTGTCATCAACCTGCTCAAACACCCGACTTTCTTGTCGAATGAATATACAACCAAATTCATCGACACGACGCCGGATCTGTTCTCCTTTAAACGCCGCCGCGACCGGGGCACCAAGGTTCTGACCTACATCGCCGACATCACGGTGAACGGGCATCCCGAGACCAAGGACCGCCCCGAACCTCGCGCTGATCTGAAAGACGCAAAGCCCCCGGCACCGAACTCCGAGCCGCAGATGGGCGCTCGCAACCTGCTGGAACAAAAAGGTCCGCAAGCCGTTGCTGATTGGATGAAGGCGCAGCGCCAGCTTCTGATCACCGATACAACCATGCGTGACGGGCATCAGTCTCTGCTGGCGACCCGGATGCGTTCGATCGACATGATCAAAGTGGCACCAACCTATGCAGCCAACTTGCCCCAGCTATTCTCGATCGAGTGCTGGGGGGGCGCGACCTTTGACGTGGCCTATCGTTTCTTGCAGGAATGCCCGTGGCAGCGCCTGCGCGACCTGCGCGAGGCGATGCCGAACTTGATGACCCAGATGCTGCTGCGCGGCGCGAACGGGGTCGGTTACACCAATTACCCTGACAACGTTGTGCAGGAGTTCGTGCGTCAAGCATCGCAGAACATCGACGTGTTCCGTGTGTTCGACTCGTTGAACTGGGTCGAGAATATGCGCGTGGCCATGGACGCCGTGGTTGAGAACGGCAAAATCTGTGAGGGCACCGTCTGTTACACCGGTGATATTCTGGACCCGGACCGCGCCAAGTATGACCTGAAATACTATGTCGGCATGGCGAAAGAACTGCGCGATGCAGGTGCACACGTTCTGGGTCTGAAGGATATGGCGGGTCTTTTGAAACCGGCCTCGGCCAAAATCCTGATCCGTGCGCTGAAGGAAGAGGTCGGCCTGCCAATCCACTTCCACACACACGATACTGCCGGTATCGCCAGCGCCACCATTCTCGCTGCATCCGAGGCGGGCGTGGACGCGGTGGATTGCGCGATGGACAGCTTCTCGGGCAACACTTCGCAGGCGACGCTGGGCACCGTGGTCGAAGCACTGCGCCATACCGAGCGCGACACCGGGTTGGACATCAAGGCAATCCGTGAGATCAGCGATTATTTCGAGGCAGTGCGGGAGCAATATGCGGCCTTTGAATCCAGCCTGCAGGCCCCGGCTTCTGAAGTTTACTTACACGAGATGCCCGGCGGTCAGTTCACCAACCTCAAGGCGCAGGCGCGGTCGCTGGGACTTGAGGAGCGTTGGCACGAAGTGGCTCAGATGTACGCGGACGTAAACCAAATGTTCGGCGACATCGTGAAAGTTACACCTTCGTCGAAAGTGGTCGGTGACATGGCGTTGATGATGGTCAGCCAGAACATGACCCGTGAACAGGTCGAAAACCCGGATACCGATGTGGCCTTCCCCGACTCGGTTGTGGACATGATGCGCGGCAATTTGGGTCAACCTCCGGGCGGGTTCCCCGACACTATAGTCACGAAGGTCCTCAAGGATGAAACACCCAACACAGATCGCCCGGGCAAGGATGTCCCACCGGTTGACCTTGAAGGCACACGCGCCGAGCTGTCCCAACTTTTGGAAGGCAAAGAGGTCGATGACGAGGATCTGAACGGCTATCTGATGTATCCCAAGGTGTTCCTGGACTACATGGGGCGTCACCGGGCTTACGGTCCTGTGCGCACTCTTCCCACGCGCACCTTCTTCTATGGCATGGAACCCGGCGAAGAGATCACGGCCGAGATCGACCCCGGCAAAACACTGGAAATCCGCTGTCAGGCCATCGGTGAGACCGATGAAAAGGGCGAGGTCAAAGTGTTCTTTGAACTCAACGGCCAACCGCGTGTGATCCGGGTTCCAAACCGTCTGGTGACCTCAACCACGCAGTCCCGTCCTAAAGCCGAGGCAGGCAACCCCAACCACATCGGCGCGCCGATGCCGGGCGTGGTGGCCACTGTTGCCGTGACCGCGGGTCAGGAGGTCAAGGAAGGCGACATGCTGCTGACCATCGAAGCGATGAAGATGGAAACCGGCATCCACGCCGAGCGCGATGCGACGGTCAAGGCTGTGCATGTTCAGCCGGGCAGCCAGATTGACGCAAAGGACCTACTGGTCGAACTGGAATAAACGACCTAACCTTTTCGGGAACAAGGGCCGTTCGGGGAACCGGGCGGCCCTTTTTTGATCCTGAAAGGAGCAGACCATGCTGTCCATCACCCCAGTCTATGCCGCATTGCTGGCACTTCTCTATGTCGCGCTCAGTGTGCGGGTCATCATGCAGCGCCGCGGCGACAAGATTTCTTACGGCGATGGTGGTAACACCGACATGCTCAAAGTGATGCGCACGCATTCCAACTTTGCCGAATATGCACCGTTTGCCCTGTTGCTGATCGCCATGGTCGAGCTGCAGGGCGCCGGTGGCTGGTTGGTCAATCTGTTGGGCCTTGGCATTCTGGCCGGGCGCGTGCTGCATGCCTATGGGTTCGGCCGCAAACCGCAGATCGTGATTCTGCGCCAGATCGGCATGTTGCTGACCTTCGCCGTGATTGTGTTAGCAGCCATAGCCAGCCTTTTGATGGCGCTGTGAACCGGATGGCGGGGATTACCCCGCCAAAATCTGCGTTTCGATTCGAGGGGATTCCGTAAAAATTGATTCGACATCGCCCATTCGATTCTCGCCTTTGCCAGACACCGCCGTAGCCAGCAAAATCATCGCCGCCAGGGCCGCCATCTTCAGATCCTTAGTATACGTCATTTTCGTCACCTCCACCGTTCTTATTCTTGGATGCTCTGGTTCTTGAACGGTTAAGAGGCGCGTTTCCGTCGCAAAGAATTTTCCTCTTTTTTGTTTTTTCCGCTTGAAGCCCTGCTTGGGAATTAATACACCCCTCCTCACTCAACGGCGCGGGCGTAGCTCAGGGGTAGAGCATAACCTTGCCAAGGTTAGGGTCGGGCGTTCGAATCGCCTCGCCCGCTCCATTGAGAGACCGAATGGTCGAAAATATGTATCTGATGCGGGCGTAGCTCAGGGGTAGAGCATAACCTTGCCAAGGTTAGGGTCGGGCGTTCGAATCGCCTCGCCCGCTCCAGATACAAACCTCTCTGAACATGCTGGTTCTTTGTCTGGTGTTGCGGCATTCTCGAATGGCACGCAATCACAACAGAGGTGCGCTGATGCCAGAATACGTTATTCGCGCTTTGACTGAAGACGAAGTACAAACGGCCGTCGATTGGGCCGGCCAGGAAGGCTGGAACCCAGGGCTACACGACGCGGTCTGCTTTCGCGGTTCCGACCCCGAAGGGTTTAAGGGCGGTTTCCTGGATGGGCAGATGATCGCATCGGCCTCTGCTGTGAATTATGACAATAACTACTCGTTTTTAGGCTTTTATATCGTGCAACCCGAGTATCGCGGATCGGGATATGGGCTGCAGGTTGCCGAGGCGGTCAAGGCGCATTGCCAGCACCGGAACATGGGCATGGACGGTGTCGTCGAACAGCAGGACAATTATCGAAAATTCGGGTTCGAGCTGGCCTATGACAATTACCGCTTCTCGGGCACGGTGGGTAAAATCCTAGATCAACTGGGCCGGTCCCTTCACGATCAGATCACACCCCTCAGCGCCCTGTCAGATGATCTGAGGTCGTATGATCGGGGCCTGTTCCCTGCCCCGCGCGACACATTCCTTCACGCCTGGCTCGGTGCGCCCAGCCACGTCTCTCGCGTGTTCGAAGAAGATGGTCAGATCAAGGGCTATGCAACCCTGCGGCGATGTTTGAGCGGGTACAAGGTCGGCCCCCTATTTGCGAACAATCCCGAGATCGCACAAGCCCTTTTAATGTCACTGCTGGCTACACTTCCCGCCGATCAGATGGATGCGGAGGTCTTCATCGACATGCCCAACCCCAACGCGCATGCTATGGCAATGGCGCAACAGTTGGGTTTGACCAAAGTCTTCGAAACAGGTCGCATGTATTCCAGCCACGCACCAAATATTGATCTGGACCGGATTTACGGCATCACAACATTCGAACTGGGGTAAATTTACCCCACACTCGACATTCCAAAAGCGCATTTACAAAAAGGAAATCTATAGAATGCCCAGCGATACCCAAAAGCGATTGCTGCTTGAGATGTTTGAGAATCTGCCGGGCGTAGTTTTCATGCTTTTGTTTCGGGCCACGGATGATATGCGATTGGCCGGGTGGATCGGCACGGTTCTGGCCGCCTCGGTTTGCGTTACCTATGTCAGGAAAACGCTGCGTCCACAGCCCATTTTACTTGGTATCAATCTCTTCATGGTGGCGATCACGCCACTGATCGAATGCCTGATCTTGCTTGGCTATCGCGACACGGCGACGATTTTGACCCGGAACATCGCGACCCTCGTTATTATGAGCGTTTTCTTGACGGGTGTCGTTTTGACCTTGTTCAGAACGAACGGATTCCTGAACTATCAGACCAATGGGACAAAACAGAGAAACACGCACTCTGCCGTTTTGCTGATTGTCTGCGCTTTCGGTGTGGTTTGGTCGCAATTGGCCGGAGAAAACTATCTGGTCTCGCTTGGCATTCCGCTGATGGTATTGTTCGGTGTGCATCAGTTGCTCCGGGCAGGAACAACTGATCAGCAGGCGCGCAATGGCGCGATTTTGGCATGTGCCGCGCCACAAGGTTCCGTGTCCGACGCTTCGGCCTGACTCAGAACGCCTTGAAGGTCATAGTGGTCAGCGAACGCTCGATATTCGGGATCACAAGCAGGTTTTCATTGATGAAATGACCGACATCGTCGGTTTCAGGGATGTAGAGCTTGAGTAGCAGGTCATATTCGCCGCTGGTCGAGTAAAGCTCGGAGTGAATCTCGCGCAGCGCGATCTCTTCGGCGACCTTATAGGTGGTGCCGGGTGTGCAGCGGATCTGAATGAAAACGCAGGTGGACATGTTTTGGACCTGTTGATTGAGTTTCCGGCAGGCTGGCATGGCACGTCACCGGGCGCAATCCCCTGCAACAGATTGTAGTGAAAGCAACGCTTGGTCTGGATAAGCCGACCAATCCCCGTCTATAAGCGCGCCTGTAGCAAAAGGAATTCGCCCATGCGCAGCGCAAAGATCAGCCGTCAAACCGCCGAGACCGAGATTTCGGTCGAGGTCAATCTTGACGGAACCGGCACCTATGACAACCAAACCGGTGTTGGGTTCTTCGATCACATGCTGGACCAACTTGCGCGCCATTCGCTGATCGACATGACGATCCGCGCCAAGGGTGATTACCACATCGACGACCACCACACTGTCGAAGATACCGGTATTGCACTGGGTCAGGCGCTGACACAGGCATTGGGCGACAAGAAGGGTATCCGACGCTATGGCGAGTGCCACCTGCCCATGGATGACGCGCAAGTACGCTGCGCTCTGGACTTGTCCGCGCGTCCATTTCTGATCTGGAACGTGGACCTGCCGACACCCAAGATCGGCAACTTTGACACCGAATTGGTGCGCGAGTTCTTTCAGGCGCTCAGCACCCACGGCGGCATCACGCTGCACATCGACCAGTTGCACGGCTTCAACAGCCACCACATCGCCGAGGCCGCGTTTAAGGCCGTCGCGCGTGCGTTGCGTTTGGCGGTCGAAACCGATCCGCGCAAGGCGGACGCGATTCCGTCCACGAAGGGCGCGTTGTAGATGCTGACGGCCATTATCGACTACGAAAGTGGCAATCTGCACTCGGCCGAAAAGGCGTTTCAGCGCATGGCGCGCGAGATGGACGCGGGTGAAGTTGTCGTAACCTCGGACGCGGAGGTGGTTGCCCGTGCGGACCGGCTGGTTCTACCCGGTGACGGCGCTTTTCCCGCCTGCGCGAATGAGCTGCGCGGGCACAAAGGCATCTACGACGCGATGGTCGAGGCCGTCGAACAGAAAGGCCGCCCCTTTCTGGGCATCTGCGTCGGCATGCAATTGATGGCCTCCAAGGGTCACGAATATCGCGAGACCGACGGTCTTGGCTGGGTTGCAGGCGATGTGGTGCGGATCGAGCCGTCAGATAGTGCGCTGAAAGTACCGCATATGGGCTGGAACGATCTGGTTCTGGAAAGCGAGCACCCGGTCTTTGCCGGGGTGCAATCAGGCGATCACGCCTATTTCGTGCACTCCTATCATTTCCGTGTCACCGATCCGGCGCAGCGTCTGGCCTTTGTGGATTATGGGCAGGAGGTCACGGCCGTGATCGGCCGCGACACAATGGTTGGGATGCAGTTTCACCCTGAGAAAAGTCAGGATTTGGGCCTGCGGATGATCGGGAACTTCCTGACCTGGACGCCCTGAGTGTTTACTGAACCCGCGTCCAGTCCTGCCCGCGACACACGAGACCGCCCACAGCACAGCCTTTGACGGTCAGCTTGTTCTGGCTGTCCAACGTCATTTTCGAGCTGTAGGTCTTGTCCCGGTCCGGGGCCCAGATCTTGCCGCCGCTATAGCTGCCGCCGCCATCGGGCACCATATCCCAGATGATCTGCTTGCCGAGGTTTTCATACGCCAGCTGCTCATTACCGTCTTTGTCAAAGGCGGTGTCGATGGTGCCACAAATCGCGCTGCCGCATTCCGAAATCGAAACGTGTAGATACCCACCGGTATCCCCGGGCTGAGTCTTCCAAAGACCGTCAACCGGATCGGCCGCAAAAGCAGCGCTGGCCAATACCGCAAACCCGGCTGCAAGTGTGAATGTTTTCATGATTTCCTCCCTTATTTCTGCTCAGTCTGGCCCGGCTGGGCAATTCCGGCAAGATTGACTTGGCGTCGCGTTGCATCCCCTGCCCCGCATGTGCGATATCCCGCGCGAACAAATCAGATATAGGGCCGCCTGACATGATCCTCTACCCCGCCATCGACCTCAAAGACGGACAGGCCGTACGCCTGCTGCGTGGTGAAATGGATAAGGCAACGGTGTTCAACGAAAACCCGGCGGCACAGGCCCGTGCTTTTGTCGAGGCAGGCTGTGAATGGCTTCACCTCGTCGACCTGAACGGCGCTTTCGCGGGTGAGCCGGTCAACGCCGCCCCGGTTGAAGCGATCCTGAGAGAATGCAACGTGCCCGCGCAGTTGGGCGGTGGCATTCGCGACATGTCCACGATTGAGACATGGATCGACAAAGGTCTGGCGCGCGTGATTCTGGGCACCGTGGCGGTCGAAAACCCCGATCTGGTGCGTGAAGCTGCCAAGGAATTTCCGGGCAAAGTTGCTGTCGGCATCGATGCGCGCGACGGCATGGTGGCCACCAAGGGCTGGGCCGAAGAGACCAACGTGAAGGTCACCGATCTGGCCGGCAGTTTCGAGGACGCAGGCGTTGCGGCCATCATCTATACCGACATTAATCGCGACGGGGCGATGCAGGGGCCGAACATCCAGGCAACGGCAGATTTGGCCCGTGCGGTGTCAATCCCGGTCATCGCCTCGGGTGGGGTCAGTTCGCTGGATGATCTGATCGCCCTGCGTGATTGTGGCGTGGCATTGGACGGCGCGATCTCGGGCCGGGCGCTTTATGATGGCGCGATTGACCTTTCCGAGGCCATTCGCGCCTTAAGCTGATCACTCGGCCGCAACCGAAGTCAGTTTTGCAAGCGCACCGCGCATCTTTTCGATGACAGGTGATTTCTCGACTTCGTCGAGCTCATCCATCGTCTCTTTCGGGTCCTCATAGGCCAGCCAGACCTGCCCGGTCTCGTCTTCGTATGCCTGCACTTTGAGCGGCAGGAAAAGCCCGGCACGTGGATCAATCTGCATCGCGGGCGTACCCAGTGCCGGGTTGCCAAAGATCAGAACCTGATTGGCGGGGATGGTCAGACCGACCTTTTCCGCACCAGCTGCATGATCGACGCGTGCAAAGACGGTCGCGCCCGCATTGCCAACGGCAGCTTCTAGCGCGTCCAACGCCTCTTGCACCGATTTGTTCGTGTTTACTTTGATGATGTCGTCAGCCATGGCAGACATCGCCCCTCCAAAAGTCAAAATTGTTGCCAATATCAGATTTCGCATATCGGGTTTCCTTCTGTAAATTTCATCCAAATTGTCTCAGCTTTTCGCGAACTTGCAATCACATCTCCGGCATCGGCGAAGCCTTGCCACGCACTCGACCCCTCGCAACTTTGAAACCCGCGCAGACCGTCCCGTATTCGAGAACAATAACCCATTCTGACAGATATTTTACCCAGCTTGGCCCAAACTTCGTCTTAATTCGCCTGTAGCAGTTCGCAAAAGAACTCGAGCAGGGAATTCCACCGTGAGTATTACCAGCACAGAATATTCGAACAATTCTTGGTTCAGAATTGCGATCATATTCAGCTTTTGCACCACAGTTTTTGTCAGCGCTTCTCTATTGTTTTTTGTTCAGCCCCTGTTTGCCAAGCTGGTCTTGCCGCAAATTGGTGGCGCTCCTGCGGTTTGGACGACCGCTATGCTGTTCTTTCAGGTGGTTCTGATCGTTGGCTACATTTACGCCCATGTGTTGACGAAATGGATCCCCTTGCGCTGGCAGCTTGTGACTCACCTGGCACTTTGGGCGGCTGCACTGACATACCTGCCCCTCTCAATTAGCGACGGCTGGAGTTATGACGCATCCAGCTCGACCGCGCTGCAAACCCTTAAGTTGTTTGCCCTGGGTGTCGGCCTGCCATTTGCGGTTCTTTCTGCGAATGCGCCATTGCTTCAGGCGTGGTATTCACGGTCCGGTGGGCCTTCGGCAGACGACCCCTATTTCCTATACAGCGCAAGTAACGTCGGTTCCCTGCTGGCTCTTTTGGCTTTTCCTTTGCTGGCAGACCCCCTTTTGGGTGCCAGTGCGACCAGTAAAATTTGGTCCATCGGGTTTGTCATCTTCGGTGGGTTAATGGCGATAAGTGGCCTTATAGCGCTGCGCGGATCGAGCAGCGTCATTGCGCCGATCGCAGCTGATATCGCGAAGAGCACCCCAAAAATGAAGCAGATTGCAACCTGGATTGTGATCGCCTTTGTACCTTCATCTCTGATGCTGTCATTTACCACGAAAGCCAGCACAGATCTGGGCTCAATCCCGCTTATCTGGGTTGTGCCTCTGGCAACTTACCTTCTTTCCTTCATTTTCGCCTTTGCGAAATTGAAAAGACTAAGTGCGAAATCTCTACACGTTCCAATGATTTTGGCACTGGCGACAGGTGTAGTCTTGCTGTCCAACAAAATCGGCCACCATTCGGGCCCAATCGTCTTTTTGTTGTACGTTCCCGTACTGTTCGTAATCGCCCTGTATGCGCACAGGTTGCTTTACGAAATGAGGCCGCCAGCAGAACAGCTTACAGTGTTCTACATCGCGCTGTCGGTAGGCGGCGCATTCGGTGGATTGTTCAATTCAATCCTTGCCCCTTTGGCATTTGCCCAAGAAGTCGAGGCGCAGCTGACACTATTCCTGGCCAGCGGATTGCTCTTGATAGGAAAAGGAACAGTTACGCCCAGAAACCTGGCGATTGGTCTGATTGTCAGCTACCCGATCCTCCTTCTGTTCGGCATGATCGATGGAGTTGATCTTATTGCAGACGGGCCTCTGAGTGCACTTGTAGCAACCGCAATGCTGCTGGGTGCATTGATCCTGTTTCGCAGTCAACCTGCACGTATCGTCGCCATCATCGCGGCGCTGATGCTGCCGGTCCTTTGGCCACATAAGGGTTCGCTGCTTCAGGATCGGAGCTTCTTTGGAACCCATAGGGTCTACTCGGAATCGGGTCTGAGAATTTATCAAAACGGGACCACTCTGCACGGTTTGCAATTGGAGTCAGAATTTGGCGAAAAACCAACGCCGAAGTCATACTTCTACCCCAACGGTCCGATCGCTCAGGTCATAACATCCGATTTCGGGCGTGACGCCGACAGCATTGGTATTATCGGCCTCGGAGTTGGGGCTTTGGCCTGCTACAAACTTCCATCGCAGGAATGGGCCTTCTTTGAAATCGACGCCATGGTGGATCAAGTAGCGCGCGACCCATCCCTTTTCACCTACATCTCGGAATGTGCACCAAATTCGCCAACGCATCTTGGTGACGCTCGTATCGTCCTGGCGCAGACAGACTATACCTTCGATGTACTCGTTCTGGACGCCTACAGCTCTGACGCAATCCCCCTGCATCTGACAACTGAAGAAGCGGTGCGGATGTACATGGATCGACTGGTTGATGACGGGATTCTGGTTTTCCACATCACCAATCGCTACTACGACTTAGTTGACCCGCTGGCGCGCATTGCAGGCAAGCTTGGGCTTCATACCGCCAGTCAGTTTCATCAGATCGAGCCGGACAGCAATGAACTTGGCGCGCACGAATCCCATGTGATGATTGCCAGCCAAGACCAGTCTAAGATCGACAGTTTTGTCGAGAGCGGAAAATGGAAGGCCGTGGTTTCGGATGGAGGTGAGCCGTGGACGGACGACAAGGCCAATCTTCTGTCTGCGCTCAAATTGCTAAAGGACAACAAGCAATAGAACCGGCGCAAGATCTTAGCCAATGATTGACCCCGCCATTTTCCGCAACGCGCCCTAACGGTACTGGAAAAGGCGGGGTTTTGCCGATACAGGTGCGCCAACAAAGGACGCCGGTATGCTGAAAACCCGTATCATTCCCTGCCTGGATGTCGCCGATGGCCGTGTTGTCAAAGGTGTCAATTTCGTTGGCCTGCGTGACGCGGGCGATCCTGTAGAGTCGGCCAAAGCCTATGACGCAGCAGGCGCGGATGAGATCTGTTTTCTGGACATTCATGCCACCCATGAAAATCGTGGCACCATGTTCGATGTGGTTCAGCGCACGGCAGAACAATGCTTTGTTCCGCTGACCGTCGGCGGAGGTGTCCGCACCAAGGACGACGTGCGTGCGCTGTTGCTGGCTGGCGCCGACAAGGTCAGCTTCAATTCGGCCGCTGTCGCCAACCCGGATGTCATCGCAGAAGCTGCCGATCAGTTCGGTAGCCAGTGTATTGTGTGTGCCATCGACGCAAAAACAACCAGCCCAGGCAAGTGGGAGATCTTCACCCACGGTGGCCGCAAGCCGACCGGTATCGACGCGCTTGAGTTCGCCAAAACCGTTGTCGCCAAAGGGGCTGGCGAAATCCTTTTGACCTCAATGGACCGCGACGGCACCAAGGCAGGCTTCAATCTGCCGCTGACCCGCGCGATCTCGGACGCGGTGGACGTGCCGGTGATTGCTTCTGGCGGCGTAGGCAACCTGGATCATCTGGTCGAAGGTGTGACAGAAGGCGGGGCCAGTGCCGTGCTGGCGGCCTCGATCTTCCATTTCGGCGAATACACCATCCGCGAGGCCAAAGAACACATGGCTGCGGCTGGCATCCCCATGAGGCTGATATGAACATCCTACACGATCTGGCCGCGACGATTAAGACCCGCAAAGGTGCCGAGCCCGACTCTAGCTGGACCGCAAAACTGCTGGCCAAGGGGCCAGAGAAATGTGCCGAGAAGTTCGGGGAAGAGGCTGTTGAGGCCATCATCGAAGCCGTCAAAGGCGACAAGGACAAGCTGACCGCCGAGGCTGCGGATGTCCTCTATCACCTGTTGGTCATGCTGGCCGCGCGGGACGTGGCGCTGGATGACGTTTTGGCCGAGTTGGCCCGACGCCAGGGCACAAGCGGAATCGCGGAAAAGGCATCACGCCCAAAGACCTAAGCGCGGGTTCCGTCCTGCCGCCCTGCCCTGTATAGTCAGGGACCAGTGTGGGACCGACCGAGGAACGCGGGAATGACCAGGGCTCTGGCCAGTGTAATGGCTTTGCTTTCGCTTGTGATGATTACCGCGTGTTCGGCACCGCCGCGCTCGACAGGTGATGAAGTTCAACGACTGGCAACGGAAATCCGCAGCCTTGGTCCCGACATCGACCCCGAAGAAGCTGACCGCGCAGCCCGCATCGCCTATTCCTATACCGCGCAGTTGGTTCAGGAATACGAAATCACTGACCCTCCGCTGATCCACAATGCCAAGGTCAACAAGGGTCTACGCCCGCGTGGGCTGTGCTGGCATTGGGCCGAGGATATCGAACGTCGGCTGAAGCAAGAGAACTTCCGGACGCTGGACTTGCACCGTGCGATAGCAAATGCGGACAACCAGTTCAGAATCGACCACAGCACAGCCATCATCAGCCGCAAGGGCGAGACGATGTATGACGGCGTGGTGCTGGACCCATGGCGGTACGGCGGTGTTCTGTTCTGGTCGCCCTTGGTGGAAGACACCAAGTATGAGTGGGTGCCCCGAAGCGTTGTTCTGGAAAAGCGCCGCCAGGAACAATACGGGGAATTGCTGCCGTATGTCGGCGGCTAACCTTCACAGTCTGGAAGAAATCACTCCGGTCGCGAATCCACCCATGCGCAGCTCGCCAAACAGGCGCTGATATTCGATTTTAGGACAGCGATTCATCACCACATCCACGCCGCGCGCCTGTGCTTTGGCTGCGGCTTCGGGGTGTTCAACGCCGATCTGCATCCAGATCGTGCGTAGGTCGGGAAAAGAAGACAGTGCTTCGTCGACTATTGACGGAACAGCTTCGGAACGGCGAAAGATGTCAACCATATCGACCGGCTGAGTAATCTCAGACAATGACGCGCGAACGGTCTGCCCGAAAAGTACTTTCCCGGCATGACCTGGGTTCACCGGGATCACCGTGTATCTCTTAAGTGAAAGATACCGCGCGACATAATAGCTGGGCCGCACCGGGTTCATCGAAACGCCCACGACAGCAATCACCTTGGTGCGACGCAGGATGTCTTTCAGGAATGGGTCTGTGTAATTCGGCATGCGGGCACCCTAGACTTGGCGCAGCAAAGAAAAAAGCGCTCAGGTCGAACCTGAGCGCCAGTTGTTGGAACGAGGGACAGTGAAATGACCCGCGGCAGTTCCGTTCCGCGGTCACTGTGACATTTAGGCATAAGTTCCGAGAAAAAAAGAGGGGCGTCGCATTTTTGTGATGACAGCCCAAAGAAGGCGGAAATTCGCCTAGTCTTGATACAGCACCACAGGCCAGTTTTCCTCGGCCATGTGAATGTATTCTGCACGATCTCCACGCCAGAGCTGCTCAATCTCAGGCGAGTGGGTCAGGTACAGCCGGCCTTCCACCATGTCCCAAAGCATCGGATCGGTGCTTTTTAAGATACCTTGCGCCATGGCATAGGCGCAGTAGCCCCCGAACTGAGGGGAAAAGGCGCGAGGATTGCTTTCAAACAGATCGCGATTCTCGGCCGAGGCGAAATGCCACTCGGCCCCTTTCCAGATCACAGAATATTCTGGCAATCCGCGGACCGGCGTTTCCTCAAGAAAATATGAGACAGGGTCGTAGCCGGCCATGACGGCACCGTCCGCCTCATAGAAGACGGGCATGTCCTGTGCTTGGGCGGCAGAAAGAAGGGCAACGGCGGCTATCGCGCCAAGTATGAAACGTTTGATTGGCATCACATGCTCAGGATTACAAATTCAGGGTACCAAAATGCAATCTTTTGTCGCGCGAAACACCCCTATTAACGCGGTTGTGAACGCTCGTGTCGCTTTATCCCGCGTCAGTCAAAGATATCCTCGACCACATCCCATGCTTCATCAATGACGCGCGCAAAAATCCCCTTTTTCTTCTTTTTCTTTTTGGACTTGTATGCGGTAGCGGTTTTGTAGCTGTCGCGCTTTGGCTTGTCATTGCTCAGCTTGCGCTTGGGAACCATCTTGAGGTCATGCAAAGGGGCCCCACAGCTAGAGCAGCTGAGTTCGTGGCGTTGCTTCCCTTTCAGAACCAACGCAGCGCGCGTTCCGCAGTAACAGCAAGTAGCGATTTTGGTCGGGCTGGTAATGGCTCTCTCCTGTCTATCGATGCCTTGAAGCATATAAGGCAATTGCGGCAGCATTTGAGACGTTAAGAGAACCAAACCCACCGGATGCGTCGATTTTCACCAGTTGATTGACAGTTTCCTTGGTCTTTTGCCGCAGGCCGGGACCTTCGGCCCCCAGAACCAACGCGACAGGTTGATCCAGTTTGCCGCCCAACGCCGTCTCGATGGTTTGTTCGGCCTCACCGTCCAGACCCAATACCAGAAAGCCCATGTTCTGCAGCTCGACAATGGTATCCGCCAGATTGCGCACGCGCAGATAGGGCTGACGCTCCAGTGCTCCACTCGCGGTTTTGGCCAGCGCGCCCGTCTCCGGCGCCGAATGGTGCCGCGTACCGATCACGGCACTGGCTCCAAGCACTTCGGCCGAGCGAAGAATCGCCCCAACATTGTGCGGGTCGGTAACACGGTCCAATAAAATGACCCTGGGATGCTCACGCCCAATGCAATTTTCAGCCAGCCCGCCCCAATCCAGCGGCTTGACCTCAAGTGCAGCCCCCTGATGGACTGAACCGGGATCAATGGGCGCGGTGAATTTTCGCGGATCGACCATTTCGGCCTCAATCCCTGCAAATTCAATCGCTTCTGCCAGTTTATCCCGTGCGTTCCGCGTCACAATCAGTTTCAGTTTCTGCCGGTTCAGGTTCATCAAAGCATCCCGAACGGCATGCAAACCGAACAGCCAAACGGTTTCAGACGCCGCAGCTTTGCGCGCCTGTTCCTTTTCAACGACCCACTTGGGTTTCTTCATTTCTTGGGCCTCCGGGCCGGGAATTCGGTTTCCTGCGTCAAAGCCAAATTTTCCTGTTGACGCTTCTTCAAGGCGCTAGTAATCACGCCTCCACGTCAGGTGCAACGCCTGACAGTGGGCGACAGGCCGCAAGGTGTGGCAGGGGACTGTAACTCCCTCGCGGAGACGCACGCCTGGTTCGATTCCAGGGTCGCCCACCACTTTCCAATCACATAGAGATCCCTCGATCCAAGCATTTTCGTTTGCACTGGCCTTCGATTGCGAGGCTCTGTTGCAAATTGTTGACCTTGGCAGAACGCTACGCGATTGCGCCGACGCTGGCCTACAGCTGTTGATTCTGGGGATCGCGGTCGACACCGGAACGGTCATAGCAGGCGATACACTGGTCGATCTTGGTGCCAGTCCGACTTGGCGCGATTTGGAAGACTGGCTTAAAAACCTGGCCGGGCGCTTTTGTCATATTCAGCAGGCTCGGGCGGGAACAAAGGCTATACTTCGATCCTACACTGGAATTGTCCTTTTTCTATTACCCTAAGACGGGCCTAATCGGCTCATCACCTTTTCTTGGCGCTGGACCGACCCATTGAGCCAGGTCGCTATATCCGGGTCGAGGACGTCATGTCGGGGGCAACTAACTTTTCTTTAGGCTTCACTGCTGACCGCGATCTTCGGCTGGCCCGACCAAGTCATTCGCTGACCCTGGACCGGTATCAGCAATATCGCCATTGGCCCCAATCGGACGCGCCGTTTACCGCAGATGCAGATATTGACACTGTTGCATCAGAAATAGTGACACGTCTCAGGGCGACAGCTGGTGCACTTGCGCGATCTTTCCGGTCCGCCATTCCGATTACCGGTGGGTATGACAGCCGGGCACTGGTCGCGTCGGCCAAGGAGCACCTTGAACATGTCAGTGCGTTTTATACGCACCGGATTAACTATCTGTCATCGCTGGATTGTCTGCTTGCCCAGAAAATTGGACAGAAGCTTGGTTTTTGAGCCCGAACGGATAGATAGCATGAAGCTGGCTGAAGAACACGGCCCGTCGGATGAACTGAGCCTCGAGGAAAAGCTGTTCGGGCTTCGAACGGGCGGACATACGTCGACCATGGGGTATCGTGAACTGGCGGCACACGAATTCCTGCCTGATGCCGAGATCTCGGTGCGTGGAAGTGTCAAGGACATGAACCGTGCAAATCAGTGGAAAGGGCAGGATGCGTTTCGATTTCCAGATCTGGTGCGGCACCTGCGCTTAAGGGCGCATGATGGCATTCCACCCGCTGTCCATTGGCAACGTGAGGTGATGACTTAGCTGACACACTGCCACCGGAAACGCACCGCAACGCGTTTGACCTATCATTTCTTGAGAACATCCTTCCAAACACAATGGGTGCCGGGCTGAACGGGATGCCGCGTCACTTTACGCTCAATCCGTTCAATGACAGATATCTGATCTCGCGCAATATGGGCATTACTCCTGCCCTACGCCGGAACGGAGAGATGAACGCGGCGATCTTGCGTCAGTCGGTGCCCGAACTGGCCGAGCTTCCTTACAACCAAGAAATCAAACGCGACCCCGAGGCGCGCCGCGCCGCCGAAGCCGTGTTTGCAGATTAACCGACGCCTAGTTAGGCAGGCATGGCCATTCACTAACCACCTGCCTGCCTCGGACGGCCAGAATGGTGCCGAACTGATTCAGCACAGCCTCGCTTTGATCAGGGCGAAGCAGTGCGATGTCGCCCGGCGATACCTCTGCCGAACGTGGACCTGTCCACACTTCCTGATTGCTTGAACGGCCAAAGACCGCTGAGTAGCCAAACGCTGCTGGGAAAACCGGCTGGGCAAGGAAGTGGCCGCCAAAGATCGCAATATCCGTTTTTTGTCGCGGCAAGAACTCCAGACCCGGCAATGCGTTTCCCGGCATTACTTTCAGAACCGGTGTCGCGATGAACGCGGCTGGGTCAAACGCCTGCGTCGTGGCGTGGTCAAAATCGCCGGGCTTTACCAGGACCGAGCCGAATGCCACTTCATTCGCTGAACCCTCGGCAAGGTAGGATTGAAAGGTCAGGCTGCCGCCTGTGTTCAGACACAACCCATCCTCGTCACGCGGCAAAGCGGCGACGGCTGTGTTGAACGCATCTGCACTGGCCCGAACCGCGCGGTTGCGCAGAATGCCGGGCAGTTTCGCCAAATGCGCCTCGTACCCCATGACCCCGGCTAGCTGCCCGTATGGGTGCGCCATTATTTGTTGGGCAAGTTCTGGGACATTCTGAGAATTTAGCCCGCCACGGTGCAGGCCGATATCCAGTTCCAAAGACAAACGCAGTGACGTCTGGCGATCTGAAGCCAACGCCAGATATTCCCCAAGCCGAGCTGGTGTGTCGATCAACCATTGAACGCGCCTTGCCGCGTCGTGATTGGTGGTCAGAAGCCTTGCAGCCATACTGACAGGCAGGGGCTTCCCGATCAGATTGTCCGTATCGGGCTCGGCCGTCAAAAGCGCCTGCAACATCGGTTCGGAAAACGTCATCAGGCCAGAGGTCGAGATGCGCTCGCGAATGAAATCCAACAAAGGAAGGCAGGGCAGAGACTTGGCGACCAGCCTGCGGGCCAGCCCAGCGTCAGCAGCCCTGTTCGCGACAACACAATTGGCGTCCAACAAGTCTAAGTCCACTACGACGACGGGCTTGTCGACCCCGTGTGATCGCAGAGCATTTGACAGAGCTTTCAGGGCTGCTGCGTTCATGGTCGAAACAACCGAGCAAGCGAGGGCGTCAGAAATTTACCCTGTGGATCGAGCTGTTCGCGCAACGCACAAAACTGGTCAAAATCCGGATACATTACGGACAGGTCTTTGTAAGTCAAATTGTGCATCTTGCCCCAATGAGGGCGGCCCCCTGCTTCGACAAATAGCGGCTCAATGGCTTCGAAATACCGTTTATGATCCTCGGCTGCGTCGGTGTGGATGGCAATGGAAATGCGCGGCCCACCCTGGAACGGAGACAGACAGGCCGTGTCACCAGCGGTCTGGCGCACCTCGATCGGAAAGTAGATATCCTTATGGTCGCGGTGCAGGCGCGTCAGAATCTCTTGCAGAACATCCCCAGCCACATCTGGCGGCAGATGGTATTCCATTTCCTTGAAACGAATATGCCGGTCGCTACACAAAACCCGCCAGCTTTCGCCGACGTAATCCTCGTCCGACTGCGCAAGCGTCAGTAGCTTGAGCATCGCACGGCGCAAACCCTCGCTGATCCGCCCCGCGCTGCGTGCAAGTTTCAGTACTTTTACAGCGATCATATCCAAATCGCGCGGTGCCTTGCTTTCGGCGGCATCGATGATGGCGTGACGTAGCTCGACAGTTTTTCCGGTAAACGGGATGCAGAAGAATTCGAAATTCCGGTTCTCCGTCCAATTCTGGTGCATCGTGGCCAGACTTTCCTCGACCGAGGCAAGCTGAACCTGACGACGTAAGTTGTATTTTGGCACGACCGAAATCTGCGCTTCGGTCAGAACGCCTAGCATCCCCAAACTGACCTGTACCATCTCAAGCGGGATATCATCCGTGGTCAGAATATCTCCACTTGCTCCGATCATCTGGGCTGCAGTGATTTCTGCCGCAAGGCACGGCAAGTCCCGCCCGGTCCCATGCGTCGCAGTCGACGCCGCACCCGCCAGCGATTGGGTGTTGATATCCCCAAGGTTTCGAAATGCCAGTCCTTTGTCCGCCAGCGCCGGTGACAGATCCCGCAACCGCGCATTGGCGTTGACCCACACCCGATCCTGCCGGGCATCACCAAGCGTTGGCAGATCCAAATCAGACAAGTCCACGATCCGGTCACCACCGGCCACGATTGGCGTAAAGGAATGCCCCGCACCCAAGACCCGCAGGCTTTGGGGTCGCGCGATCTCATTTTGCAGTTCAGCAATCGACGTCGGGCGCGCTATTGGCGTATCCGTGCGCTGGTTTCCGGCCCAGTTGGTCCACATGCACTGTCTCCTCCGAGAGAGAGGATTGCAGCACATGCGACACGAAACAAGTCAGGAAAACAGAAGCTTACCCGACGGGAGCTTTGTCAGGCCGCGGCCTCACGTTGCGCAGTGACGCGGTCGAACCATGCAATGATGCTTTCTGGATCAGGTGCGATCTGTTCGGCAGCACCACCAGTGAACGCGTCGAATTTTTCTTTGTTCAGACCGTTCACACCAACAAGGACGGGAATATCCAGTGCCAGAGCTTCGGCGATCACGGGGCGGAATCCACGCCCGTCAGCCTCGTGCTTGCCGAATTTGTTGATGATCAGCAATTGGGGCGCATCGGCCAGCGAAGACGTCACATATCCTACGGCCTGTTCCAACGCAGCAGGATCCAAACGGCAACCGCGCGACTGCTCACCAAGGGATTGCGAGATGCGAATGGTCTCTCCCTCGGGCAGAACCCGAACATCCATGTCACACTTGCTGCTATCCGCGCATTCGGTATTAGTTTGCACGACTCCGGCAAGGCTCGCGCCTTTCGCGAGCAGGTGTTCGGCAACCGCGCTTAAAAGACGATCGGTTGCGCCGCGGTCGGTGGTAGTGACATAGGCCAGATGCATCTAAGGACCCCTAAGTACAGATTTGTGACATTCCAGATAGCACGCAAGTACTCGCGCGGCCACTCTCTTGCTTTACGGCAGTGGTGACAACCCGATCACAGGCGCGTGCAGATGAAGCAGGGCCATGTAGATGATGATAGCAACAAACCAGACCCAAGGGCGCGGCCAAGGACGCGGCGCGCGCAGCGACAGACGACCTGTATTGCGGGACAACCGAGTCCATTCCATACCCATATCGCGTTGTTTACGGCGGTCGATCAAGGCCATGCCTAAGACAGAAAAACCGGCAAAAAGGCCAAACAGGATCACGTGTGACAGACTGCCATTGGCCAGCAGATGCGCCACTGCCCACAGCATCAAGGCGACAAGAATAGGGTGGCGCGTTGTCCGCAGAATGCCCGGTTTTTCAGGATCGAAGGCGCGGCGCCCCATCCCGCCAAAAGAGAACGGGTTTTGGATCGACAAGCCTGCAACCGCCAGCCAACACACGATCGGCATCACCAAGAGTGGTGCCCAGCGAAAAATGGCAAACGGTGGTATGACCTCAACATATGGTGCTTGGGCTGCAGCGACGATCAGCCACGCGAGAACCAATAGGGACAATGCGGAATATGCAGCGAAATACCCCCTGCGCCCCAACATATCGATCAGCCGACCGCGCACGGCCGGTCTTACCGTGATGGCGTGGCTGAGAAGAAAGGTAATCAGTGCTGCGAGGAAGAAGGCCCAACCGGTCATCGTGTTCTCCGAACGTGTTACGCGCGGTCTACGTCTCGAACGCTGTCCGGTCTTTGTCTAAGATCAAGTGCAGGGCAAAAGGGGCGGACGCGCCGCCCCTGCCCCATTTTACAGTCCCAGCGCTTTGCGCCGTTCTTCGGCAAAACCCTGTACGATACGGTCGGCAACAAGCGCCAGAATCGCCATAGCAGCACCGGCCGAGATGCCCAGACCCACATCCGCTTGCCCTAGTGCAAGATAGATCGACTGCCCCAGACCGGTGGTCCCGATCAGTGCCGCGATCACCAGCATTGCAAAGGCATAAAGGATGGTCTGGTTCAACCCCAGCAGGATCGTCGGCGCAGCATATGGCGCGCGCACGTCGCGCATGATCTGCCACTCGGTCGCACCGCTCGAGATTGCGGCCTCCATCATCTCTTCCGGTGTGTTGACCAAACCGTGCCTCGTGTAGCGGATCATCGGGACAATGGCGTAGGCACAGATCGCCAGAAAGGCCGAGAACTCGCCAATCTGGAAAACCATCAGCACAGGGATCAGGAAGACGAACAGCGGGATTGTCTGCAGCATGTCGCAGATCGGACGAACGACCTTCCAGACCGGCAACCATACGGCGCTGGCTAGGCCGATCAAGCCACCTGCGATGGCGCAGGAAAACACCGCAGCACCGCTGAGGTAAAGCGACAGCAAGGCGCGCTCCCACAGGCCGGACACTAGGATGGTGCAAAGCAACCCAACGGAAAGCGCCGCCAGACGCCAGCCCCCCGCGACATAGCTGAGCGCAGCCGCCCCGGTCAGGACGAAGGGCCATGGAAGGTTTGAAATACCCGTTTCCAGCATTCCGATCAGGATCAGAACAACCAAACCACCTGTCAGGTGGCCGCGCCATGCCATCAATGCGGCGATGACGCCGCCGGCAGCAAAAAGGCCAAAGCTCATCCCTGCTGTCCACTGGAAACCCCATGTGAAGGGCAGAACAGCTTGATCCAGTCCGATCCGCAACGGCAACAGCACGTAAAACAACGAGTTGTTCTTGAGAGCATCCAGCCAAGGACCATTCGCCTGCGTGAACGCTGTCAGTCCGCTGTCGACAGCCTCAGCCATCGGGTCCAGCAGGGTCAACTCGGACGGGTTCGGCAGCCAAGCCCAAAAGGCGGCGGTAAACAGGACCGTAAAGCCCAGAACTGCCCAGACAACGCGTGGATCATAGCGCTTACGCTCGGTCGCCAACGTACCGCTCATCCGATCGATCACCACGGCAAAGACCACGATGACGAGACCGGCCATCAGCGACTCACCAAACTGCGCCTTGCGCATGGTCAGAAGAACTTCCCAGCCGATATCGTTGAACCCGCCGATAACGGCGGCGATGATGACCATCGAAAGGGCGGCCATCAGGCATTGGTTTACGCCCACCATGATCTGCGTCGCCGCTGCGGGGATTTCGACCTGAAACAACTGCTGAAACCGCGTGCCGCCGGACATGATGGCGGCCTCTTTGATCTCGGGCTCGACCCGTTCCAGACCCAGCATCACGTTGCGCGCCATTGGCGGGGCCGCATAGATGGCCGAAGCGATCAGCCCTACGACCGGACCAAAGCCGAACAACAGCAACAGCGGGGTCAAATAGGCAAATGTCGGAACCGTCTGCATTACGTCCAGCACCGCCTGAACAAAGGACCTGACGCGCGGCACTTCGTTGGCAAGGATGCCGATGGCACCGCCGACGACTAACGCGACGGGCACAGAAACGGCAACCAGCGCCAGCGTATTCATACTCTCGGCCCAGTAGCCTGAGGCCAGCACGAAACACAGCCCAAAGAAACCCAACGCCGCCATGGGCAATCCGCCCAGGAACCAGCCCAGTGCCGTTACCAGACCGATGAGGATGGGCCATGGTGTATTACCCAATACGAAATTGGCCCCGTTCATGGGATATGCCATCAAATCGGAAAGCAACCGCATCGCTGGTTTGATGCCGTTCAGAAACCAGTCCAAAAACGCGCCAACCCACTCAGTCGCGGGCAATTCCCAAGCGGTGGGCCACTTGACCAACCAAGGCGCAAGACCCTCCAACGCAAGGCAAATCGCGCCGACAACGACTGTGATCAATGCCGCCTTCGCGCCAACCGTCAATTGGGCCGCGTTGTTACTGGGGATGTCTGAAACGGTAGTCATGTCTCATCCACCTGAAGGGCGGCGGCAAGATCAGAAGGATGAACCGTGCCGACAATATTGCCGTTTTCATCGCGTACAGGAACAGGTTCATAAAGCTCCATGCAATGCGCCAACGCGGCGTCCAGGGTCATCGAAGTTGTCAGGCCAGGATCATCCGGGCCACGTTCTGATTCGTCCCGCATGACCGAGGCAACCTTGGCGTGCTGACCCTTGGCGACGTCTTTCGAAAATTCGCGCACGTAGTCATCTACGGGGCGCAATACGATATCCGTCGGCGTTCCGATCTGGACGATCTTGCCATCGCGCATGATGGCGATGCGGTCGGCCAGTTTCAGCGCCTCTTGGATATCATGAGTAATGAAGACGATGGATTTCTTCAGCGTCGCCTGAATGCGCAGGAATTCGTCCTGCAGCTGTCGGCGGATCAGCGGGTCGAGGGCCGAGAACGGCTCGTCCAGAAACCAGATGTCCGGGTTCACCGCCAAAGACCGTGCAATTCCCACGCGCTGACGCTGACCACCGGAAAGCTGACGCGGGTAGCTGTCCTCGCGCCCCTCCAGTCCGACCAGAGTGATGACCTCTTGCGCACGGGCCATTCGTTCCTTTTTGCCGACGCCCGATACGCGCAGTGGATAGGCCACGTTGTCCGCAACAGTCATGTGTGGAAACAGGCCAAAATGCTGGAACACCATGCCCAGTTTTTTGCGCCGCAATTCGGTCAGCGCTTTCTTCGACGCGCCGATAACGTTTTCGCCGTCGACACGGATTTCGCCGCCCGTGCCCGGCAGCAATTGCGAGATACAGCGGATCAGTGTGGACTTGCCCGATCCCGACAGGCCCATGATGACGAACAGCTCGCCCTCTTTGACTTCAAAATTTGCGTCCTGAACGGCCGGGATGAACCCGTGTTCGCGCAGATCGGCGGCGGCTTTGTCTGCGTCATTCCCTGACCGAGACAGCGCGTCGGTCAGGGCTTTGTCTGCGCCTTGACCAAAAACCTGCCAGAGATTCTGGCAGGTAATGGCTGGCGTATTCGCGTCAGTCACTTATGCGAACTCACTGCGTTGCCGCGTCAACAACCGGACGCCATTTGTCTTCGTTCGCAGCCATCCATTCGGCGACAACTTCTTCGACTTTACCGCCGTCAACGTCGATCGCGCCCATCATCGGCTGCTGGTCCTCGACCGCCAATTGATAGTTGGACAGGATTTCATAGGCCGCGGGCCATTTTTCTTCCATCCCGTTCCAGCTGGCTTTGAAGATGCGCGAGGGCGAGAAATCGCAGTCGTTCACGGCGTTCGGGTTCGGTCCCCAGGCCGGGTCGTTAAAGCAAGCTTCTTCACCGGCAGGCAATTCAACGAACTGAACTTCATAGGCCGACATCGCCCAATGCGGCTGCCAGAAAGTGATCAGCAGCGGCGACTTGCGCTCGGTCGAGGCGCGCAATTCGGCGATCAAAGCACCTTCGGAACCGGCAGGCACAGCTTTGAACGGCAGTTCAAGACCGGTCATACGGTCGGCGCCGGGCGTACCCCAATCGGCAGGATAGTCGACCAGACGACCACCGGGCAGAGTTTCAGCGGTCGCGAAGACCTGCGCGCAATCCTTCAGCGCTTCCCATGCCGGCAGACCGGGGCACAGATCGGCCACGTGCGCCGGATAAGCGATGCCTTCCTTGGCATCCAGACCCAGATCGCCAATTTCGACGACGGTGCCTTCGTCGATTTTCTTGGCGTATTCGTCCGATACGTTTGACGACCAGATTTCCAGCGTCGCAGTGATGTCGCCATCCGCGATTGCCTGGAACTGGTTCATCATACCAGCGGTCACATATTCGACGTTGTAACCCGCGGCTTTCAGCATCTCGCCCGCCACTTGGGTCGTTACGTGCTGACCGGTCCATTCGTTGATCGCCAGTTTGATCGGCTCGTCCACGGCACCCATATCGGCGGCGTAAGCGGAACCGGCTACCATCATAGCCAACAGGCTGACACTAAGTTTTTTCATCGACATTCTCCCTGTCTTTTTTTGTTTTTCGTCCACCTCAGCGCACAGGTGCGCGCCGGAAGGTTGGACAGACGACAATACCATGTCGCAACATGCACAATATTGGCCGCAAAAGGGAAGTGAACACTTTGAACAAAGGCGGAATTTTTCGCCTTGTATTAAGCCGCAAGTCCCCACTCGCTGCGTTGTACTGATCGCGCGCGTTTTTGCTTAACACAAATATCAGGCGCAGGTCTTTGATTGACGAGTCAATCAGAAACCCGATTCCCCTGTTTTGTCGAGCATTTCTTTGCTCGATGTTCGATTTTTCTGCATTTTTTTGATCTCAGACGCACCAAAAGTCCAAAACCTCACTCTCTTTGAGACCTTGCAACGAAGCGTTCAACAAGCAACTTTAACGGTGGAGGACATGATTGATGCATCATTTCGATGAAATATTTGTAATGGCTGCCAATCGCCATGGTGGCCCGGATGCGTTGAATGAAAAATTGAGCAAACCCAAAAGCCTGGCCGAGCTTGCTGAGATGCCGGAAGATCGCTGGCTGTCGATTATTACCAAGACTATTTTTCAGGCGGGGTTCAACTGGAAGGTCATCGAAAACAAGTGGGACGGGTTTGAAATCGCATTTGACGGTTTCGATGTCGGACGCTGCGCCTTCATGGATGATGAGATATTCGACGCCTTGCTGCAGGACACCCGCATTGTGCGCAACGGAACCAAGATCGCGACCGTTCGTGACAATGCCGCATTTCTGCTGGAACTGCGTAATGAAGGCGGCGCGGGTCAGGTGCTTGGAGGATGGCCATCCGAAAACTACGTCGGTCTGTTGGCGATGCTGGCCAAGCGCGGGTCGCGTCTGGGCGGCGCGTCGGCCCAATACGCCATGCGATTTGCAGGGCGTGACAGTTTTATCCTCTCGCAAGATGTGACCGCGCGGCTGGTTGCCGAAGGGGTGGTTGATAAACCCGCGACTTCGAAAAAGGCAATGGCTGCGGTGCAAGAGGCCTTTAATACATGGATGGATCAATCAGGCCGGTCGCTAACCGAAATCAGCAGGGTTTTGGCGATGAGCCTGTGAAAACGGGTTGCAGCGCGGGCGCATCGCATTAGGCTTTGATTATGGCCTTTCGTATTTTGATGACGCTATTAATTTTGCTTGCTGCCTGTGGTCGCCCTTTGACGGATCAGGAACGCGCATTTGCAAGTGCCGTTCAAGGCGACACGCTGGATCTGGATCGCGTGCGACTTGTCGAAGGTGCGCCGGTAACGCCGATCACGTTTTACCGCAAGGACCGGCCGCGCCTGGCCTGTCGGGAACGTATCCTGCCACCAACCGAAGAAGGGGTCGTAACCGCGAAACCCGCCGCTGTTGCGTTGTTCAATAAGGTCTATTTTAACAAGGACTGGTACCTTGAGGACTATATGTCCGATTTCCCAGAACAGATGGACCTGATTGCCGGGATGTTGCTTGCACACGAACTGACCCACGTCTGGCAATGGCAGAACCGCCAGTCCACTGGTTACCATCCCTTGCGAGCCGCCGCCGAACATGGCGGAAGCAAGGACCCGTACTTGTTCGACCTGCAGACATCGCCGGATTTTTTATCCTATGGATTCGAACAACAGGGGGCGATCGTCGAGGAATACGTCTGCTGCCGGGCATTGGACCCTACCGCACCGCGGACCCTGCGCTTGCATGACATGTTGGGCGCGCATTTCGACTTGTCACCGCTGCCTGGCGCGCAGCGCAAGCGTGCCGTTGTCATTCCGTGGAGCGGAGCGAAGGTCGAAGGGATTTGCCGCGAAGGCTAAGCCTTATTGCAGCGTCTCCAGATAAGCCACCAGATCCACAATCGGCTGACTGGTCAGGATCGGCTGCCCATCGGGTGTTTTCATCGTGGTATCCTGCCCGTCGAAATAAGGACCGTAAACCGGCATCGGGCTGCCATGACTGACCAAGGGATCACGCCCGTCGATACGCGCCACAACACGGGCTGTTGGGAATACTCCATCCCTGGATGCCAGCAGGGTCAGATCAGTCGGCTGTATCACCAACACACCAGCCATTGGTCCATGCCCGGTCGCATCGATCCCATGACAAGTCGCACAATAATGCTGATAGAGTTCGGCACCGGTTTCAACGTTCTGCGCCATGGCCGGAGACGCCAACGCAGCAACACTCGCACAAACGGCCCTGAACATCGGTCTGATCATCGCATCCTCCTGTCACGATTGACATTTGCAGGCTTGCCCGCCGGGCGGCTTGGCGCAATGATCCAGATCAACGAAGCGGGAGGATACGGGCAATGACACAATACGCAGCCATTATGCTGGCGGCCGGGATCGGCGTTCCGATTCTGGCGGCTTTGAATGCCGCACTGGGCAAGCTGATCGGGTCCCCGACAACCGCCGGCGTAGTCCTGTTTGCCATCGCGTTCGTGGCGTCAGCCCTGGTCATGCTGCTGTTTCCAGGAATGGAAGCGCTATCCAAAGTGGCCCAAGCCCCGAAACACTTGTTGCTGGCCGGTGTTTTGATTGCGTTTTATGTTCTGTCGATCACGCATGTTGCCCCCCATTTCGGGGTCGGCAACGCAGTGTTCTTTGTTCTGCTGGGACAGCTGATCAGCACGGCGGCCATCGATCATTTTGGCCTGTTTGGTGCTCAGGTCACGCCGCTGACATGGATACGGGCCGGGGGCATCGCCGTGATGGCGGCCGGTGTCGCCATCACTCAACTGGCTTAAGAACGCCCGCCTCCAGCCGCAGTTTTCGGTCCATCCGCGCGGCCAGATCCATGTTATGCGTGGCAATCAACGCTGAAAGCCCTTCATCCCGAACCAGCGACATCAACGCACCAAATACCTGATCCGAGGTTTCGGGATCCAAGTTTCCAGTCGGCTCATCCGCCAGCAAAACGCGCGGCTTGTTTGCCAAGGCCCGACAAAACGCAACACGTTGCTGCTCGCCCCCCGATAAGGCGGCGGGGCGGTGATCGGCCCTTGCTGCAACACCAACGCGGTCCAGGAGGGTCATCGACCTGTCCTGCGATGCTTTGTCAGATACACCGTTAGCCAGTTGCGGCAGGGTGATGTTTTCCAGCGCGGTAAACTCGGGCAACAAATGATGGAACTGGTACACGAACCCAACGTCCTGCCGCCTAAGCGCAGTACGGGTTCGATCCCCCCTACCCGCTACATTCTGGCCCGCGATTTCTACGGTCCCCTCATCCGGTTTGTCCAGCAGTCCGGCAATGTGCAACAGTGTCGATTTGCCTGCCCCGGATGGCGCGACCAAAGCTACTGCCTCACCTGCGCGCAATTCCAGATCGACCCCACGCAACACCTGCACCTCACCTGGAGTGCCCTTGAGGTAGGTCTTGGTCAGACCGTTCAGCCGCATCGTCAGATCATTCATAGCGCAGCGCCTCAACCGGGTTCAGCCGCGCCGCGCGGCGGGCCGGGAAATAGGTGACAATGAACGACAGCCCCAACGACAGCCCAATTGCCTTGAGAACATCTGAAAGGTGCAATTCAGCGGGTAAGGAGTAGATGCCGCGAATGGACGGATCCCAGACGCCGCCGCCCATGACGTAGTTCACGAATGAGAATATCGGGTCGATATAGATGGCAAACAGGCAGCCGAGGATCACGCCCATAATGGTGCCGATGATGCCTGTGAACGCGCCGCAGATGAAAAAGACCCGCAGGATCGACCCTTCGCTCAGGCCAATGGTGCGCAGGATACCGATATCGCGCCCCTTGTTTTTCACCAGCATGATCAAGCCCGACACGATGTTCATCGCCGCGATCAAGACGAGGATCGACAGGATGATGAACATCACGTTGTCTTCCACCTCGAGCGCGCGCAGAAACCCGCCCGAAGCATCCTGCCACGTCCAGAGCTGACTGCGCCCCTCGGCAGCTTCGAGAATCGGGATCAGAACCGGGTTCAAGTCCTCGGGCCGTTCGACCATCACTTCGATCTCGTCGGCCACACCGTCGCGGTTGAAAAAGCTCTGAGCTTGCGTGAACGGCATGTACACGCGGGTGCGGTCGATGTCATACCGCCCGGCCGAGAACACATAGACCACCTGATAAGCGTTCACGCGCGGAGACGTCCCAAAGGCGGTTTTCACCCCATTGGGTGAGGTCAGCTTGACGCTGTCACCGACCGTCGCTCCGATGCTGCGCGCCACACCGGACCCAATGG
Organism: Ruegeria sp. CDSC002; assembly: GCF_059610905.1. Lineage (NCBI taxonomy): Bacteria > Pseudomonadati > Pseudomonadota > Alphaproteobacteria > Rhodobacterales > Roseobacteraceae > Ruegeria > Ruegeria sp. CDSC002. Next base: position 180,244 of record NZ_JBXWOM010000003.1, read on the forward strand.
CAATCACATCCTCTCCGTCTTGAAACTGGGTCAGATCACCGACGGCCTGTTCGCTTTGCGCGACGCCGGGCAGATCGCGCAGGTCGTCGGGGCGGATACCAAAGACCTCGACCCCGCTGCTGCGATCGCGATTGGTAATCAGGACCTGTCCTTTGACCAGCGGGGCCGCACGTTCCACGCCCGGAACCTGCGCGATCCGGCTGGTCATCTCTTCATATTCCGCGATTGTGCGGTCAACGCGCCCCTGCGCATCAAACTCTCCGGCGGAGTACACAGTCACATGGGCGTTTGCGCCCAGAATAGTGCCGACGAATTCGGACCGAAATCCAGAACGGACGGCCAGAGTGGCAATCAGGGCAAAGACGGCCAGCGTGATCCCGATCAGGGAAATCCACGTCATGACGCTCACGCCACCTTCGGCACGGCGCGCGCGCAGGTAACGCCACGCGATTTTCCACTCAAATAGGGCAAAGGGCGGGGGTGTTCTGGCCATGCCTGCTCCGGTTATTTTGTTGTCGCGACCCTTTCGGCATTTCACCGGATGGTCAAGCCGGTTGTCAGCCGGTCAGCGTCGCCGCGCGGTTTAGCACCTCTTCGGCGCGCGGTCGGGTACAAATACCCCTGTCTTCCAACTCGGAAAACACACGATCACGCAGATCGCCGGGCAACAGCGACAAGGCGCGGTTATGCAGACCCAACGTCAATGCAGCGGGATCATCCAGCATCGCCAACTGCGATGCCATTTCCTCGGGCGAATAGGTCGGCCAGAGCCCGATATTGCATTGCGCGTGGTCCTCGAACCACGGTGCATAGCCATCAGGTGACTTGAGGCAGAACGCATTCAGCAGCATGAACTCGGACGGCCGCCTGCGCGATCCAAACAACGCCTGCACCGAGCCATACCGATCGTTGATCTCGTCCAACAGCGCCAAGGCCAAGGATCGGCGCATCGCGAAAGGGGTCGCAAATGTCGTGGTCCTTAACCCGTTGAGGTCGGTACCTGACGCGCCCAGTGCATCAAGGCTCTCGACCAGCCAATTGCGGTGGTAATCGCTTTGGACGTCGATGAAAGCGATACGCGCCGCACCATTGTCAGCAAAGAACTCAGTCGGATCAAAGCTGCGCAGAAAGACGTTCTTGGTGTCCAGGATAACCATGTTCTCGGACGCCGCAACGCGCGCGGCGCCCAGCTTCAGAACTTGCTGACTGCGATACCCGTTGGACCCGCGCCACCCCTGCCTGCGAATGCCGGGAATACGAAACCGATTTTCGATCATGATCCGATCCGACAAGGATCGCCCCGCGTACTGACCGGGCTGCAACAACAGGTCATCGCCGCCCAGGACCTGAACCTTGGATCGCAGTGGGCCGTATGAAGCCAAAAGGGGTTCGATTTTTGCCCTGAGCGTATCTTCGTCGCAGTCATTCATGATCACGTGAATCGACGAAACCATGTCCGGATCGACAAAACGGGCAAAAGACAGCGCCTGAAGTTCAAGCAGGGGAAAGTCCTTGGAATACACGACGGTCGCGAAACTCAGCACAGCGCGGGCCCTTTCATCGTTTTGCTCGGTTTATCAGCAATTTCGGCGCGGTCAAATTCACTCTCAAAGCCTCGAAAATGCGAATCAGTAGGGCCACGGGTCGAACGGTCACACGAATTTAAGGAGATCGTCCGCCACCAAAATATACCCCCGGTTGTGACGCTCTTCACAGACAGCCCGGTATTGTTTCAGGTATGAAGTCAATGTGAGCATGGCGAGGCAAACTGAACTCAAAATGCAACATTTGAAACGCAACTTTATTTCGCGTTTTGCTTATTTTTGGAAACTTTGTCACCCTGATTGTGGGGGAATACATTTTTTAGAGCGGGGGTCGCTCATGAGTATTCGAATTGAAACTGAACAACCGGACGCATTTTCGGTCCGACAAACATCAACAGAACTGGATTGTGAATCCGCAGTTCTACTGCGAGCAACGATCCTTCCGATCTTTGCCAGCGCGGCAAGCTGGGCTGGTCTGACCGACATCCTGAACGACAAGGGGTATCGCCTGGTCTTCCGGGATGGACGGATGTGCCTAACCGATCAAACTACCGGAGACCGGATTTGCGGTCTGCGCTTTCTGGGCCTTGAGTTCAGGGATTTGGTGCGACGGCTGGGCCGTCCAGTCGTTGTCGCACGGGGCCATGAGGCAGACGGAGATGTTCTGACCGCCCGACCGACAGCCTGACGCGCCTAAAAGCTGCGCCAGAACTGAACGGATCGGCGTGTCGTCTTCCACAGACTATGGCGCGCGGCGGCTTTGATGGCATCCGACGTGCCGGGCTTTAACAAGCGCTCAAGGATCAGGGCCGTGGGCATGTGACCGCGTCGGTAATATCGAGCGAAATCGGACTGTGTTAGGCCATCGGCCGACCTGTACCCGCTGTAGTAATTCATCCAGACACGGGCGTAGTCTTCCGCTGTTGCGGCATCGTCGCTCGTAGCGCCCCTGCCCCAGAACATGGATATCGGGTCGTCAATGCGCTCGCCCTGATACCCTTCGGTCAAAAGGCGTAACATCAGATCGTAATCGGCCGCGACGCTAAATTGAGTGTCATGTCCGCCCAGCGCCAAAAACACATCCCGCTTCAGCAACACAGAGTTATGACAGAACGGCATCCGCTGCAGAATCGCTGTCAGCGACATCCGTTTCTCTCGGCTTTCCGACCCATCCTCGAACCGGCGCAGGGTCGAGCCGAACAGGAAATCCGGCTGTGTCGCTTCAAGCCGATCAGCGGCGATGTTCAAAATGTCGTCGGATGCCAGCGAGTCATCCGAGTTCAGGAACAACAGATATTCCCCTCGCGCGGCCTGCGCCCCCTTGTTCATCGCGTCATACAAACCGGTATCCGGTTCGCTAATCAGCCGAGTGCGAGCTGCGTCCGCAGTCAGGTCCTGTAGAACCTCGACCGTACCATCGGTCGAGGCCCCATCCTGAACGATATGCTCAGCCCAGTCGCAATTCTGACGCGCCATGCACTCAATCACCTCGCGAAAACTGTCCTGCCGTCCTTGCGATAGCAGGTCATAGGTCGCGGTGATGACCGAGATTAGCGGCGCGTCTGAGGTATCAGGCGATGCGCTCATAGATCTCGGCGATCTTGGTGACGGCGGCTTCGGGGGACATCTCCTCGCTTTCGCCTGTACGGCGACAGGTCAGTTCAACTACTCCGTTTTTCAGCCCGCGCGGGCCAACGGTGATACGCCAGGGCAGACCGATCAGGTCCATAGTGGCGAACTTGCCCCCTGCCCGTTCCTTACGGTCATCATACAACGGGTCGAGGCCCAGCGCAGTCAGCGCGCCGTAGATCTTGTTACAGGCGGCGTCGGCCTCGTCATCACCCTGTTTCAGGTTGACGATACCGCAATGGAACGGAGTCACGCCTTCGGGCCAGATGATGCCCTTGTCGTCATGGCTGGCCTCGATGATCGCGCCGATCAGGCGGCTGACGCCGATACCGTGGCTGCCCATGTGAACAGGAACCGGCTTTCCATCGGGGCCTTGAACAGTTGCGCCCATGGCTTCGGAATACTTGGTGCCGAAGTAGAAGATCTGACCAACCTCGATCCCGCGCGCCACACGGCGACGCTCTTCGGGGACCTGATTGAACAGCGCCTCGTCATGGGTTTCATCCGTGCGCGCGTATTTCGAGGTGAACTCCTCGAGAATGGCCTGACACTGCTCGTGACTGTCATAGTCGATCTGACGATCACCAAAGGTCAGATCGGTGACTGCACTGTCATAGAACACCTCAGATTCACCGGTATCGGCCAGAACGAGGAACTCGTGCGTGTTGTCGCCACCGATAGGGCCGGAATCGGCACGCATCGGTATGGCTTGCAGACCCATGCGCTCATAGGTGCGCAGATATGTGACCAGATGGCGGTTATAGGCGTGCAGCGAGTCTTCTTTGGTCAGGTCGAAATTGTACCCGTCCTTCATATAGAACTCACGTCCGCGCATTACGCCGAAACGGGGGCGGATTTCGTCGCGGAACTTCCACTGGATTTGGTACAGCGTCAGCGGCAAGTCTTTGTAGCTACTCACATGACCGCGGAAGATGTCGGTGACCAGTTCTTCGGCAGTCGGTGTGAACAGCATATCCCGGTCATGCCGGTCTTTCATGCGCAGCATTTCCTGACCGTAGTCATCATACCGCCCGGATTCGCGCCACAGGTCCGCCGACTGGATGATGGGCATCTGGATCGCGATGTGGCCAGCGCGTGCCTGCTCTTCATGGATGATGTTTTCCAGCTTACGCAGCACTTTGAAACCCAGCGGCAACCATGAATAAATTCCGGCAGCAGCTTGCTTGATCATCCCGGCGCGCAGCATCAGCCGGTGGCTGACGATCTGGGCCTCGGAGGGGTTTTCCTTGAGAACGGGCAGAAAGTAACGGCTGAGGCGCATTGGTGAACCTTTGAAGGTGAATTTGGACTTCAAAGTTGCTTATGCCAAAGCCCCGCCGGGGGCAATCATGCATTGGTTAATTTGCGACCTCGGGCCAGTCGGTTTTTTGATTGACCCGCCAGTCAGGGTTTTCAATTGTGACTGAAATACCAATTCCAGGGGGCACCCATGCAAACCATTCAGGAACCCGCGCGTCAAATACCGGTTGTTCATCAGACAGACGTTCTTGTGGTCGGGTCAGGACCGGCAGGGCTGGCCGCCGCGCTGGCCGCCGCTCGGGCCGGGGTCGAGGTGTCGCTGGTCGACCGCTTCGGCTGCATGGGTGGCAACATCACCGCCGTGGGCGTTGAGGGCTTCGCCTGGTATCGCCATGAACAGACGGTCGAAGCTGGTGGAATCGGCATGGAGTTCGAGACCCGCGCCAAGGACATGGGTGCGGCCGTACCAGAGAGCCAGTCGCTGAGCTATGAGTTGGACAGCGAAGGTTTTAAGCTAGTGGCCGACAAGCTGGTTGAAGAGGCAGGCGTTCATCCGATGCTGCACCGGCAATTCGTCGCTCCGATCATGGAAGGTGACCGGATCACCGGCATCATCACTGAATCCAAAGCAGGGCGCGAAGCGATCCTGGCCAAGTTGGTGATCGACGCCACCGGCGACGCCGATGTAGCCCACCGCGCAGGCGCGCCAACCCACAAAACCGCCCGCGAAGACATGATGGCCGCCTCGGTCATGTTCCATCTGGCCGGTGTCGACAAGCGCGCGTTCATGGAAGGTGTCAAAGCCGATCCGCAGACCTACAAGGATTGGGGCGGCGGCGGCGAGTGGAACATCGAAACTTCGGGCAAAGAAGACGACATGTTCTCTCCCTTCGTGCACAAGCCGTTCCAGCAGGCCATCGATCAGGGCCTGATCCCGCCGCATCTGAACACCATCGCGGGCACATGGGGCGCAATGCACGACACGGGCGAGCTCACTTACATGAACCTCATCCATCTGGGCGAAATCGACGGGACCGACCCCGACAGTCTGACGAAGGGCGAGATTGAAGGCCGCCGCCAATCCATGCTGGCAATCGAGGCGCTGCGCCGGTTCATGCCAGGTTGCGAGAATGCTCGGTTGCGCAATTTTGGGATGACCATCGGCATTCGCGACACGCGGAAGATCGACGCGGTCTATAACATGACTGAAGATGACGCCCGCCATCAGGGCCGGTTTGAGGACACGATCGGCATCTACCCTGAATTCATTGATGGCTATGGCATCCTCATCCTCCCGACTACCGGGCGATATATGCAGGTCCCCTATCGCTCGATGCTGCCCAAAGGTGTCAAAGGGCTGCTGGTAGCGGGCCGTTCGCACGGTGCCGACAAGGTTGCCCATGCCGCGACGCGCAATATGGCTTGCTGCGCGGTCATGGGTCAGGGTGCAGGAATTGCCGCAGCCATGTCGCTGAAAAGCAATCGGGACCTGCACGAGTTGAACCTCGCCCCTGTTCACGCCGAACTGGATCGGCAAGGCGTGAGGATTCACTGATGCAATCAATCCCGACGATCGACATCTCTCCACTGAAAGACACGGCCCATCCGGACCATGACGCAACCGTTCAGCGGATATTGGACGCCTGCACCGACATCGGCTTTCTCTCCATCACAGGCACTGGGGTTTCGCCTGACACCGTTGATCAGGTCCGCGTCAAGACGCGCGCGATCTTTGACATCGATGAACAGAGCAAGTGGGATCAGGCGATCACCCGCGACAACTATCGCGGATATATCCCCATGGGTTTCTTCACGCCCAATGATGGCTCGGGCAAAGCGGACAAATACGAAGGTTACAAGCTGCATTTCGAGGTTTCCGAGGACCACCCGGTTCGCGATGACTGTGCCCTTTATGGCCCGAACCTCTGGCCAGCGGAGGTACCGGGCGCGCGGGAAGTGATATTGGAGTATTGGTCGCAACTGGACCACGTGGCCGAACTGCTGCTGGGCGCGCTTGAAATCGGCTTGGGTCTGAAGCCCAACGTCCTGAAAGCGGCTTTTGCAACCCCCATGACCAACATGACACTGTTGCACTATCCGCCGCAGGCCCCGGATGAGGAAGGCTTTGGCATTCATCCGCACAAGGACACCGATGCCCTGACCATCATTGCCCCCGACCCCGTCGGCGGGCTTGAGGTGCAGACCAGGGATGGCGGATGGATCACCCCGGATTGCCCTCCCGGCGGTTTCATCGTGAATATCGGCGATATGCTTGAGCTTTGGTCCGGCGGTCAGCTTAAATCCACTCCGCATCGGGTGGTCAATAAATCTGGCAAAGAACGCTATTCCTTCCCTTATTTCGCAGTTCCGCGTCATGACGTGGTCGTTGAACCGCTACTGCCGCTCCTGCCCGGCTTTGATCGACCATCTGTTCATTGCGGACATTGGTCCGCCGAAATCTGGCGCACCAACTGGCCCGATGAAAATGCCACCGTCGATACACCCGAGCTTGGGACGCTCAGCTCATAATCCTTGGAAATTTCCATGGCATGAACCGCTTGCATCACGTGGCCGCTTACGCCAAGAACACCAGTAAGAGCCAAGAACAAGGGGACGAGCATGGCCTTGCCGGTAAAGGATCAACTCAGATACTGGGGCGTCGCGGCTGTCATTTTTGTGCTTTGCCTATGGGCGCTTGGCGACGTTTTACTACCGTTTGTGATTGGCGGTGCGATCGCCTATTTCCTTGATCCGCTCGCAGATCGTTTGGAAAATCTGGGCCTGTCGCGCATGGCGGCTACTGCGATAATAACGGTTGTCGGTATTTTGGGCTTTGCTCTGGCGATCCTGATGGTCGTTCCCGCGCTGATTACCCAGTTGATCGAATTGGTCGAGGTTATGCCAAGCCTGTTCCAACAGCTGCGCAGTTTCATCGAACAACAGTTCCCGTCCCTTCTGGACCGCGAATCCAACTCGCATCAATTCCTTGTCTCTTTGGGCGAAACGCTGAAGTCCAAAACAGGCGATGTATTGCAATCCGTAGCTGCCTCATTGGGTTCGGCGATCAACGTCGTAGTTCTGTTGGTCATTGTTCCGGTTGTGGCCGTCTACATGCTGCTGGACTGGGACCGCATGATCGCCCGGATCGGGGATCTGCTGCCCCGAGATCACGCCCCCACGATCAAACGCCTGGCCGGCGAAATTGACGCCGTTCTGGCCTCATTCGTGCGCGGTATGGGCACGGTCTGCCTGATCCTTGGCACCTATTACGCCGTAGCCCTGATGGCGGTCGGCCTGCAGTTCGGACTGATCGTCGGTTTCATCGCGGGTCTGGTCACATTCATTCCCTACCTCGGCGCGCTTATCGGTGGCACGCTGGCCATCGGTCTGGCGCTGTTCCAGTTCTGGGGGGATTGGGCGCATATCGGTCTGGTTGCCGGAATCTTTGCGCTGGGCCAGGTAACCGAAGGCAATTTCCTGACGCCAAAGCTTGTAGGTAGCTCAGTGGGTTTGCACCCAGTATGGTTGCTGCTGGCTCTGTCAGTTTTCGGTGCCTTGTTCGGCTTTGTCGGGATGCTGATCGCGGTGCCCGTTGCCGCAGCGCTGGGAGTGCTGGCGCGGTACGCAACATCGGTCTATTTGGGCAGCCGCCTGTATACCGGCCTCGAAAGCGCGGATCAGGAAGACCTGTAGGATGGCCCTTCAGCTAAGCTTTGATCTTCCGGCGAAAACTGCGCTGGGGCGTGAGGATTTTTTCGTCTCTCCCGCGAATGCACTTGCGGTTGCCATGATCTCGGCCACGTCCTGGCCGGGCAACAAACTGGTTCTGAGCGGCCCTGCGGGCGCAGGTAAAACCCATCTGGCACATGTCTGGGCAGCGGAAACCGGTGGTCGGATTTTTAAGGCCACGGATGTGCGTCACGAAGACGTGCCGGATCTGGCACGCGCGCCTGTCGCGGTTGAAGACGTCCCGATGATCGCGGACGACTTAGAACAACAGAAAACACTGTTTCACTTGCACAATCTTGTGTTGGCCGAAGGTAACGCCCTTCTTATGACTGGACGGCTTGCCCCTAATTTCTGGCAACTTCCGCTGCCCGATCTCCAAAGCCGGATCGAGGGCGCGCATCACGTGGCACTGGATCCTCCGGATGATGCATTGCTGGGCGCGGTTCTGGCCAAGCTGTTCGTAGACCGGCAATTGAACCCCAGCCCTGAGGTCATCGCCTATTTGGTCAAACATATGGACCGGCGCTTTGAAACTGCCGCCAGTGTTGTGGCGCAACTGGACCAGCTTGCCCTATCGGAAAAGCGCGACATTACCCGCGCCTTGGCGGTGCGTGTTTTGAGCGCAGATTTAGATGATATCCAATCTGGGAATTGACCCACGCCGGGTCATCTCGCATTCTGCACGCGGAATATCTGGAAGAGACATGGATCAGACTGTCGTTACCGAAATCCCTGACTGGGGTCCGTTCGGAAAGCCCCTCTTTGATGACCCCCAAGCCCGAGCTCTGTCACGCGTGGGCGTGGTTGACGTCGGATCAAACTCAGTCCGGATGGTGATCTTTGACGGCGCCGCGCGCTCACCGGCATATTTCTACAACGAAAAAGTGATGTGCGAGCTCGGCGCGGGCCTTTCGGACACGGGGCGGCTCAACCCTACGGGTCGCAAGCGCGCTCTGGCTGCTTTGGGTCGGTTTGCCCAACTCTCCGATGACCTTGGCCTGCCCGGCCTACATGTCGTCGCCACCGCCGCCGTGCGCGAGGCCGAGGATGGCCCCGAGTTTTGTGCTGAGGTCAAAGCCGAAACCGGCCTGACCGTATCGGTCATTAACGGCGATGAAGAGGCTCGCCTGTCCGCGCAGGGTGTCCTGCTTGGATGGCCCGGCGCATATGGCCTGATCTGCGACATCGGCGGGTCCTCAATGGAATTAGCCGAGATCGGAGACGGCGGCGTCGGCCGGCGCCTGACCTCGGTGCTGGGGCCGCTGAAACTGCGGGACATCAAAGGTGGCCGGCGTGCGCGCAAGGCGCACATCAAAGCCACGATGGAGGATCTGCGCGACCAGATGGGGCCGCAACGGGACCGGTTGTTCCTAGTGGGCGGAAGCTGGCGGGCCTTTGCGCGCCTGGACATGCTGCGTCGGGGTTATCCCCTGAACGTGCTGCATGAATATCGCATGACCACCAAGCAGGTGCGCGAGACCATTAAATTCATCGAAAAAGGTGACCCGGAAAAGCTGCGCAGCAAAGCCGGTGTGTCGGGATCACGGATGGCGCTGATCCCCTATGCGATGGATGTGCTGGCACGCTTGATTCGCACGTTCAAACCCAAGGATATCGCCATTTCCAGCTATGGTATCCGCGAGGGTCTGCTTTACGAGCAGATGCCACAAAACCTGCGGGACCGCGATCCGTTGATCGAGGCGAGCCGTTTTTCCGAAGCCAAGGACGCCCGCCTGCCCGGTTTCGGAAAACATCTGCTCGATTTCGTGATGCCGCTGTTCAAATCAGCCCCACCCGCGCGCATCCGCCTGATAAAGGCGGCCTGTCTGTTGCACGACGTCAGCTGGCGCGCACATCCTGACTATCGCGCCGAGGTCTGTTTCGACTACGTCACACGTGCCAATCTGGGCGGCTTGAAGCACTCAGAACGAGTCTATATCGGGCTGGCCCTGCAGCACCGGTATCGCAACAAACGCGAGGGCAACCGGTTCACCGCATTGTACGAACTCCTAGACGAGAAAGATCAAAAACAGGCCGAGATTTTGGGAAAGGCCATGCGGTTTGGTGCTATGCTGTGGATGCAGAACGATGCGCCGATGGCGACTTTAAAATTTTACCCCAAGAAGCAACAACTGGACCTGTTCTTGCCAACTGCAGCACGCCCCCTGTTCAACGAAGTGGCCGAGGCACGGCTAAAGTCACTCGGCAACGCTTTGAAATCCGAAACCCGCGTCATCATCCGGGACTAGATATCAAATCTCGGTTTCGCCCTCGGGCGGGCCTTCAGGGATCTCTGGCTGTATCTCTGGGTCCTGCGGCGGCTTTTTGCGGATAATTATATCGCCGTTAGGCAGGATCTCGGGAGTTTCATAGGCGCTCCAATCCTCAATCTCATCTGCCAGCTCGGCCAAGGCGGGCCCCATTTCCGCAATAAATGACTGCATTGCAGGGCCAAACTGTTCAGCGAGTCCCAGCAGTTCATCCAATGCAGGCTCCATCTCCTGGCGCAAGCCTTCAAAGAACAGCTCTGCCCCCTGCTCCATCAGGGATTTGTTCCCCTCTTCCTCGGCAGAGGCCGGAAGGGCAAAAGTGACGGTCAGCGCGCAGATTGGAATGAAACGTCTCATATCCAAAACATAGGGCAACTAAAAGTCGGTTGGAAGGTCACAGCTCGATATCCAGAGTGACAGGGAAATGGTCAGACGCGGTTAGCAACGCTTCATGTAGATCCTGCGCATCACGGCAAGCCGGATCGCGAAACGGATGCCATATGCGCCAGACCGGGCGACGATCCTTTAACCCATCGCTGATCATAATATAGTCCAACAACGCCTCAAGATACCCGCGATCTTGGGGCCGATAAAAGCGCGCGGTAGACGGGCGTTCACCCGGTTCTGACCCGAAGGCCGTATCCGCGTGGGGGTCGAACACCCCCGATTGCAGCAGGATTTCAACCGAAGAGCGACCAAACAAGTTTTCAAATTCGTCCAGCCCCGGACCATCGTTCAGATCGCCCATTAAGATCACCTGTTCATCAGCCGCCAGATGCGCCTTGATCCGCCTGCCCAGCCAGATCGCCTGAGCCAGCTGTTTCCGGCGATTGGCGATCGAGATGCGGATCGCCGCATCGCGGGTTTCCGCCCCATGAGGCGCCTTTGACTTCAGATGCGCGCCAATAAGACGGAACCGTTCGCCTGCCTTGGTTTCAACTGCCAATTCCATAGGCGGCTTGGAAAACTGCACCTGATCCTCGGTTGCGTCGATATCGAGGTCGATGTGAAACACCTGGTCGAAACGCGGAGCCCGTTGCCCTCCGTCTTTTGGATCATGTCGCACCGTCAGAACGCGCGGGTCATACAACAAAGCCAGTTCTTGATGTGTATCGTTGGCAAATCCCATCACGGCTTCGCTGGTGCGCAGATCGAAAGCCTCGGCAAAGTTTTGTTGCGCGCGGACCGTGTTCTGAGATTTCCCTGTGTTTGGTGCTTCGACAACCAGCACAGCATCCGCATCGATCGCCGTCAAAACTTTGGCGATAGCCTCGATCTGTTGCGCCTTGGTGACATCATGGCGACCTGACCAACTGTCATCGGCGATCAGTTCGTCATGACGATCAAACAGATTGGCGAACCACTCGATGTTATAAGTCGCGAGGCGCATGCCTCAGGCCTGCGCGCCGTTGATTTCGTCCCAGGCGCGGTTGATGTCGATCATCTTCTTTTCTGCCAAACGTACGGCCTCTTCTGGGACACCACGTGCCAACATCGCATCGGGATGCGTTTCGCGCACAAGTTGCCGCCAAACCTTGCGAATATCGGGTAACGGCATGTCCCGTGGCACCCCAAGAACCGTGTAAGGATCATTGGGCGCATCAGGCACAAAACGGGCACGCAAGGCCATGAACTGCGCATCGGTCTGGCCGAAAATATGGCTGACCTCTTCCAGAAACTCGTTTTCGTTGGGGTGATAGAACCCGTCTGCCATGGCGATGTGGAACAACCCCTCCATCAAATCGCACAACGTGGTGCTGTCTTCGGAAAACATGCGCGCGATCTTGCGGGCGTAGTCCTGATAACCCGCGACATCTGTACGGGCCATGTTGAATACGCGCGCCGCGCCTTCCTCATCATCGCGGGCAATCTGGAACACGTCACGAAACGCCGTGACCTCATCCCGCGTCACCTGCCCATCCGCCTTGGCCATTTTCGCACCCAAGGCGATCACAGCGATGGTGAAAGCCACCGACCGTTCGGGCGGCGAGCGCAGCTTTTCAAAGACTGCGGTAAGGCTTTCACCCTGGGCAAGCGCGCTTAGCGCATCGGATATACGGATCCAGATCGACATGAGCGCACCCTAGCGTCCCAAATCGGGACTGTCAGGTGCAACCAAACCGTCTGAGGCAAGAATTTTCTGCATCAGCACAAGGTCCAGACGTTTCCCCCACTTGAACCCAACCTCGGGCATGCGCCCTACCTCGACAAAGCCCACGGCCGCGTGAAAAGATACTGCCCCCGGATTTGCCGAAGAAATCCCCGCCACCAGTGCATGAGCTCCCTCTGCCCGGGCGGCGGCCTCAAGCGCCCGCATCAAAACGCGCCCCGTACCTTGTTCACGCGCATCAGTGGCCAGTTGGATCGTTAGCTCTCGGCACTGCGCGTATCCCGGACCGGATCGAAACGGACCATAGGTGGCAAACCCAAGAATCTGGTCGTCCTGTTCAGCCACAAGATAGGCCGGACCGCGCGCTTCGATGTCACGCGCAATGCTGTCTACACTGCGTTCGTCGGTTGTGAATGTTACCAGCGTGTCGCGGATGATTGCGTTGGTGATCGCAGCTATCTCTTTGGCATCCGCAGCTTTGGCTTGTCTAATTTTCATTCCAAAACGCGTTTCCCATGCGGAGTTTCGAACTCTGCTCGCAATGCGACCGGGCCTGTGTCGAAAACCACAGCGTCCATTTCGCCTAGCAGCTTGGCTAGCTCCAGTGCGTCCGGGTGAAAAACCACCAATCGACGCAAACGGCAGCCGCTATCCTGCAGCATATTTGCCGGATGCAAATCTCCGTGCCACTGAATAAGCGCCGGGAACAGATTGTCGAAAGGCAGACGCCCGTTTGGCGGAACCGCCATTTGCCAGCGTAACGCCCCGCGGGCCAAGTCGATCGGGTGGCCCACCCCATCCGGAAACACGGTCAACGAGGCTGAAATGTCCGGCACCCGGCATATCCAGTTGGTAAGGCGCGGCACGCCCTTGAACCGGTCCAGATCGAACCATCTGGTTCTTTGCGGATTCGGTGCCTGTGGGTCAATCGCGATGGCCTCAAGATACAAGCCGTCTCGCAATCCTAACAGGCGGTTATATGTGCCAAACCTTTCATGCTTGCCGCCGTCCTGCAGCGGTACTCCCAATGCCTGTTCGACATGGGCAGACGCTTCTTCGAGCGTTTCGCCCGCAACCGCCAGATGATCCAGTAACACGCAGCGCCTCCTATTAAAAACGACCAAACCCTATCGGATCTGGTCGCATGTTTTCCTTAAAGGCGGTGGATCACAAGATTTTTCGACGAAAATCTTTGAAACCCTCAGCCTTTCGCTTCACCGATCAGGCGCAGGATGTCCTGAGCGGCTTCGGGGATGTTGGTGCCCGGGCCAAAGATCGCTTTGACGCCGTGATCATAGAGGAATTGATAATCCTGCTGCGGGATCACCCCGCCGCAGATTACAAGAATGTCCTCGGCACCGGCTTTCTTCAGCTCTTCTACTAGCTGCGGTGCCAGTGTTTTGTGCCCCGCTGCCTGCGACGAAATACCGATGACGTGCACGTCGTTGTCCACGGCGTCCTGCGCGGCCTCAGCCGGGGTTTGGAACAGCGGGCCTACATCCACGTCAAACCCGATATCCGCAAAGGCGGTTGCGATCACCTTGGCACCGCGGTCATGCCCGTCTTGCCCCATCTTGACCACAAGCAGGCGTGGACGGCGGCCTTCGGCCTCGGCAAACTCTTCGATGGATTTCTGGATCGCAGCAAAGCCTTCATCGCCTTCATATGCCGCGCCATAGACACCGGCCAGCGTTTTCACTTCGGCGCGGTGGCGACCGAATTCTTTTTCCATTGCCATGCTGATCTCTCCTACGGATGCACGGGCGCGGGCGGCCTCAACGGCAGCAGCCAGCAGGTTTCCACCCTCGCGGGCGGTCTTGGTCAGAGCATCCAGTGCCGTTTGACAGGCGGCTTCGTCACGGGTTGCACGGATACGTTCCAATCGCGCGACCTGAGCTTCGCGCACGGCCACATTGTCGACGTCCAGAATGTCGATCGGGTCTTCCTTTTCCTTGCGGTACTTGTTGACGCCGACGATCACCTCGTCACCCCGGTCAATCATGGCCTGACGGCGGGCGGCGCTTTCCTCGATCCGCAGCTTGGGCATACCGCTGGCAACGGCCTTGGTCATACCGCCCATTTCCTCGACCTCTTCCATCAGAGCCCAGGCTTTTTCGATCAACTCGTTGGTCAGGCTTTCGATGTAATACGAACCGGCCAGCGGATCGACCACATCGGTCACGCCGGTTTCCTCTTGCAGAACCAGCTGCGTATTCCGCGCGATACGGGCCGAGAAGTCGGTCGGCAGCGCAATCGCCTCGTCCAACGCGTTGGTGTGCAACGACTGGGTGCCGCCCAGAACCGCGCTCATCGCTTCATAGGCGGTACGGATCACGTTGTTATAGGGATCCTGTTCCTGCAAAGACACGCCGGACGTCTGACAGTGGGTGCGCAGCATCTTGGACCGCTCGGATTTCGCGCCAAAATCGGTCATCACCCGGTGCCACAGCGTACGGGCGGCGCGCAGTTTGGCGATCTCCATGAAGAAGTTCATGCCGATGGCAAAGAAGAACGACAGACGGCCTGCGAACTTGTCCACGTCCATCCCGGCCTGTGTCGCTGCTCGGACGTATTCACGCCCGTCGGCCAGCGTATAGGCCAGTTCCTGCACCAGGTTCGCCCCGGCCTCTTGCATGTGATAGCCCGAGATCGAAATCGAGTTGAATTTCGGCATCTCATTCGACGTGAACTCAATGATGTCCGAGATGATCTTCATCGAAGGCTCAGGCGGGTAAATATAGGTGTTGCGCACCATGAACTCTTTCAGAATGTCATTCTGAATGGTGCCGGACAGGACGGATTTGTCATGCCCCTGCTCTTCGCCTGCAACGATGAAACTGGCCAGAATTGGAACAACCGCCCCGTTCATAGTCATCGAGACCGAGACCTTATCCAACGGAATGCCGTCGAACAGGATCTTCATGTCCTCGACGCTGTCGATTGCCACACCGGCCTTGCCCACGTCACCGACAACGCGCGGATGGTCACTGTCATAGCCGCGGTGCGTCGCCAGATCGAAGGCGACCGACACACCCTGCTGACCGGCCGCCAGATTGCGGCGATAGAACGCGTTTGATTCTTCAGCGGTCGAGAAACCCGCATATTGGCGGATCGTCCAAGGGCGGCCCGCATACATGGTCGCCTTCACACCGCGCGTGAACGGCCCGAACCCAGGCAGCGACCCCATATGCGGCAGTTCAGCGGTGTCTTCCTGCGTGTAAAGAGGTTTGACTTCGATACCTTCCAAAGTCTCTTTGGTCAGGTCGTCCAACGGGCGTCCGCGCAGCTCTTTCTCGGCCAGCGCCTGCCAGTCTTTCGTATCGGTCATTGCGTATTCCTTTTCTCAATTCGGGTCGCGAACAGGCTTGGCCTGCGCGTTTTAACGTTCGGTGCCGCGCGTCGCGGCAGGTGTAAACGCGATATTTTGAAGCCTGCGTGCATTTCGCCGGTCGCATTCACCGGCGCAGAGGCTATATTCAAACGAACAGGAGGCCCTATGACACGAACGCTTGCCCTTGTTTTCTCGGCACTATTCCCGCTGGTCGCGATGGCGGCAGATGGGTCTGCGCCCGCCGATGAAGATTTTGTCCGCCCCGCTGGTGATAGCGAGCTGAGCGAATACTTATGGGTCAACCGGCCCATCGTCGTCTTTGCCGATACCCCAGCCGACCCGCGTTTCCGGCAGCAAATCGACATGCTTCTGGAAGGCGAAGAAGCCATGCGCGACCGGGATGTGGTCGTGCTGACCGATACCGATCCGTCTGCCCGTTCTCCGATCCGGTCACAATTGCGCCCGCGCGGCTTCCAGATGGTGTTCGTCGACAAGGACGGCGTGGTTAAACTGCGCAAACCCTCGCCGTGGAGCACACGTGAAATCGGCCGTTCCATCGACAAAACGCCCCTGCGCGAACGCGAAATCCGCGAACGACGCGAGGGCGGCTGAGCGCTTTCGCCACGCCCAAAGCTCCCGGCGCGAACCGCCGGGAAACCATGGAGATATGGTGAAAACGCGATCATGATCACTCGAACTCTATGATCACGTCGTCCACGGCGAGGTTGTCGCCGGGGCCTGCGTTGACTTTGGACACGACACCCTTCTTCTCGGCGCGCAGGATGTTTTCCATCTTCATCGCCTCAACAGTGCACAGTGCCTGACCTTCCTGCACTTCCTGCCCCACTTCGACATCGATCTTCACGATCAGGCCGGGCATCGGGCACAGCAGCATTTTCGAAGTATCCGGCGGCAGCTTTTCGGGCATCATACGGGCCAGTTCGGCCTGACGCGTCGTACGGACATGGACTTTGAGGTCTGCACCCCGGTTGCGAATACGGAACCCGCCCGAGATTTTTCCGACCTTCAAAACCAGCGGGCTGCCATCGACGTCCAGCACCGCCAAATGATCGCCCGGCGTCCAGTCCGAAGTGACCCGCACGGTATTACCGTCCGAGAACGTCACGGTTGACCCATCGCGATCCGCATCAATCTCAACCGCATATTCCTGCCCTTGCAGTGTGACGACCCAATCAGAGCCGACCTTGCGTTCGTGATTGTCCATCCGGCCAGAAACGCGGGTGCGGCGAATCTCGGCCACGCGGTGCATCGCGGCGCAGGACGCGGCTATGCGGCGCAAGTCGGCCTCGGGCAGTTCAACGCCTTCGAACCCGTCGGGATATTCCTCGGCGATAAAGGCTGTGGTCATGTCACCGCTGACGAATTTCGGATGGTCCATCACAGCCGACAGGAATGGCAAGTTGTGGCCAATGCCTTCGACCTCGAAACTGTCCAGCGCCACGCGCATCGCCTCGATCGCCTGTTCCCGCGTCGGAGCCCAGGTGCACAGTTTGGCGATCATCGGGTCATAGTACATGCTGATCTCGCCGCCTTCGTAGACGCCGGTGTCGTTGCGCACGGCGGCTTCACCTTCGGGCGCTTCACCTTGCCATTTATCGTTCACCAACAGCGGACCAGAGGCAATCTCTTGCGGCGGACGATAGCGGGTCAGACGACCAATCGACGGCAGGAAGCCACGATACGGATCTTCGGCATACAGGCGGTTTTCGATGGCCCAGCCGGTCAGGGTCACGTCGTCCTGTGTGATCGACAGCTTTTCACCTGCTGCGACGCGGATCATCTGCTCAACCAGATCGACTCCGGTGATCAGTTCGGTGACCGGGTGTTCCACCTGCAGACGCGTGTTCATTTCCAGGAAGTAGAAATTCTTTTCGCCATCGACGATGAATTCAACCGTACCGGCGCTGGCATAGTCTACGGCCTTGGCCAGTGCCACGGCCTGTTCGCCCATCGCCTTACGGGTCGCTTCGTCCAGGAAAGGTGACGGTGCTTCTTCGACCACTTTCTGGTTCCGACGCTGGATCGAGCATTCACGCTCGCCCAGATAGATGCCGTTACCGTGGCTGTCGCATAGAACCTGAATCTCGATGTGACGCGGCTGGGTCACGAATTTTTCAATAAAGATACGGTCATCACCGAACGAGTTTGCCGCCTCGTTCTTGGACGACTGGAACCCCTCGCGCGCTTCTTCGTCATTCCACGCGATCCGCATGCCCTTGCCGCCGCCGCCGGCACTGGCCTTGATCATGACCGGATAGCCGACTTCGTTGGAAATCTTGACGGCCTCTTCTGCGTCTTCGATCAGCCCCATGTAACCGGGAACAGTGGAAACACCGGCTTCTTGCGCGATCTTCTTCGAGGTGATCTTGTCGCCCATGCTTTCGATTGCCCGAACCGGTGGACCAACAAATGCAACGCCTTCAGCCTCAAGCGCCTCGGCGAATTTCGAGTTTTCCGACAGGAAGCCATAACCAGGATGCACCGCCTGGGCCCCACTCTGGCGAATGGCATCCATGACCTTGTCGATCACGATATAGGACTGGTTCGCAGGCGGCGGGCCGATATGCACCGATTCATCCGCCATCGACACATGCAAGGCGTTCTTGTCTGCATCCGAATAGATGGCAACGGTGCCGATACCCATCTTGCGGGCTGTCTTGATGACCCGGCAGGCGATCTCGCCCCGGTTGGCGATCAGGATCTTGTTAAACATGGAACGTCCTTTGTCTTGATGTTCTGAGAACGCAAAACGCCGCCGCAGGGAACGTTCCCCACGGCGGCGTGATGCGCGATTACGGTCGGGGCGACGCGCGCCCCGAAAAACCCGGTATTACCTACAGTTGTTTTGTGTCTTGCAGTACAGGACGTTGCCCGCCGCGCCGACAACCGCGCCGAACAGCGGGTCGGCGCTGACAACAGCCGCCCCGACGGCGCCTGCGCCGCCGCCAAGCAGCGCCTGTTCGCCCGTCGTGTCACCACAGGCGGCAAGGCCTGCGCAGGTCGCCATTGCAAGAACGAGTTTCGAGATTCGCATGATATCTGCCCCTTTGGAATTCTTGATGCGTTCCGGGGCAGATGTCCGATTTCGACCTTGTTATTCAATAACAGGCAGTCCTGAACGGAGATTTGCGCAAATTTGTGCCGCTTTACGCTTGGATCATGCGCAAAGAAAAACGCGGGCAGGACTTTGTGAACATCACAAGCCTGCCCGCGGAAGGAAGGGGTACGGAATAGTAGGTGCTTGTGCGACGCAGGCAAAGTAGAGCCGCACGGCTTGGTCAGGTTGCTTGGCACAATTAAATGCGTAAACAACGTATTGTTTCCGGTCAGGTTTCCGGCTGGAAATCGCCCATTGGGCGAATCTGCGCGCAGATTCGTGCCGAGATCAGGTGCAGTTTTAGGTGAGAAACGCGAGGCCAATGCCGTCACGTTGCTGTTACTTTTCCTCAGCAATTGATCCGTTTCTGCACCTGCAACATCACGGGTTGCGGAAAAGGTCGTTAGAAATTCTCTTCTCAAACGCAAAGGGTTAACCGATCTGTTCACCATAGGGTGAAAACGGTTCGGAAGTTTTGCACGTTTCCTTGAGAAACTAGGCGCTTTCCATCCCGTTCTCGTGATTTCCCTCAAGTTCTCTTGCGTGGAACGGTACCCGTGCACACTCGCACACAAGGAAACATCCACATGATTGCAAAGAGAAAAACGGCGTTGCTGCTTGCCGTATCCGCGCTTGGCATGTCCGGCGCGGCTGCTTTCGCCCAAGACGCCCAGACGCAAACGGAACTTGATGCCCTGCGTGCCCGCGTCGAAGCCCTGGAGGCCGGGAAACCCGGCGCTGGCACTGGCGATCTTCGAATCGGAAACACAACTCTTGATGTTTACGGGTACGTTAAGGCTGATTTCTTCTACGACACCGACTTTGAACTGGGCGATCTTGCCGATGCGACCCGAATTGGCGAGCCAGCAAACGCCACCAGCGGCACCTTTGGGGCCACCGTGCGCCAATCGCGCATCGGGCTTCGGACCAATACGCCGTCTGCCATCGGCGATATTGCCGGCCAGCTGGAACTGGATCTGTTTTCCGGCGGGACGGATGGGCCTGCTGAACTGCGCCTGCGCCACGCCAATATCCGTATTGGTGATAACTGGTTGATCGGTCAATTCTGGACCAACTTCCAGCCGTTGGACACCTATCCCACGACCGTTGAATTCAACGGCCCCGTTGGCATTCCTTTCGCTCGCGTCCCTCAAGTGCGCTATACGAACACGCTGGGCTCTGACACAACTTTTGCGGTGGCGATCGAGGAAAACGTTGGCGGCTCGGATTCGAATGATCCCGTCCTGACCGGCTCCATCGAATACAACAACGGTACCTACCTGGCCCGCGCCTCGGCTTTGTATGGTAAGGCGCAATCCAGCGCGGTCGAAGTGGATCAGACCGGCTATACCCTCTCGGCAGGCATCCGGCCCTGGCAAGGCGGTCTGTTTCAGGTCAACTATGTCGACGGCGAGGCTTTGGGCCCCTACCTGATCGCTGCCGGTGACGCCATCGTCAACGGACAGGCCAACGACGTGGATGGATTTACCGTGGAATTCCGCCAGGAACTGAGCCCCAAATGGAACGTCGGCATCGCTTATGGGCAAGAGAATTACGACCTGCCGACCTCGACCGGGACCCTGTCCTTTACCGAGGTTGAAACGATCCACGTGAACGCCTTTTACAAAGCGACCGACAATCTGACGCTTAGCGCCGAATACTTCTATGGTGAGCGGAACGATGCACCGACCGGACGCACCTTTGACAGCAACCGAATTCAATTGGCGGCGCAACTGAACTTCTGACCACACATACCGACCCTGCCCCGACACGGGCAGGGTTTTTGGCCTGGATGGCCTCACCGCGTTATGTGCGACAGCGGTTGGCACGATCAGCGCACCCCGTCAAAAATTTCGGGGAAGGAAATCCGACCCACATTCGAATCAATAACCAAAAGCGCGTCGTAACTAGCTGGATCAAAAGGATCTTCGGCCGGAATGACTTCGCGTTCGAACAGCCAGCAAAGACGGCCAGCATCCAAATTGCCCCTCTCAAACGGTTGGTCGCCAAAATGCGCCCACAGGGCTTCCATAAAAGCCGCATCCGCGCGCTTGTCCGCGGGTTTACGATCTCGAAACCGCTCGCGGCGGGTCAGGGGCGTCACGCCTTTGGGATTGGCCCGACGAATAATGAACTGAAAGTCAGTTCCCGGCAGGCGCCCGGGAAATCCGCGATGTTTCAGCATGGTTCCACCTCAATTGCACAAGGGGTCATGGGGATCAGATATTCACATCCGTCACAGGATGATGTCATGGTGCGCACCTCCAAAGCCGCGTAGCTGTTCAGAAATGCCCTGACGGGATGAATAGCGCGATTCATAGTCAAAGCCCCTCCCAGATACACCGGGACTGTTCCAGCCGGTAGGCTTCAAAGAACTGCGTGGCATCAGGGGATGTACGGCCGAATTCGATGGGCCGGTCAGACAGGGAAATGACCACCCGGGCAGCGTCCAGTTCGTATTTAGCCACATAAGTAACCGCAAGCGTCTGGCACAGATGTTCCATGTCGACCGAGGCGATATCGTACCCGATCCGGCCAATGTCCGAACCGATCTTGGGCGCAATAAAGCGAAATCGCACCCAAAGTTCACCGGGGTTATTGTCCAGCAGAACGTCGCTCAGGTGCACTGGCTGTCCGGACGGGACCGGCAACAGGTTTTCGGAGTCAGCCAGAACGGGGATCGCAAAAACCGACAGTACAACAGCTAAGGCGCGATCCCGGACCCGCCACAGGCGAGCTCCTCTCTCCGGGATCGCGCGCGCCTGGCTTTCGGCCCGCGCTGTTCTATGTCTTATTGGGCAACTCATTAGCAGTTGTGGCCTCAAAGTCAATTTTGCACCCAAGTAATCTGCCCTGACCGTTTGTCCGAGACGCTGTCCAAACCGTTTTGGCCGGGCAGATTTCCTGGCACATCCCCTCAAAGAGGGATGTTGTCGTGCTTTTTCCACGGGTTTTTCACGTGCTTGTTCCGCAAGCTGGCAAAGGCTCGCGAAACGCGACGGCGGGTCGATTGAGGCATGATCACCTCATCGATAAAGCCACGCTCAGCCGCGACAAACGGGTTCGCAAACCTGTCCTCATAATCCTGCGTGTGCTGCACAATTTTCTCGGCATCGCCCAGATCGGCACGGTGAATGATCTCGGTCGCGCCCTTTGCGCCCATCACCGCGATTTCGGCTGTAGGCCAGGCATAGTTGAAGTCACCGCGCAGGTGCTTGGACGCCATAACATCATAGGCACCACCATAAGCCTTACGGGTGATGACGGTAACTTTTGGCACCGTGGCTTCACCGTAGGCAAACAACAGCTTGGCGCCGTGCTTGATCACTCCGCCATATTCCTGCGACGTCCCCGGCAGGAATCCAGGTACATCCACCAGCGTCAGGATCGGAATTTCGAAGCAATCGCAGAACCGCACAAACCGCGCGGCCTTGCGCGAGCTGTCGATGTCCAGACAACCGGCCAAAATCATCGGCTGATTGGCTACAACGCCCACTGTCTGCCCTTCAAGCCGGATGAACCCGGTGATGATGTTTTTGGCAAAATCCTCCTGAATTTCGTAGAAATCACCCTCATCCGCCACTTTGGTGATGAGTTCCTTCATGTCGTACGGCGTATTAGGGTTGTCGGGGATCAATGTATCCAGCGAGGTTTCCAGACGGTCGGGTTCGTCAAAGAACGGGCGCACAGGCGGCTTTTCGCGGTTGTTGAGCGGCAGGAAATCAACCAAACGCCGCACCTCGGCCAGTGCTTCAACGTCGTTCTCAAACGCTCCGTCAGCAACCGAGGATTTCTTGGTATGGGTCGACGCCCCACCCAGTTCCTCGGCGGTAACCACTTCGTTTGTGACCGTCTTGACCACGTCGGGGCCGGTCACAAACATGTACGAGGTGTCTTTGACCATGAAGATAAAGTCTGTCATCGCCGGGCTGTAGACTGCGCCACCAGCACAGGGCCCCATGATCACGCTGATCTGCGGAACCACGCCTGACGCCATGATGTTGCGCTGGAACACCTCGGCATAACCAGCCAGCGACGCCACGCCTTCCTGAATTCGCGCCCCGCCCGAGTCGTTAATGCCAATCACCGGTGCACCGTTCTGAACGGCCATATCCATGATCTTGCAGATCTTCTGAGCATGGGTTTCCGAAAGCGAGCCGCCAAAGACTGTAAAGTCCTGGCTGAACACATAAACCATGCGACCATTGATCGTACCCCAGCCAGTAACGACACCGTCACCCGCTGGCCTTTGCTTCTCCATCCCGAAATCGGTGCACCGATGGCTGACAAACATGTCAAATTCTTCAAAGCTGCCTTCATCCAGCAACAGTTCAACCCGTTCGCGCGCAGTCAGTTTGCCGCGCGAGTGCTGTGCGTCGATGCGCTTTTGTCCACCACCCAGCCGCGCGTTGTCGCGACGGTCTTCAAGTTCGGAAAGGATGTCTTTCATAACGATGATCCCCTGTAAAATCTGGCCGGACACTATACGCAGATGCCGCGAGACCAAAGTAACTTTCGGCAAATTTGCAAATCTTATCCAATCATCTTGGTGAATATTGTAAACTTGCTAAATTTCACTTACAAAACGCGTGATGGATGGCATTCCTATCCGTGGTGACTATACACGTGAACTATGCAGTTTAGTTCTTCGTCGGCGCATCGCTCGCCTCCTAAAATTACCACTCTGGTTTTGCTGTCCGGATTGTCCGCGCTCAGCCTCAATCTGTTTTTGCCGAGCCTGCCCAATATGGCACTGCACTTTCAGGCCGACTACAAGGTCATGCAACTGTCGATTGCCCTGTACCTGCTAGTCAATGCGGTTCTTCAGATTCTGATCGGACCAATTGCCGACAAGGCGGGGCGCCGCCCCGTTCTACTTTGGGGGTTGGTCCTTTTTTTGGTGGCTACGTTGGGCTGCATCTATGCCCCCAACATTCAGGTCTTTCTTGTCTTCCGGATGTGTCAGGCCATCATCGTGGTCGGGATGGTTCTCAGCCGTGCGGCGGTTCGGGACCTATATGATCAGGACCAGGCCGCGTCGATGATCGGTTACGTAACGATGGGCATGGCAATTGTCCCCATGATCGGACCCGCGATCGGAGGCCTGTTGGAGGAGAGCTTTGGCTGGAAAGCCAACTTCTGGCTACCCTTCGTTCTTGGCGTAATGACGCTGGTGCTAACTTACTTAGATTTTGGCGAAACCTCAGCCAAGAGCGGCAAAACACTGGTTCAACAATTCCGGGAATACCCCGAACTGCTGGGTTCACCGCGATTTTGGGGCTATTCGCTGTCATCCGCGCTGTCGTCTGGCGCCTTCTTTGCCTATCTGGGCGGCGCTCCCTTTATCGGCACCGAACTATTCGGCCTCAGCGCCGCCGAGGTCGGCATCTACTTTGGCGCCCCAGCCGTAGGGTATTTTTTTGGCAATTTCTTCAGCGGTCGCTATTCCGTTCACTTCGGCGTCAATCGAATGGTACTTTGGGGCTGCTGGCTGAACGCAGCAGGCGTTGCAATGTCCGCGATCTTGTTTCTGGCCGGCTTCGGAACGGCGCTTAGCTTTTTCGGCTTCATGACCTTTGTAGGCATTGGAAACGGCATGACGATTCCCAACGCAACGTCGGGCGCACTTTCGGTGCGACCGCATCTGGCCGCCACAGCATCCGGACTGAGTGGAGCGATCATGCTGGGCGGCGGCGCGGGCCTCAGCGCGCTTGCAGGAGCCTTGCTAACCCATGAAACTGGAGCAATGCCCCTGCTGTGGTTGATGCTGGCAACCTCGGTCCTGGCAGTATGCGCAATATTGTCCGTCATTCGACGCGAACGGCAACTGGGTCTTTGAATGGCTTGCCTATGACGGTTTGCAAAGTTAGCTTGCCGAATTAGGAAAGTTGCAAAGGCCCAACATGGCGACTCAGAAACTCTATGCAGGTGCAAAGCTACGCGAAATGCGTACGCGCTTGTCCCTGACCCAAAAGGAATTTGCCGCCAAACTGGGTGTTTCCCTGCCCTATCTAAACCAGATGGAGAACAACAACCGTCCGATTTCGACCACGGTCGTTCTGGCGCTGGCGCAAGAATTCGGAATGGATGTCACCGAGTTGAGCACCGGCGACAGTGAACGCCTGGTCTCGGACATGCGCGAGGCATTGGCCGATCCGGTCTTTGACGATGCCGTTCCGCCACTCGCCGATCTCCGCCTGACGGCTTCAAACGCACCCGCTCTGGCACGAGCCTTCATTGCTCTGCACCGCACCTATCGTCAGACGCATGAACGCCTGGCCTCTCTTGATGAAGCATTGGGGCGCGAAGACGCGCAAATCCAGGCCAGCCCATGGGAGGAAGTGCGGGACTTCTTCCACTATTGCGACAACTATATCGACGCGGTGGACCGCGCGGCTGAACGATTTGCCGGGCGCGCCGAGGATGCAGGTGGCATACGCGCCGCAGCCCTGGACGGCCTCGCGGAGCGCGGCATCCGGGTACAATTCCCGGATATCGATGAAACCCGAAAGTACGACCCAGAAAACAAAACACTGCAGCTTTCGTCCAGAACCGCACCACAAACTCAGGTGTTTCAGTTGTTGTTGCAGGTTGCACTGATCAGTCAGGACAAACTTCTTGAAGCAACGCTAGATTTTGCCAAATTTCACAGCGATGAGGCCCGTGCCATTGCCAAGATCGGGCTGGCAAATTACTTCGCCGGCGCATCACTGATGCCTTATGCCAAATTTCTGGCCACAGCACAGGAATATCGTCACGACCTTGAACTGCTTAGTAACCGGTTTGGCGCATCGATCGAACAGGTGGCGCACAGGTTGTCGACCCTGCAACGCCCTGGCGCAAAAGGCATTCCGTTTTTTTTCGTTCGCGTTGATCAGGCCGGAACGATCACCAAAAGACACTCGGCCACGCGCCTGCAATTTGCCCGGTTCGGCGGCGCCTGCCCCTTATGGAACGTGCACCGCGCCTTCGAAACACCCGGCCACTTTCTGCGTCAGCTTGCAGAAACACCCGATGGCGTTCAGTATATTTCTCTGGCTCGAGACGTGTCGAAATCCGGAGGCTCATACGGTGCACCGGTACGTCGTTATGCCATTGCCCTTGGGTGCGAAGTGCGTCACGCCGAGGCGCTGGTTTATGCCGACAATCTGGACTTCAACAACGCCAGCGCCTACGAGCCAATTGGCATATCCTGCCGCATCTGCGAGCGGCAGAATTGTCATCAGCGATCGGTTCCGCCATTGGAAAGACGCTTAACGATAGACGCCCATACCCGCGGCACCCTGCCCTATGAAGTCACCTGATCTTTACCTGGCCTGACAATATCCCGGGGGAGGCGCGGCCTGCCGCGACCGGGGGCGGAGCCCCCGACATGCCTCAGGCTTTCGACAGGATAGCCCAGATCTCGTCTTTCAAACCCGCACGTTTCTTACGCAGGTCCGTTTCAGCAAGATCATCCATCGGCTCGACATTCGTTTCGGCTCGATGCACTTCGCGGTTAATCTCATGGTATTCATCCGCCAGCCGCGCAAAGTGAGCGTCCGTCTGCTTGAGTTGGCTCATCAGCTCAACCTTTTCCGGAAACTCTTCAGCCAGTTCGTGCGGGGTATGGGACATTCCTGTTCGCTCCTCAAAACATGTTGTTGCGATTCAAGTCTATTCGTCCGGTCCCCGTCAATCTTTGACGCGGATCAAATCATTCTTTCGATCATCGCTGTGCAACCGCCCATTGGGGATTAATCCAAGGTTGGTCATTGGCTGCTGGCAGGGCATTCTTACCCAACAGATGATCGGACATCTTCTCACCCACCATGATAGATGGCGCGTTCAGATTGCCATTGGTGATCTGCGGGAAGATGGAGCTGTCGGCAACGCGCAGCCCGTCCACGCCAATAACGCGCCCCTCGGGATCGACCACAGCGTTTTTGTCATCAGCCCGACCCATCCGGCAGGTTCCACAAGGGTGATACGCGCTTTCGGCATGTTCCGCGATAAAGGCATTGAGCGCTTCGTCAGACTGCACGTCCGCACCCGGCTGAATTTCTTTACCGGAATACGGTTTGAACGCATCCTGCCCGAAAATCTCGCGTGTCAGGCGAATACAGGTGCGGAAATCTTCCCAATCCTGCTCGTGGCTCATGTAGTTAAAACGGATCACAGGCGCGTCCTCGGCATTGGCCGACCGAAGTGAGACCGCCCCGCGCGAGGGCGAGCGCATCGGCCCGACATGCGCCTGAAAACCATGACCTTCAGCTGCTGCCTGACCGTCGTAGCGTACGGCGATCGGCAGAAAATGGTACTGAATGTCAGGATATTCCACGCCCGGCTTTGATCGGATGAATGCCGCACTTTCGAACTGGTTTGATGCACCCAACCCGGTCTTTGTGAACAACCATTGTGCTCCGATCAGGCCTTTACTGATCAGGTTCCAGTGTTTGTAGAGTGTGATGGGCTGTAGGGATGCCTGCTGGATATAAAGCTCCAGGTGGTCTTGCAGATTGCCACCCACACCCGGACGGTCCGCCACAATTTCGATCCCATGCTCGGCCAGATGCGCTGCCGGACCGATGCCTGACAGCATCAGCAGCTTGGGAGAGTTGATGGAGGACGCGGCAAGAACCACTTCGCGCCGAGCGCGGATGACCTCAGTCTTGCCACCTCGGATCAATTCCACTCCAATTGCGCGGCCATTTTCCATAACCACCCTTGAGGCCAGTCCGCGCACGATATCGCAGTTGTCGCGCTTGAGCGCAGGTTTCAGATAGGCATTCGCCGCCGACCAACGCCGTCCTTTCCAGACGGTTTGTTCCATCGGGCCAAAGCCTTCCTGCTTTTCACCGTTGTAGTCGCCGGTAACCTCGTACCCCGCCTGCTGACCCGCATCGACGAAAGCCTGAAATAGAGGGTTCTCGCGCGGTCCGCGAGAAACATGCAGCGGGCCATCGGTGCCGCGCCATGTCGGATCACCGCCGTGGCCACCATCATGCCAGGTCTCCATGCGTTTGTAGTACGGAAGAACATCCGCAAAGGACCAGCCATCGGCGCCCATCTCGGCCCATGTATCGAAATCGCGCGCGTGGCCACGAACGTAGACCATACCATTGATCGAAGACGAGCCGCCAATCACCTTGCCGCGCGGGCAGGCCAGTTCGCGGTTATTCAGGTGCGGCTCAGGCTCGGACTTGTAACCCCAGTCATACATCGGCATGTTCATCGGATAGCTCAGCGCCGCTGGCATCTGGATGAACGGTCCGGCATCGGTGCCACCATGCTCGATCACCAGAACCGAGGCCCCGGCCTCGCTCAGGCGATATGCCATCGCGCAACCTGCGGATCCTGCGCCGACGATGACGAAATCTGCTTCCATTTTCAGGTCTCCATATCCTGCCGAACTGCGTTTTGAACCGTTCGGCAGGAGTATTTTCAAAAAGGTGAAGAGGTTACTCGCCGCGCGGGTAGCGGGCGTTTTCCTCGACGACATTCAGATCCATGTGATTGCGCATGTAGCGCTCGGATGCCTTCTGCAGTGGCTGGTAATCCCATGGGTAATACCCGCCCTGCCGCAGCGCCTCGTAAACAACCCAGCGGCGCGCCTGGCTGGCGCGGACATCCGCGTCGAATTTATCCAAGTCCCAACGCGCCTGAGATTTCGCGCGCAAAGTTTCCAGTGTACCTGCGTGTTCGGGATTTTCCGCGTGGTTTTCCAACTCATGCGGGTCAGCCTCAAGGTCGTACAACTGATCAGGGTCCAGTGCGCAGCGATTGTATTTCCACTTGCCATAGCGCAGCGAAACCAGCGGCGCATACGAGCCTTCGGCCGCGTATTCCATCTTCACCGGAGCAGTCCGTTCGGTGCCATTGGCCAGTGGTACAAGGTCTTCGCCATCGGTCCACGGCGCGATCTCGGCCATATCTACACCCGCCAGTGCGCCAAGGGTTGGCGTGACGTCGATTGTCGAAACCGGTGTGTCGATACGGCCTGCCGGCATATCCGGCGCGGCAATCATCAACGGCACGCGTGCCGATCCCTCGTAGAAGTTCATTTTGAACCACAGGCCCCGTTCACCCAGCATGTCGCCGTGATCCGAGACAAACATGATGATCGCCTCTTGCCGGGTTGTTTCCAGCACCTCGAGGATTTCACCGATCTTGTCGTCCAGATACGAGATATTGGAAAAGTACGCGCGGCGCGACTTGCGGATGTCTTCTTCTGTGATGTCGAAGCTGCGCCAATCATTGGCATCAAAGATACGCTTTGAGTGCGGGTCCTGATTGTCATAGCCAATGTCCGCAATCTCGGGCTGCAGGTGCTCGCAGTCTTCGTACAGATCCCAATACTTGCGGCGCGCCACGTAAGGGTCATGCGGGTGGGTAAAGCTGACGGTCACGCACCATGGGCGGTCATCCTTGCCGCGCGCCAGATCATAGAGCTTGGCCTTGGCGTTGTAGGCGACCTCGTCGTCATACTCCATCTGGTTGGAGATTTCGGCCACGCCTGCGCCCGTCACCGAGCCCATATTGTGGTACCACCAGTCAATACGCTCACCCGGTTTGCGATAGTCCGGCGTCCAGCCAAAATCAGCCGGGTAGATATCGGTTGTCAGGCGGTCCTCAAACCCGTGCATCTGATCTGGGCCGACAAAGTGCATTTTGCCGGACAGGCAGGTGTAGTAGCCCGCACGGCGCAGATGGTGCGCATAGGTCGGGATGTCGCTGCGGAATTCTGCGGCGTTGTCGTAGACACCCGTGCGCGAAGGCAGTTGACCGGACATGAAGCTGGCCCGCCCCGGCGCGCAAAGCGGCGAAGCCGTATAAGCATTGGCAAACCGGGTCGACCGCTCAGCCAGCTTCTTCAGGTTTGGAGCGTGAAGCCAGTCAGCGGGACCGTCTGGAAAGAGGGTCCCGTTCAGCTGATCCACCATCAGGATCAGAATGTTCGGTTTTGTCATTTTTCAGCCTCGAGCAGAGTGTTGAGGACACGCATTGCGTGATTGACCGCCAGCTGCGGTTCTTCCGGCGCGCTTAGTGCGGCGCGGATATACAGCCCATCGATCAGGGCGATCATGTTTTCGGCCGCCTCGGCCGGATCGCCCAGCAATGGGCGCAGGGCGTGTGTCAGGTTCGACCGGATACGCGCCTGATAGATTTGCCACAGGCGCAAGGCGTCATCATTCGTTTGGGCCAGCACGTAAAACGTCATCCACGCAGCGATGACATCCGGTGTGAAACACGATGGTGCAAAACAGGCCCGAATAATGGCCTGCGCGCGTTCCTGCGGGACAGCATTCTTCAGCTCCTGCCTAGCCTCGTCGGCAAAGTCCGACAGGATACGGCGCATGGCAGCCAGAAAGATCTGGTCTTTGCCACCGAAATAATGATGCGCCAGCGCGCTGGACATGCCTGCCCGTTTGGCAATCTGGCTGACCGTTACATCAAGGGATTTCTTCGACCCGAGCTCGGCAATTGTTGCCTTGACGATCGCGTCACGGCGGATTGGCTCCATTCCGAGTTTCGGCATCGCTATCCCCTCATTGCGTATTTGAGAAAACGCTAAGGGGTTTTTATTGACTCGTCAATCAATAACGTTTCATGCGGCCGTCAACGGTCAGAGTTTGGGTGCGATACTGGGGGTCGTCAAGCTGCTGCGGTTCAAAACCGCTTCGCGCCAGGCAATGAAACTGACCGCCAACAGAATCACCGTACCACCCGCGACAACCCAAATGTCGATGCTTTCGTTGAAGACCAGCGCGCCCAACAGGGTGGCCCAGATCAGCTGCAGGAATGTAACCGGCTGTGTGACCGCGACCGGGGCCGCCTTAAGTGCGATCGTCATGAAATAGTGGCCCGCCGTGGCAAAACTGGCCACCAGAAACAGCACGCCGAGGTCGCGCAAGCTGGGCGTGGTCCAAACTGCAATCGCAAAGGGGATCAAGGCTATGGTCACCCAGATCGACATATGCGCCACAACGACCGACGGCGGCAGATCACGCACAAGCACTTTGGCGATCAGATAAGATCCGCCCAGGGTCAGGGCCGTGCCCAGCATGGTGATATGACCCAGTGAAATCTCACGAAAACCCGGCCTTAGGATTATCAGAACGCCAACCAGTGCCACGCCAATCGCGGCGATCCGACGGATGGCCAGCTTTTCGCCCAGAAACAATGCGGCCCCCAACGTGACATAGACCGGCGTCATGTAGTTCATCGCCGTAACCTCGGCCAGCGGGATCTGGGTCATCGAGAAGAACCACAGCATCACTGCAAATGCGTGGACGACACCGCGTGTCCCCAGCAATACGATGTGGCTGCGTGTAAGGTGGGTTTTCAACACCAGGCGCAACGCTGGCAACAGAAAGATCAAGCCGAAGGCAAAGCGTAGGAACGCAGCCTGCGTAGGGTCCATCGTGGAGCCCAGCGACTTTACCAACGCGGTCATGACCACAAACGACAAGCCTGCCGAAAACATCCAGAGCATGCCAGCTACGGGGCGGTGTTGGGCGGTTAAAGTTGACATGTTAACGGTTGAACACCGAATACTTGGTAGAGGCAACCCGTCACATCAATACGAGCTTTGCAGCAATTGCCAGCATGACCACGCCGATTACTAAATCCAGCACCTGCCACGCCCGTGGTCTTGTGAAAATTGGGGACAGCATCCCTGCCCCGTAGCCCAGCGAAAAGAAGAACACAAAGCTGGACGTCATTGCCCCAAGCGCAAAGGCCAGCCGGTCATCATACTGCGCCGAGATTGACCCAATCAGCACAACTGTATCCAGATAGACATGCGGGTTCAGCCATGTGAACGCAAGAACGGTCAGCAAAACAGATTTCAGGCTGACCCGCTTCCCTTCGCCGATCTCCATCACCGCTCCGCCGCGCCAGGCCGAATTCAGGCTGCGCAAACCGTACCATATCAGAAAGATCGCCCCGCCATACCGCATGACGGTCTCGAACCAGGGCAACGCGTGCGCCAATGTTCCGAAACCCGCAACGCCGGCGGCTATGAGAATGGCATCAGACACCGCGCAAGTCAGGCACAGT
Source organism: Ruegeria sp. CDSC002 (assembly GCF_059610905.1). Lineage (NCBI taxonomy): Bacteria > Pseudomonadati > Pseudomonadota > Alphaproteobacteria > Rhodobacterales > Roseobacteraceae > Ruegeria > Ruegeria sp. CDSC002. Next base: position 212,276 of record NZ_JBXWOM010000003.1, read on the forward strand.
GGGAATACGTGCTCGCGCCGCAATCCCTGACGCAGAACAAAGGCGTTTTGCGCGCCAATGGCGAGGATCAGGCTGAAGCCAAGCACAAAGCCTGCGATCAAGGATGTGGACATGAAACCTCCGATAGTCTGAGGCGTTGACTACTTGCTTACCAAGCATCTATCAAATTAAAGAAACTGACCTGAATTAAGTCTGTCTAATGCTGCTGGATCCAAACCACCTGACTGCGTTGTCTGCCATCCTGCGTCATGGCAGTTTTGACGCGGCCGCCTCAGAACTTGCGGTTACGCCTTCCGCGGTTTCACAGCGGATCAAAGCGCTGGAAGACCTTGTCGGCGCAACCCTGATCAATCGGGGAACGCCCTGCACGGGTACTCCGATGGGTTTGCGCATCGCTCAACACGCTGAGGACATCGGGCTACTTGAGACGCATCTGGCCCGCGAACTGACGCTTGATCAAACCAACGGCCCCGCGCGCGTGCGCGTCGCCGTGCCAGCCGACGTCCTGGCGACGTGGTTCATCAATGTCATGTCTCAGGTCGACGGCCTGCTGTTCGATCTGGTCGTTGACGATCAGGATCATTCGGCGGAATGGCTGAGGCGCGGAGAGGTCAGCGCCGCCATAACGGTCGGAGGTGATACAGTCCCAGGCAGCGACGCCGTCGCCCTTGGCGCCCTGCGGTACATCCCCACGGCCAGCCCCGATTTCATGCGCAAATGGTTCGCGGACGGTGTAAACGTCGACACGTTGTCCCGCGCCACCTGTTTGACATTCAACCGCAAGGATGGGCTGCAAAAAGCCTGGATTACCCGGCAGACAGGTCAACGGCTATCACCCCCTTCGCATTTCCTGCCGTCCTCTCAGGGATTTGTAGAAGCGGCCATTGCGGGGATTGGTTGGGGAATGAATCCGGAAAACCTTGCGCTCTCAGCGCTGGAAGACGGCCGGTTATGCCCTTTGGTACCGGGCGCGCATCTTGACGTAGGGCTGACCTGGCAGGTGGGTCGTGTGCTATCCACGGCGTTGGCCCCGATGACTGACGCAGTCAAACGCGCCGCCAATGGTGCCCTGCTTCCTGCTGACACGGCAGACTAGGACTGAACCGCTTTTTTCTCGCTGGGAATAACAACACGGTAACAGGCGACCGCCGCGAAAACGCTTGTGGCGACGATGAAGGCGATTGCCCAGGCGACCTCGTGCAAATGCGCAACGCCTGCCAACGCGGCCGAGAGCAATACGCCAGAGATCCGGCAAATGCTCTTGATCGCTGCGGCACCTTTGACCCTCTGATCTTTTGGGGCAACGTCCAGGAAGTACAGCTTGCGGGCACTGCTGATCCCTGTCACCGCAACAGTGACAACGAACAAGGCAATGGCGTGTAAGTGAACGTCATGGTCCATGCCCAGAAAGTGCACGGACAAAAGCGCACCGCCCGTCAGTGCCACCATCAGGTTCCCGGTGACCATCACGGCGCGATGCGATTTCATGTTCACCAATTGCCACAGTGGGGCAGATACAAGATACCCCGACGCCGACGACACGATCATCGCCGTCAGCCCTCTGGCCGAATCGTGGTGCGCTTCGGCTGCGATCAGCGCAAAGAACGGTACGGACAGGGATACGACAACAAGCGGCATGCGCATGATCATGTAACGGCGGAACCAGTGCTGATCGAACATTGCAGCGATATCGGTGAAGTTATCCAGGAACTTTCGCTTCTTGACCCGTTGCGCGCCCTGTTCCTGGGTGGGACCGGCGGTTTCGGACATCATTAGAATCGACAGGCCGGATAGGACAAAGAATGTTACCGAAACGGCGATGACTGCGGAATGGCGCGAAAACGGTGGGTTTTCTTTGGTGATCTCGTGAACCAGCAACGCCAATCCGATTGCGCCCAATCCACCCACCCCCAGCTGCAGATAATGCATGATCATCCGCGATTTGGAGCGCACCTGATCGCCCAGCAGATCGGTATACATCAGCGACTGAATTTCTTCGATCAAACCGATCATGAAAAATGCCGCGACAAAAGCCACACCTATGACCGGAACAACACCTGTTGAGGCCACCAACAAAGCCAAAATCAGGCAGGCACCGATTGCGACCTCAGTCATCGCGATTGCACGTTTCTTGCGGTCACGCGCTGCGATGGGATACGCGAGGAAAACATCCGAGATCATGCTGCCAACCATCCGCACCGACACCAGCGCGCCGGCTATGTACATCGGAAGCTCAAGCGACACGGCCAGAAACGGCAAGACCACGGATGGGCTACCAAGGGTCCACGCCACCTGAGACAGAATGCTTTGCCCAGCCAGGACTGGAACGTTTCTTTTTGATGTGTCCAGTGACTTGTCAGTCATATGCGCGCTTGGGTTCCTCGGCTCGCAAAAGGGCGCGCCACTTGGGTTTGATCAATCCATGGTACTCAGTTCCACGTAACCGGCCAAGAACCCCCTGTGTCAAAAATGAAAACCCGGCCAAAGACCGGGTTTTTCGTGCTTTTCTTGCAATGCGGATCAGAGCTGAGCCATGACTTCGTCCGTGGCTTCGAAATTCGTCGTCACGCGTTGAACGTCATCGTCGTCCTCCAGCGCATCGACCAGCTTCATCAGCTTTTGCATGTCTTCCAGACCCAACTCGGTTGTCGTCGTAGGCTTCCAGATCAGCTTGGTGGAATCGGTTTCCCCCAGCGCAGCTTCAAGGGCGCTCGACACTTCGTTCAGGTCGGTATCGGCACACCAGATGATATGCCCTTCTTCCGAGCTTTCGACATCTTCAGCGCCGGCTTCGATTGCGGCTTCGAACACGGTGTCCGCGTCGCCGACGGAACCCGGATAAACCACTTCGCCCTTGCGTTCGAACATGAAGCCAACTGAACCGGTTTCGCCCAGGTTGCCGCCGTTCTTGGAAAAAGTCGAACGCACGGTCGAAGCTGTGCGATTGCGGTTGTCGGTCATCGTCTCGACGATCACCGCCACGCCGTTCGGGCCATAGCCCTCATACCGGATTTCTTCGTATTCATCGCCTTCGCCCGCCGTCGATTTCTTGATCGCGCGGTCGATGACATCTTTTGGAACCGACTGTGACTTGGCTTCTTTCACGGCCAAACGCAGCCGTGGGTTTTTTTCAGGATCGGGGTCGCCCATCTTGGCAGCGACGGTGATCTCTTTCGACAGTTTGGAAAACAGTTTGGACCGCGCGGCGTCCTGACGCCCCTTGCGGTGCTGGATGTTGGCCCATTTGGAATGGCCTGCCATGTTGCGTCCTCGTCATCGTGATTGCGTATTCGGCGCTCATATAGACGTTTGCGGGGCCAAGGATCAAGAGAGCGGCTTGCGACAGTCGCCGCGAAGGGTATGGTGGCCGCATGACGACAGACCAGATTATTCTTTTTTCCCTTTTCGCCACTGTGTTTGGAATGCTGCTTTGGGGGAAGTTTCGATACGACCTTGTGGCCTTCACCGCGCTATTGATCGGAGTTACGCTGGGTGTTGTGCCGGTCGATGACGCCTTTGCCGGGTTCGGACACCCCGCCACGATCATCGTCGCTTTGGTATTGGTTGTCTCGGCCGGGTTGGTGCGCTCCGGCGCTGTTTTCCTGATCACCCGCACGCTGGTCGATGCCTCGCGCGGGCTTGGCGCACATATCGCGCTGATGGGCGGGATTGGCGCTGTTCTGTCGGCTTTTATGAACAACGTGGCCGCGCTGGCGCTGCTGATGCCGGTCGATATCCAAACCGCGCGCAAGGCGGGGCGGCCGGTCGGTCTGACCCTGATGCCGCTGAGCTTTGCCACCATTCTGGGCGGCATGGCCACGTTGATTGGAACGCCCCCTAACATCATCATCGCATCGATCCGGGCTGAAACATTGGGTGAACCGTTCCGAATGTTCGATTTCGCCCCCGTTGGTGGATTGGCAGCGATTGCCGGGCTGGCATTTGTCGCGCTGGTCGGATGGCGGTTGATTCCCAATCGCGGAACACAGGAAGAGGCCTCGGAAACCCTTGCCGAATACATCGCGGAACTGACGGTCCCGCCAGAGTCGCCGCAAATCGGAAAACGTGTCAGCGAGCTTTATGAGGCCGCTGAGAAATCCGACGTGGCCATCATCGGCCTTATTCGAGATGGCAAACGGCGCTATGGCCGGTCGGCCCATGCTACAATCAAACCGGGCGACGCTTTGGTGCTGGAGGCCCGCCCCGAGGCGCTAGATGAATTTCGCACCGCGCTGAACCTCGATTTCTCGGATACCCGCCGTCAGGAGTTGCTGACCGCCGAAGGGGACGGTCTTGAAGTGATTGAGGTAGTTGTGCCGCTAAACGCACGCGTCACCGGTCGCACCGCGCAGGGCCTGGGATTGGCCTGGCGTCAAAGCACCGTTTTGATGGGGATTTCACGTCAAGGGCGTCGCATTACCGAACAGGTCCGTAAAACTCAGATTGAGGCAGGCGACATTCTGTTGCTGCTATGCCCACGTGACCGCAGTGCCGATGTGACCGAATGGCTGGGGTGTTTGCCACTTGCTGAACGCGGTCTGAACGTCACCGCCAACGAAAAAGCGTGGCTTGCCATTGGCTTGTTTGGTGCAGCTGTTCTGGCGGCCAGTGTCGGGCTGATCTACCTGCCCATCGCTTTGGGGCTGGTCGTTGTCGCCTATGTTCTGACCAAGATCATGCCGATTGCCGATATCTACAATCATATCGAGTGGCCCGTTGTCGTTCTGCTGGGCTCGATGATCCCGCTAGGCAGCGCGTTGGAGACGTCAGGCGGTACAGAACTGATTGCGAATGCTTTGATTCAATTGACCGACGGGCTGCCGGCCTGGGCCATTCTGACCGTGTTGATGGTGGTCACAATGACCCTGTCAGACGTGCTGAACAACACAGCCACCGCCATTGTTGCGGCTCCGGTCGGTATCCAGATGGCCCGCACGCTTGAGGTTTCACCCGACCCTTTCCTGATGACCGTCGCCGTCGCAGCCTCGGCCGCGTTCCTGACGCCGATTGGACATAAGAACAATACGCTGGTCCTGGGTCCCGGAGGGTATCAGTTTGGTGACTATTGGCGCATGGGGCTGCCGCTGGAAATCCTGATCATTGCGGTTTCCGTTCCCGCCATCCTTGTGTTCTGGCCACTGTGACGGATAAAGGCCTTTCATGAAACGCTTTCTGATCCTGCAGCTACGTCCGGAAACCGATGCCTCGGATGCCGAATATACCTCGATCCTGGACAAAACCGGGCTGACTCCCGACCAGACCCATCGTATCCGATTGGATTGTGAGGCTTTGCCCGACGATTTGAATGTCACTGACTATGCTGGGGTGATTGTTGGTGGTGGACCGGGATGCGTCAGTGACGACCCCGCAACCAAATCCGAAGCCGACGCGCGCATTGAAGGCGCCATCATGGGATTGATGCCGCAGATCATCGCACAAGATCATCCCTTTATGGGCTGTTGCTATGGGCTGGGCATTCTGGCCGCCCATCTTGGCGGTGACGTCAGCAAAGAGAAATACGGTGAACCTGTCGGACCTTCGACCTGCCACCTGACTGCAGACGGAGCGCAAGACCCGCTAACGGCAGGGCTGACCGGAACATTCGACGCCTTCGTCGGCCACAAAGAGGCCGTGCAGGCGCTGCCGAACGGGTGCATCCACCTGCTGGCCTCGGACCCCTGCCCGTTTCAGATGATCCGCTGGGGGCAGAATGTCTATGCCACGCAGTTCCACCCCGAGGCGGACGCGCGCGATTTTGAGCAACGCATCAATATCTACAAGAACCACGGCTATTTTCCGCCCGAAGACGCCCAGCGCCTGATCGACATTTGTCACGCAGCGGACGTCACGCAACCGGCCGAAATCCTCCGCAGATTTGCCGAACGCTATGGGTGACCCAACGGCGTTATTGCCTGATCCACGACCGCTCGCTTAGGGTGGCCCGAACGGCTTTGGGAGGAGTTGTTCTTGGATCTTCTAATAAATGTCGGCCTGCCGCTGTCGCTGGCCATTATCATGCTGTCTCTGGGCGTTGGGCTCGAAGTCGCTGATTTCCGCCGCGTGCTCAGCCGGCGCTATCCATTCGCCATCGGTGCGTTGTGCCAGGTTGTGTTGCTGCCGGTCGCGGCTTTTGTCACGGTCACACTTTTTGCGTTGCCACCCGAGATCGCTGTCGGCTTCATGATCCTCAGTTTTTGCCCTGGCGGTGTGACCAGCAACATCCTGTCGAAACTGGCCAAAGGCGATGTCGCCCTTTCGGTCAGTTTGACGGCCGTCATCAGCCTGCTTTCGATGGTCACCGTGCCGTTTCTTGCCGCCTGGTCAGTGAACTATTTCATGGGCGATGCGGCACCCGAGGTGTCCATTTCAGGGCTTGCAATCGCCATGTTCCTGATCACAACGCTACCCGTGGCGCTTGGCATCACACTTCGCAGCGTTGCAACAGATTTTGCAAGGCGGATCGAGCCCGGGCTGTCCAAGCTTGCGACCGTATTGTTCGTGCTGATCGTTGTGGCTGCTCTGGCTGGAAATTGGCAGCTGTTTGTCGACAACCTCGGCGTCATGGGCGCTGGGTTGATCTCGTTGAACGTCGCGCTTTTGCTGATCGGGTTGGGGCTGGCACGTGCCGCAAAGCTGTCGTGGAACGAAAGCAAGACTGTTTCCATCGAAACCGGCATACAAAACTCGACACTTGGGATTACACTGGCCGCACTGATCACCGGGACGGAAAGCGGGTTCAGCCCGCTGGCCCTGCCGTCTGCGGTATACGGAATCACGATGTATGTTGTGGCCCTGCCCTTCATCCTTTGGTTCCGCAGTCGCTGAAAGGACGTGACATGACCAACAATACTGCTGATGCCATCGTCGTGGGGGCCGGGCTTGCCGGGTTGGCCGCAGCTGCCGAACTGGGCGACCGTGGCAAGAAGGTGATCGTGGTCGACCAGGAGCCCGCGCATTTCCTAGGTGGTCAGGCGTTTTGGAGTCTCGGCGGCCTATTCATGGTCGACACGCCGGAACAGCGGCGCATGGGCATCAAAGACAGCTACGACCTTGCCTTGCGCGACTGGATGGGCAGCGCGCAGTTCGATCGTGACGAGGACGCATGGCCCAGGAAATGGGCCGAGGCCTACGTTGAATTTGCCGCCGGCGAAATGCGCCCTTGGCTGCATGACATGGGCCTGCGCTGGTTTCCGATAGTCGGCTGGGCCGAACGCGGTGGATCATATGCGGATGGTCACGGCAATTCTGTGCCCCGCTTTCATATCACTTGGGGCACCGGCCCAGGTGTTCTGGAGCATTTCAAACGCCGGGTGCGTGACCATGTCAGCAACGGATTGATCGAGCTTAAATTCCGCCATCAAGTCAGCCACATCATCATGCAGAACAGCGCTGCCAAAGGCGTCTCGGGCGAAGTTCTGGCAGACGACACCGCACCCCACGGCGCCAAGACCAACCGTGATGAGGTCGGCGAGTTCGAGTTTTACGCCCCAGCCGTCATCGTCACGTCAGGTGGCATCGGCGGGAATTTTGAAATGGTGCGCAAAAGCTGGCCACGCGACCGTCTGGGCGAGCCACCACAGGACATGGTCGCAGGCGTGCCATTCCACGTTGATGGCCGCATGATCGGCATCAGCGAAAAAGCCGGCGGCCATGTGATCAACGGCGACCGGATGTGGCATTACACCGAAGGCGTGCGTAACTGGAATCCGATCTGGCCATCACACGGTATTCGCATTCTGCCCGGCCCGAGCTCAATGTGGTTCGACGCTGAAGGCAACCGGCTGAAACCGCCATGCCTGCCGGGATTTGATACGCTAGGGACGCTGAAGGAGATCCTGAAAACCGGCCATGAATACAGCTGGTTCGTCCTGACCCAGAAGGTAATCAAAAAAGAGTTCGCTCTGTCCGGGTCTGAACAGAACCCCGACATGACGGACGGAGGTTGGAAAGAAGTTCTGTTCCAACGCATTCTGACCGGGTCCAAGGCCACCGCTCCGGTCGAGGCTTTCAAGGAACACGGCGAAGACTTCATCGTCGCCAATACCTTGACCGAGCTTGTTAACGGCATGAACCATCTGGGCGGAGGGCTGATCGATGAGGCGCATCTACGCGCCCAGATCGAGGCGCGGGATTCCCAGATCGACAACCCGTTCACCAAGGATGCGCAGATGGCCGCCATTCTGGCCGCGCGCAACTACCGTGGTGACAAACTGATCCGAACCGCCAAGCCGCACAAGTTCCTTGATCCGGCCAATGGCCCGCTGATCGCGGTGAAACTGCACGTGCTGACGCGCAAAACGCTGGGTGGGCTTCAGACCAATCTGGACAGTCAGATGGTGGGCGCAGACGGTCAGGTCGTTCCTGGCCTGTTCGCAGCCGGAGAGGTCGCGGGTTTCGGTGGCGGTGGCTATCACGGCTACAACGCGCTCGAAGGTTCATTCCTGGGCGGCTGCATTTTCTCCGGCCGCAATGCAGGACGGTCAAGGGCCGTCGCGTGACAGCCCCTTAAACCCTACTGTTCCCGGGCAAACTGCACGACGGATTGCCCGGCGTTGTCCAGCAACACCAGCGTATCGCCTTTAAAGGCATATGCTGTCACCCCCTGAAGGGCTTTGAAGAACTGCCGCTCAACTTCATCCAGTGGCGGCGGGCAGGCCATCAGGGTGGCGGCCATGTTGTCGGGGAATTCAATATTGTTGCCCGCAATCTCGGCTTTGCCGGAAAACCGGTTACATCCACCGCTGCCTGAGAACGCGCCATCATTGGCGAATGAAAGCGCGGGGCGCCTTTCGGTCTCAAGTGCTGCGCCATTCAGGCCGGTTGCAGTCCAGTTGGTGTTCTCCAGCACGGCTGCCCCGGGCGGTTGTACTTTGACCAGCATCAGATCGGTCGTGTTCCCGGCCCCATTCGTCAGAACAGGGTAGGCAGTATCGGTTGTGAACAACAGCTTGTCGCCCTGAAAGATCGAACCACGCACTACGTAGCGCATCCCCTCTTGAATAAGGGCGTCGTCATAGCTCAGCTCGAATTGTGCTGGCACTCCGGTCAGCGCATAGCGCTTTGCCGACAGGGTCACCGACGGTGCGTCCGCGCGCGAGACGTCCTGCAATTGCACGTAAAGCGTCGCATCCGGTGGTACGGCGATGCGTTCGCGATATGCTGCAGTGCCTTCGATCGTTCCGCCGATGGCCGCGCTGCTCAGCATGGCTGACGTGGCCGCAACCGTAAGCGCAGTATATCCGGTCTTGAGCATTGACGTGCTCCTTTTCGCAAAATCACTTATTCAAAACATTGTATGAGGTTTTGATTTTACAAGGACTTCGCCGGAAAACCAGCGGTTCCGTGCCGAACTCAAAGCGGCCAGATCAGAGGGATCAACAGCGAAGCCAGCAAACCCACAGTCAGATTCAGCGGCACGCCAACTTTCAGAAAATCTGTGAACCTGTACCCACCGGGGCCGTAAACCATCATGTTGGTCTGATATCCGATCGGCGTCGCAAATGAAGCCGAGGCCGCCACCATGACCGCCACGACCAGCGGGCGCGGATCAACGCCCACTGCCTGCGCCAAACCAATGGCAATCGGCGTCACCACAACTGCCACGGCGTTATTCGACACCAGCTCTGTGAGCACAGAGGTCAGCAAATAGACCGCCCAGATGATCAGGAATGGTGGCAGGGCACCAAGACCCGGCGCCACGGCTTCGACAATTAAGGAAACTGCACCGGATTTATCCAATGCCGCGCCTATAGCCAGCATTGAGAAGATGAGGGCCAGCAATCGTCCTTCGACAAAGGAAAATGCCTCATCCGCGTCGATGCAGCGCGTAATCAAAACAACCGCAACAGCCAGGATCGACAGCAGCAAGATGGGCGCAACGCCCAGCGCGGCCAGCACAACGATCCCGGTCAGCGCCCCGATGGCAATCGGCGCGTGGCTGCGGCGGAATGCGCGGGCCGAAGGTTGAGTCACATCGACCATATCCATATCGGCTGCCAGTTTCCGGATATCTGCTGGTGAACCCTCCAGTAGCAGCGTGTCACCGACCCGCACGACCAGATCATCCAATTGCCGCCCGATATTCTGGTTTCTCCGATGCACCGCCAGCACATAGACGCCATAGCGACGGCGTAAACGCATCGCGCCCAGCGTCCGCCCGACCATGCGGCAGCCCGGAGTGATCAACACCTCGACCGTTTTCGTCTCAACCGCCGAGACCTGATCGACACGCTTGAGTTCTCTATTGGATTGCAGGCTCAGCAGCTCCGTCATCTCAGTCCGAAGAACGACACGGTCGCCAACTTTCAAAGCGACGCCCTTGAGGTTGCGCCGCAACGACTCGTCGCCGCGCACGACGTCGATCAGGCGCACGCCAGGACGTTTGAACAGCTGCACGCCCGTCACCTCACGCCCGATCAGGTTGCTGTCGGGGGGAATGACAGCCTCGGTAAAGAACTTCATCTTCGACCGATCGCTAAGCATTGTCGCCATGCTGTCCCGTTCCGGCAGCAGGCGCGGCGCGACAAACCGCAGGTAGAACATGCCGTAAATGACTAGCGCAATGCCCAGCGGCGTGACCTCGAAGATCGTAAACGGGGCCATCCCCTGGGACCGCGCAACGCCATCAACCAACAGGTTGGTCGAGGTCCCGATCAGGGTCAGCGTACCACCCAGAATGGCCGCATAGCTAAGCGGGATCAGCAGTTTCGAGGCCGACACGTTCAGCGTCCGCGCGATCTGAACGAATACGGGGATCATGACGACCACGACAGGTGTGTTTGAAACCACCGCCGAGGCAAAGACAACAAAGGCCATCAGCGTCGCGATTGCGACCTTGGGACTTACCTGTGCCTGTTTCTGTGCGGTCGATGTGAATGCGTCCAGTGCTCCGGTACGCACCAATGCTCCCATGATGATGAACATCGCGGCAATCGTCCAAGGGGCCGGATTTGACAGAACGGCGAGTGCGCTTTGGTAGGGCAGAATGCCCGTCACCAGCATCACGGCCACGCCACCAATTGCGACCACTTCAGTCGGATAGGATTCGCGCAGGAACGTGATGAACATGCCTGCAACGACCAACAGCGCCAGTATCGCGCTTCCCATTTCTGTCAGTTGAAGGAATTGCATTCTTGGTATTCTGTCCGAACCCTGGCCTGGCTTACGCGCCCGTCAGGCAGTTTCACGCATTGCGCGCGACAGAGCAAGCCTGACGTGCCTTTACTGTGGGCCAGCTTGCTGTAGCCGCCCACCAATGCGCACCATTTGAACAGATTTCGCCTGACCGTCACGGTCATCGGTTTCAACGAACACTCCGCTTAGCGTGGCCTCGCCACTAGCCGGAGTGAACCGGGCTTTGGGCATACCGGTGATAAACCGGCGCATCGGTTCCAGCTTGTCCATGCCGATGACCGAGTCATAATCGCCACACATGCCCGCATCCGTCAGATAGGCCGTGCCACCCGGCAGGATTTGCGCGTCAGCAGTCGGCACATGCGTATGCGTGCCCACAACAAGGCTGGCGCGTTTGTCGCAATAGTGGCCCATGGCCATCTTTTCGGAAGTCGCTTCACAATGCATATCGACGATGATCGCCTGCGCTTGCCCGCCACGCGGGTGCGACTTCAGGATTGGTTCAATAGCAGAGAACGGATCATCAAAGGGGCGTTTCATGAAGACTTGCCCCAACACCTGAACAACCAGAACCTTGCGCCCGCCCGACGCGGTGTACAACCGGTGGCCCCTGCCCGGCGCGCCCTTGGCAAAGTTCACCGGGCGCACAATACGGGGTTCACTTTCGATGAATTGCAACATGTCCTTCTGGTCGAACGCGTGATCGCCCAGTGTCAGGCAATCGGCCCCGGCATCCAGCAGCAGCTTGGCGTGATCCCCGGTCAGACCCATCCCGTTTGATGCGTTCTCGCCATTGACCACGACAAAATCCAACCGCCATTCGTCGCGCAGACGCGGCAAATGTTGCTGAATGGCCGCGCGTCCGGCGCGGCCCATCACGTCACCCAGAAAAAGTATCCTCATTCGAACTGTCCTAAGTGTGGTATCTCTCAAGCACAAGTGGTTAAGCTGGCAGAATAAACCGCCAAAGAACATAATGCAGGAGATTTCCCATGCGCCTTGCCCTTCTGACCGCCGCCAGTTTGACCGCGCTTTCAGCTTGCGACCAACCTGCTTCAAACGACTCGTCCACCCAGCTGGCGAACCCGGCAGCAACCTTTTGCGTTGAAAGCGGCAATCGTTACGAAATCCGAGATGGCGAAGGCGGCCAGATCGGTATCTGCATCCTGCCCGATGGCACAGAAGTGGACGCGTGGGAGTACTTTCGCGAAAACAGCCCGACCTAAGGCGGTCAGGCCGAGAACGTCAGTACTCGGCTTTCAGTGATGACCATATCCAACGGCTGATCCGTGGGTTCCAACGGCAGCCCCTCGGCTTCTTGTGCGTCAAAGGCAAAGCCGATGGCCAGTGTGGGGCGCTTGGCGCGCAATCCCTCCAGCGTGCGGTCATAAAAGCCACCGCCATATCCCAGTCTTCCGCCTTGCGCGTCAAAAGCAACCAGCGGCACAACCAGAATCTCGGGGTCAAAATAGTCGTCAATTTCGGGAACCTTAGCGCCGAACGGGCCATCCTTTAGCACGCCCTCGGGCGTCCAGCGCGAAAACCGCAACGCCTGCCCGGCGGCCTGAATGACCGGCACACCGACCGGGCCATAAGCCGCGGCCTCGGCCATAGCAGGCAAAGGATCAATTTCGGTGCGGATCGGCATGTACCCCGACATCGGGACGCCACGATGCCCCGCAAGCACTTCGGACAAACGTCCGGCTGCACCCGGCAAACGCGCATCGAATGCAGCCTTCCGGCGCGCAAATGCCGCCTTACGGGCGACGGCCTTGATTTCAGTCAGATCGGTCACAGTAGCACCACGCTGGCAAGCCCAAGAAAGATGAAGAACCCCATGACATCCGTTGTGGTGGTGACGAAAGTCCCTGACGCCAGCGCCGGGTCAATGCCCAGACGATCCAGCACAACCGGTACTACCGTACCTGCGAAGCCTGCGATCGCCATATTCACGACCAAGGCCGAGCCGATCACGACACCCAACAAGGGTGAATCGAACCACATCATGCCGACAGTCCCCAAAACGGTCGCAAAGCACAGACCATTGAGTACCCCCACAAGCAATTCTCGCCGGATAACGCGCGCCACGTTCGATCCGGTCAGGTCACGCGTTGCAAGCGCTCGCACCGCAACCGTCAGCGACTGCGTCCCGGCATTACCCCCCATCGAGGCAACGATTGGCATCAGGATTGCCAGTGCCACTAACTGATTGATCGCCGCTTCGAACTGCGAGATGACCAGTGACGCGCATATTGCGGTACACAGATTGACGGCCAGCCAAGGCAGGCGCCGCCTACTGGTCGCGGCGACACTGTCGGACAACGAGCTTTCGTCGCTGACGCCGGCAAGGCGTAACATGTCCTCTTCGTATTCTTCGTCCAGAACAACCATGGCGTCATCAATGGTAATCACGCCGACCAAACGCCCATCGGCATCGACCACCGGGGCGGAAATCAGGTGGTACTGGTTAAAAGCGTAGGCCACATCCTCTTCGTCCTGATCGACGGGGATGGTATGAAATTCCTCTTCGGCGATGTCGTGCAACGGCACTTCGCGCCGGGTTGCCATCAGCTTGCCCAACGTGACCTGTGCCACCGGTTTGAGCCGCGGATCAACCAGAACAACGTGATAGAACTGTTCCGGCAAGTCATCATTGGCGCGCATGAAATCAATGGTCTGCCCCACGGTCCAATGCTCGGGCGACATGACAACCTCGCGCTGCATGAGGCGACCGGCTGAGTTTTCCGGATAGGACAGCGCCTGTTCCGCGGCGATCCGCTCGGAATCTTCCAACGCGTCCAGGATGGCTTCTTGCTGCGGCTCTTCAAGGTCTTCCAGCAGGTCGACGACGTCATCGCTCTCCATTTCCCGCACGGCGTCGGCCAGAACATCGGGGCGCAGGACACTGATAACCTCTTCGCGGACGGACTCATCCAGTTCGGATAAGATATCGCCGTCAAATTCCTTGTCGTAAAGACGGATCAAACGCCCACGGTCATAGGGATTAATCTGTTCAAGGAGGTCAGCAATGTCCGCAGGGTGCAGCGGCTCCATCAGCTCGATCAGCTTGTCGCGATCTTCCACATCAACCGCATACAGGATCGCGGCAACCATCCGGCGATCCAGCGCATAGGCGTCATCGTCGCTTGCGGAATCGATTACGGGTTCATCATAGCCTGTCGTCATGTCTGCCCCCGGTTGGTTCGCGCATTGACCCCTAATTAGAAGAAGCAGCTACCGGAAAACAATGACAATGCGCCGATTTACCGACAACTTTCGCCCCACTATGCTGTTTCCCAGTCCCATACAGGCGGAGATGAACGGAAATGGCGCAAAAAACGCTGCTGAAAGGGCGTGTCCTGAGCTTCAACGGATCACCATTTGAAGGTGAGCCGACGGAGGCTGTGACAATCAGCGAAGCGGTCCTGATCGAAGACGGCCGCATATCTGCAGTCGGCGAGGCCGACAGCTTGATATCCGCGAACCGCGATGCCGAAGTTGTAAACCACGGTCAACACGTGATCATGGCTGGCTTTGTGGATGCGCATGTCCATTACCCACAGACCGCGATGATCGCCAGCTGGGGCAAGCGCCTGATCGACTGGCTGAACACATATACTTTCCCCGAGGAAATGAAGTTCGGGAATCCCGACTATGCAACCGAGATCGCCAATCGTTATTTGGATCTGACGGCGTCGCACGGTACCACGACAATGTGCAGTTTCTGCACCATCCACCCCGAAAGCGTCGACGCATTCTTCACAGCCGCCCAGCAACGCCGGCAGCGTGTGGTGGCAGGCAAAACCTGCATGGATCGCAACGCGCCCGAAGGGCTGCGGGATACCCCGCAGACGGCCTATGATCAATCGCAAGCGCTGCTTGAGAAATGGCACGGTGTCGACCGGATTTCCTACGCCATCACACCACGGTTCTCGCCCACATCCACGCCCGAGCAGCTTGAGGCGATGGGCGCACTGTGGGCCGAACACCCGCATTGCCTGATGCAAACACACCTGAGCGAGCAGACAGACGAAATCTCATGGGTTCGTGAGCTTTTCCCTGATGCGCGGGACTATTTGGATACCTATGAAAAGTTCGGACTGCTGGGCTCGCATGGCGTTTACGGCCATGTCATCCATCTGGAATCGCGCGAACGTGACCGGCTGCGCGAGGTTGACGCCTCGCTGATCCATTGCCCGACCTCGAACACCTTTATCGGATCCGGCTTGTTCGACATGGACGGGCTGATGCGCGAAGGGCACCGGGTTGGTCTGGCAACAGATACTGGTGGCGGGTCGAGCTTTTCAATGTTGCACACGATGGCCTCGGCCTATGAAATCGGGCAGCTGCGCGGGTCGCCGCTGCACGCGGCACAACTGCTGTGGCTGGGCACGGTTGGCTCGGCTCGCACGCTGCGGATGGATGATTGTATTGGCAATGTCGCACCGGGGATGGAGGCTGATCTGGTCGTTCTTGACCTCGCCTCAACCCCCGCAATTGCCCAGCGTGAAGCCTGCGCCGATGATCTGTGGGAGGCGATCTTTCCTACGATCATGATGGGCGACGACCGGGCAATTGCTGAGGTTTGGATCGCCGGTCGCCGCGTGTCTTCCTAAGCCTGCAAAGTGCGGGCCAATTGGGTCTGCCGTTCGATCACGCGCGGCAGGTCCAACGTCGTGACATGCCCGTCGCGCACAATCTGGCGGCCTTCGACAAACAGGTGCTTCACCTTCATTGGCCCGGCCAGCAGCAATGCCGCCGGGTCCCAACTGCCCGCGCTTTCGATCCCGCGCGTGTCCCATATGGCAATGTCGGCGCGCTTGCCGGGCTCTAGCCGACCGCAATCGGGGCGGTTCAGCACATCTGCACCGCCGCGTGTCGCGATTTCCAACGCTTCGCGTGACGACATCGCATCCGCGCCATTGGCAACGCGCTGCAGCAGCATGGCCTGTCGGGCCTCGAGGATCAGACTGCCGTTATCGTTGCTGGCCGAACCGTCGGCGCCCAGACCCACCGGAACCCCGTGATCACGCATGGTTCGAACCGGTGCGATACCGGACCCCAAGCGGCAGTTTGAGCACGGGCAATGCGCCACACCCGTTTGGGTTCTGGCGAACAGATCAATCTCGGCCCCGTCCAGTTTCACGCAATGCGCGTGCCAGACGTCTGATCCGGTCCAACCCAGATCTTCGGCATATTGACCAGGGCGGCACCCGAACTGCGCCTGCGAATACGCTATATCCTCATCATTTTCCGCCAAATGAGTGTGCAGCATCACACCCTTGTCGCGCGCAAGGATTGCCGTGTCGCGCATCAGGTCTCTGCTGACGGAAAACGGGGAGCAAGGTGCCAACCCTACCCGGCACATCGCCCCATCGGATGGATCATGAAACGCGTCAACCACGCGGATCATGTCGTCGAGGATATCGGATTCCACCTCGACCAATGCATCTGGCGGCAAGCCGCCGTCGCTTTCCCCGATGCTCATTGCGCCGCGGGTCGGATGGAATCGCAGACCAATTTCGGCGGCGGCAGCGATCGTATCGTCCAGGCGCGCGCCGTTGGGGTAAAGGTAAAGGTGGTCAGAGCTGAGCGTACAGCCCGACAGAGCCAATTCAGCCAGGCCAATCTGAGCCGACACAAACATCTCTTCAGGGCCGAAACGGGACCAGATCGGATAGAGTGTCTGCAACCATCCGAACAGCAGTGCATCCTGCCCGCCCGGCACAGCCCGCGTCAGGGTTTGGTACAGATGGTGATGGGTATTCACCAGCCCGGGCGTCACAACACAACCCGCAGCATCGTGGATCTCACCGTCGGTTTGCAAGTTGTGGGCGATCTGCGCGATCTGCCCCCCCACGATCAGAATGTCTGCGCCCGACAACTCATGCCGCGCGTCATCCATCGTCAGAATGGTATCTGCATTTTTGATAAGGATTTCGGTCAATTCGCCCTCCTGCAACAGCCCGTCTCATGCAAGAAGTGCAAAGGCTGGCGGAAAACGGGCATAAGAACCAGCCGCGTAGAACCTACCCGACCGGCCAAATTGCGGCAACCAGTTTCAATAGTTGCGCAGGATTTCCAGTGCGACCGCGTGCAGTTCGGGATTCGCCGCCGCCAGAGCCCGCCCGCCATTATGGGCCGGACCGCCCCGCCAGTCAGTCACAACCCCACCAGCAGCCTCGATCACTGCAATGGGGGCCTGAATGTCATAGGCGTTCAGGCTGGATTCGATCACCAGATCAACCTGCCCCGCCGCCACCAGCGCATAGGCATAACAATCCATGCCATAACGGGTCAGCTTTGCTTGCCGGGCCACCGCTTCGAACCCTGCACGGTCCTCAGGTGTGCCAACCTCTGGGAAAGTCGTAAAAACAACCGCCTGATCCAAAGCGGATGTCGAGCGCGTCTTCAACGGTGTCGTTCCGGATGGGCCGGTGACCTGCGCGATATCTGCCGAACCCACAAACCGTTCGCCGATATAGGGTTGGTCGATCACCCCCATAATCGGGCCGTCAGTTGTGCTGAGAGCAATCAGAACCCCCCAAGTCGGAGTACCGCTGATAAAACCGCGGGTACCGTCGATGGGGTCCAGAACCCAAGTTCGTCCGCTGGAGCCTTCTTCGCGACCAAACTCTTCGCCGAAAATGCCATCTTCGGGCCGATAGCGCGCCAGAACCGCGCGCATCGCCTTTTCGGCGTTTCGGTCGGCTATAGTGACGGGGTCAAACCCATCATCCAATTTGTTCGTGGTGTCCAGATTAGTTTGCCGGAAATACGGAAGAATGGCCGCACGCGCCGCGTCGGCCATTTCTTCGGCAACTTCCAGATCGCTTAGAGAGGTCTCTTGCATGCGTAACCCGTGAGGCGCGCACGGTTTGAAGTCAACCCGCTAATTTATGCGACGTCGCTAAGAACCCGCGCCAGCTCAAAAAGGCGGCGACGTTGGTTTTCGGGAATCGCGTAATAGGACCGCACGAGGTCCAGCGCTTCCTTGTCCCCCATCAGATCGGCAGGAACCGACTTTTTGCCTGATGTTTCTTTTTCGGCCTCTTCCAGACCCTCAAAGAAAAAGCTGACGGGAACGTCCAATGCCTCGGCAATGTCCCACAGTCGAGACGCGCTGATCCGGTTGGCCCCAGTTTCATACTTTTGAATTTGTTGAAACTTAATACCAACTTGCTGCGCCAACTGCTGCTGGGTCATGCCAATCAGCCAGCGGCGATGCCGGACGCGCTTGCCCACATGGACATCGACGTGATGGGTCATTGGTATTCTCCTCTTTTACACACAACTACTAGGGGCGCGCGTTGCTTTTTATCGCAACACTAGCGAGTCGCACTTAACCACTCCCTAATTTGGAACATACCCCCAAAACAGCACCATAGCGCAATATTGCCGCATTTGGGTAATTTTTCAAGAAGGTTGAATCCGTTTCCCGTCACAAAGATTTAAGGTTGTGTGTTTTTGACGTTTCGATGCGTACTGCACCCGCTGTCGGAAACCCGAATGCAACCAATGCGCCCGGAGAAATGATTGACAAACCCTGGCTGAAAAGAATCTATGCCTCAAAATTACGGAGCGCGATCATGCAGGCATTCACGATTCAATCCCAGGGAAGCGCGGCCCAATTGGCTGATATTGACCTTCCCGAACCCGGCACAGGGCAAGTGCGCATCGCAATCAAGGCCTGCGGATTGAATTTTGCCGACCTGCTAATGCAGAAGGGTACGTATCAGGACACGCCCGAGGCTCCGTTCACGCTGGGTATGGAAGTTGCGGGCGTTGTCGACAAGCTGGGTAACGGTGTTACGCGCCTGAATGTCGGGGACCGCGTGGCCGTATATTCCGGTCAGGGCGGGCTGGCGGAATATGGCGTTTTTGATGCGAGCCGTGCGATACCCCTGCCCGACGCAATTAGCTTTGAAAATGCAGCGGCCATTCAGATCGCTTACGGCACCAGCCACATCGCCCTTGATCACCGGGCGCATCTGCGGCCGGGCGAGACCCTTTTGGTGACCGGGGCCGCAGGTGGGGTTGGACTTACCGCCGTCGAAATCGGCAAGCTTATGGGCGCGACGGTAATTGCCCATGCGCGCGGGCAGGAAAAACTGGATGTGGCCCGCGCGGCTGGTGCGGATCACCTGATCGACGCCTCGGAAGACTTGCGCGCACGCGTCAAGGAACTGGGCGGCGCGGATGTCGTCTATGACGCTGTCGGAGGGGATGTCTTCAAAGCCGCGTTCCGGGCAACCAACCCCGAAGGGCGTCTGTTACCCATCGGGTTTGCGGGCGGCGACGTCCCCCAAATTCCGGCCAACCATCTGTTGGTGAAAAACCTGACAGTGATTGGGTTTTACATCGGCGGCTATTTGAAGTTCCGGCCGCAGATCGTTCAGGACAGCTTTGACACGCTGTTCGGCTGGCTTGCCGAGGGTCGGATCAAGCCGCATATCAGCCACGTACTTCCGTTGGCCGAGGCCGACAAAGGCATGCAGTTGCTGCGCGATCGCGTGGCCACCGGCAAAGTGGTTATTTCTCCCTGACGGGCGCTTTAACCCACGACAGCCTTGAGCGGTGCACTGCCCAGCATACGAAAATTCTGACGCACCAGCGCAGCCAGCGCTTCGACGACGGCGCCGCGCCCGGTCTCGCCCCCATACAGATTGATCATGTGGGCCGGCAGGTCCGGCAAAGCCCCTCCGGTATCGATCTGTTCAAGATGTGCGGGTTCGGTCCCGTCCAGCATCGCGTGAACAGCCAGATCCGCACTGACAGTCGCCTCGATCGTGCGGTCGTTTTCTGTTTCGACTGACAGTTCCCACGGGATACCTTCCACATCGAGGGCCGAGATCATTTGGGGCCGAAACGCGCACCGCCGCCCAACAGCCAGCGGAATCGGGTTCTTACGCCATGCTGACCCGCCCGGCGCCCCAATCCACCGCAAGGGCAACTCAGCGACGGTCTCAGATCCATCACTGGCTGATGCTTCGGTTGTCAGGATCAAATCGCATTCGCCGCGCTTGAACATTTCTTTCAGCTGAAGGGAATATGATGAAATCAGTTGCACTCGAACCCGCGGGAAGTCAGCGTTGAAACGCTGCAATACGCGCGGAATCGCAGGGTAGACGATGTCATGTGGGACCCCTAGAACGACCTCGCCTTCGTAGGCCTGATCTGTGAGCTTTGAGATCACTTCGTCATTCAGCGCGATCATGCGCCGGGCATAGGCCAGCAGCTGCTCGCCGGATGCAGTCAACGCAATTGTACGTCCACTACGGTCCAACAATTCGAGGCCCAGCAGCTCTTCCAACCGCTTCAACTGCATCGACACGGCGGATTGCGTCAGATGCAGAAATCCGGCGGCCCTTGTGACGCCACCTTGGTCAGCAACGGCAACGAAGGAACGGAGCGTGGTGATATCCAGATTTCGCATGTTCACAAATCCTTATGCATCTCTTCATAAATATTCATTTTCAAAATGTGACATGTTGCGCCATATAAATCAAGGAAGTTGATGGAAGCACGATCAACCATCATGAAACAGAGAAAGGACAATAAATATGACCCAAATTGCAATCAAACAGCACTGCACACCGCAGCGTCGTTCTTTGTTGTCCTCGCTTCGGGATGCGCTCTCTCTTCTGCGTCAGCGCAAAACGCTTGCCAGACTTGATGATCGCGCCCTGGAAGACATCGGTATCACCCGCCAACAGGCCGAAGCCGAGGCGTCACGATCCATTTGGGATGCGCCGGAGTTCTGGCAAAAGTGATTCGACACCGCACCTTTTCTCAGTGAATGGCAGCGCGAACCCTCGGGCTGCCATTTTTGTTGCGTGTTTTAGCCAGTTTCGGTCGTTAAACCCTTGAAACACAGCCCGCACTTGCCGATATTTGCGGGGAATGGGGTCAACATCATGGCCCGACAAGAAATATGCAAAGGGAGACCCTTAATGGCACAATTTGACACGATCCGGACGGCGACCGGTGCGCGCGCTGCCCAGATTGACGAGGGCCTGCGCGCCCATATGAACAAAGTCTACGGCACGATGTCTGTGGGCATGCTGATTACATTCATCGCGGCCTGGGCCATTTCCGGCCTTGCAACCACAACGGACCCGTCGGCTGCGGTCGGGCAAATCAACTCGGGCACCTATCTGACTTCGCTGGGTGCCGCGATCTATACGTCGCCCCTGCGCTGGGTGATCATGTTTGCACCGCTGGCGTTCATCTTTGGCTTTAGCGCGGGCATCAACCGCTTGTCCGCCGCAGCTGCGCAGCTGGTGTTCTATGCATTCGCAGCGGTGATGGGCCTGTCGATCAGCTGGATTTTCATTGCCTTTACAGGCATGTCGATCATTCAGGTGTTCCTGATTACTTCGATCGCCTTCGCTGGGCTGTCCTTGTATGGCTACGTGACCAAGAAAGACCTGTCTGGAATGGGTACCTTCCTGATCATGGGTCTTATCGGCCTGATCGTGGCGATGGTTGTAAACATCTTCCTGCAGTCACCCGCGATGATGTACGCGATCTCGGTGATCGGTGTACTGATCTTTGCTGGCCTGACCGCCTATGACACGCAGAAGATCAAAACCACCTACCTGCAGATGGCTCATTCGGGCGACCAGGAATGGTTGGGTAAAGCCGCAATCATGGGCGCGCTGAGCCTGTACCTGGACTTTATCAACATGTTCATGTTCCTGCTGCAGCTGTTCGGAAACCGCGAATAAGACAGCCGGAATTCGATTTCCAAGGCGGGCCAGATTTGGCCCGCTTTTTTTGTTTGCCTCGCTGCATGGCATCCTGCCCGGGACGGCAAACAGGCGGCGCAGACTTATGTCGCCAAGAACAAAAAAGCCTCCACCGAGACAGTGGAGGCTTTTCATTTCGTAACTGCGTGGTTCGATCAGCTGCAGTTCAGAGCAACCGCAAAACCCGAGCTGCGCGACGACGACCCCTTGCGGAACACGTCACCTGCAGGCAGGCAACCGGTAAACTGTTCGGCATTTTGGCCAAAGGCTGCGCCGATGTCGTTGTCCACGCGGGTGCTGTTGTTTGCGGTTCGAAGAACTCCGAACAAAGTGCCGTTCACGCTGACGGTGCTTAAGAACAGGTTCATATCCGAACCGGTCAGAACGACTGAGTTTGTGTCGCTGCGCCCACCGTTGTCGATCGCGACGCGGGCAATTTTTTCCGCCTCGGTCTGATCCGTTACGACCGGGATGGATGGCAACAAAGCCAGTTCCGCCGGAATATTAGTGGCGTCGGGAAGGAACGAGACCGCACCGGGAACATCCGAGAGGGTCCGGGGCTCACCATCGATGCCCGTGAAGCCAACGCCCGATCGATTAAAGGGGTCTTCACAAGCCGCAAGGGTGAATACGGCAATTGTGGATAACAAGATTTTTTTCATGGCGACCAACATTTTGGAACGATTTGCTGAAGCGTATGGCCAAGGGGTTCCAAAAAGCAACCCGCCGCCCAACCGAATAGCCGTTACGCTGATGCGCCACTGCAACGGCCAGTTTCTGATCCCGGGCATTTCACCCAGCCGCATGCAGAAAGAAAAAGGGTTCCGCATCAGCGAAACCCTTTTTCATTCTGTCCAAGTTGGACGGCAGATTACTTAATCTTGCCTTCCTTGTACTCGACATGTTTCCGAGCAACCGGATCGTATTTACGAACGATCATTTTCTCGGTCATGGTGCGAGCATTTTTCTTGGTCACGTAGAAGTGGCCCGTGCCCGCGGTCGAGTTCAGACGGATCTTGATTGTCGTCGGCTTCGCCATGGTTATCTCCTGCGTCCGAAAAGGCAGGGGCCTTTCGGTTGAATTCCTATGAGCGTGCGCTTTTACGCCTTGCACGGCTCGTGTCAAGGGCAATTGGGCACATGATCGGCTGATCAGGGATCAGGCCTATGTCGAAAGTGTCGGCGCGCCCATATACGTGTGAATCTGGTCGCGTTCGGCATCAGATAAACCCAGCGCAGTGGCCAGTTGAACAAGGTAAGAGGCCTCGCGCTGGTTATCCAGACGAATCGCCGCCAAAGACGTGGCATAGACCTGCGCTTTCAATGGCGCACCGGAATCAGCAGCCAGGCCGATAACATCAATCGGGCCATTCAACTGATCCTGAACAAAGGCGCGTTCTTCATCGCTGATGTCATCACCCAATTCGCCCAGAATGGTTTCCTTCTCTTGCTCATCTAGCTCTCCGTCCGCCTTGGCTGCCTGGATCATCGCGCGCAGCATCAGCTTGGCCTGCTCCTCCATCGCCGCGCCCCCGGGTGTGCCTTTGAATACCGTATCCATCATGTCGGCGGTCTGCTGGCTGCCTGATTTTGCTGCCCCCTGCATGGCATTCATCAGCCCACCAAGACCTGCGGCCCCGGCCGGATTGGCCATGCCAAGCTTTCCAATTATCTCTTGCAGCCCACCGGCACCCCCCGGCATCCCGAACTGTTCTGCCATCTTGCCCAGTTGATCCATGCCAAAGCCGCCCCCGGCGCCCTGCATTATATCTTGCAGACCGGCCATCCCGCCCATTTGCTTGTACTTTTCCATGCCTTTTGCTGCAGCAAATCCAACTGCGACCGAAGCCAGTGCCTTCATGAAACTCATAACAATCCTCCCAATATTCAAAATGCGTTTTTGCAATATAGCAGATAACTGCGACTC
This sequence comes from Ruegeria sp. CDSC002, assembly GCF_059610905.1. Lineage (NCBI taxonomy): Bacteria > Pseudomonadati > Pseudomonadota > Alphaproteobacteria > Rhodobacterales > Roseobacteraceae > Ruegeria > Ruegeria sp. CDSC002. The sequence continues at coordinate 236,087 of NZ_JBXWOM010000003.1, forward strand.
AAAATCCGCGGATTAAGCAGATGCCCTAACGCTAGCGCAAAGCTGACCAATGGTGGCTTCGTTTCATCAAGTGAACATGTAACAGGCGTATTCCCGCACAAGCGCATGTCTAATTTGTCAGAAATTCGAATATGTGATACTTACCGCGCCATCAACAATCCAAAGAAGCCAATTTTCGGCTCGATCTTCGAGGCTCCATGAACAGGCAAGCAACCGTGCAAGCAGGGTTTGCACGATTGATTTTGTTTAGGGGGCATCATGACTGAATGGACCATTAAGGGCGAAGAGCTGGCCAACTGTAACTGCAACTTCGGTTGTCCTTGCCAGTTCAGCGTACTTCCGACACATGGCAATTGCGAGGCCGTCGTCGTATTCGACATCGAAAGCGGTCACTACGGGGACACAGATCTGGCGGGCGTAAGGGCGGCTGGGGTGTACTATTGGCCTGGCCCGATCCATGAGGGCAACGGTCAGATGCAACTGATCATAGATGCCAGCGCCAGCGCTGATCAGCGTGCGGCCCTGCAAGCCATAATGACCGGTGAAGATACCGATGAAATGGCAACCTTCTGGTATGTCTACAGCGCCATGGCTCCGACCAAACATGAAACGCTCTTCGTTCCGATCGAGCTGAACTGGAACCGCGACGAGCGCACCGGGTTTGCAAAGGTGAACGGCGTCTTCGATGTCGAAGTCAGCCCGATTCCGCATATCGTGTCGGGTGCGGCGCATCGGGCGTCAATTCAGCTGCCAAACGGGTTTGAATACCGTCACGCCGAAGCTGCCTCGGGCTCTGCCAAGACTCATGGCGGCGAAATTAGCCTGACCGTTGACGCGACGCACGCTCATCTGGCCCACCTGAACATTTCGGGCCACGGTGTCCTGGGCGCCTGATCCGGGGGTCATCATGACATCCCATCCCACACCGCCCCGCACTGGGGCGGTAGAGCGGCTTATGCGGCGTGAGCGGGTCATCGTGCTGTTCGGTGTGTCGCTGATTGTTCTGTTTACAGCCTGGTACACCATCGCTGGGATTGGCATGAACATGACGGCCAGCGAAATGACCAATATGGCGGGTCCGATCGGAGAACCCATGCACATGGGCGAAGCGCCCAGTTGGGGCGTGCAATACGTAATCCTGATTTTTCTGATGTGGTGGGTCATGATGATCGCGATGATGACCCCCAGCGCTGCACCTGCAGTCTTGCTGTATTCGGCGATAAAGCGTGCGGGACCCGAACGTGACAAGGCCGCGCAGTTCAGCTTTTGCTTTCTCGCAGGCTACCTGATCGCCTGGGCTATATTCAGCCTTGCCGCGACGGGGTTGCAATGGGGGCTGGAAAGCATCGGGCTGTCCGATGGTCCAATGATGACAATCCGGTCCAAAACATTTGCTGGCTGCGTCCTGATTACGGCAGGCGCGTATCAGTTGTCGGACCTCAAGTCCGCCTGTCTGCGGCATTGTCAAAGCCCTGCCCGATTCATCGCCGATCATCACAAACCCGGCGCATATGGTGCGTTCCGAATTGGTGCTTTGCATGGGCTGTACTGTCTGGGCTGTTGCTGGGCCTTGATGGCGCTGCTGTTCGTAGGCGGGATCATGAACCTTTACTGGATTGCCGGAATCGCCATTTACGTGGCTTTGGAAAAGTTGCTGCCGGGCGCACGCTGGTTGCCCACTTTGACTGGCTTGGCCCTAATTGCCGTGGGTCTCTGGGTCGTCCTGGACGCCGTTATGAGCATTTTTTAGATCCCGTTTCCAGGCCGCGGAACCGGCCAATTTCAGCGTTCCAAACCATTGAAACAAGGAGAAGACTGATGCCTATTTTCATCACTTATGCGACCTACTCCCAGGATGGCGTCAAAGGAATGCTAAAGAAGCCCGCAGACCGCACGGCGGCCGTCCGGGCGTTGTTGAAAAAAGTCGGCGGCAAGCTTTTGGCTTTTTACATGACGACCGGCGAAAATGACGTGGTGGTCGTAAGCGAAGTTCCGGATGGCACTGACGCAGTAGCAATTGGAATGGCCGTTGCGGCCTCGGGTGCAGTATCAAACGTTGAAACAGTACGCGCCTGGAAGGCGAAGGACTTTGCCGCCATTACCAAAAAGGCCGCCAAGCTGACCGGGGCTTACACGCCGCCCGGTAAGTGAACAGAGTTATGCGCGGAGGGCCTGTAAGCCGGATCTTGTTCCGGGGTTGCCCCCTTCGATGACCATTCCTCTAGGCCGCGCATTGCTGCGCGGCTCAAGCTGCCAACCCGGTCCCTCTTGGCCAGGACGTGCCTAGCGGCGGTATCGGCTTACGCCGACCTGCCCGCGCGGGGACCCTATTTGGCATTGCTCCCGGTGGGGCTTGCCGTGCCGCCCCTGTTGCCAGCGGCGCGGTGGGCTCTTACCCCACCGTTTCACCCTTACCTCGGACCGAAGTCCGGGGCGGTCTGATTTCTGTGGCGCTTTCCGTCGGGTTGCCCCGCCCGGGCGTTACCCGGCACCGTTGTCTTGTGGAGTCCGGACTTTCCTCTCGGGCCTTGCGGCCCCAGCGGCCATCCGGCCCTCCGCGCAAGCGGTGGGTATGCCTTGTGACAGGCTGCGTCAAGAGTGCACCACGGATCAGGATCGGGCGGTCATCGGTACGAGATCAGCACTCTGCAACGGCCCTGTAGCCCAAGGACGATATCGCAGACGAACGGCGGATAGCAAAGTTTCGTCGTCTACGTCAGCGCTGAAGCCGGCGGATTGTGCCAGAATTCGAAACTGATCCATCGGCGCATCTAGCGGGCCATCGTTTTGTCCGCGCGGCGCGGCCAGTTTGTTGCGCTCGAGCCGCAGCCAGTCAAATCGCGGTCCGGGATCAAATTTGCGTCCGGGTGCCATGTCGGAATGACCGATCACACCGTATGGTCGAATGCTCCAGCGATGCATGATCTGAGGCAACAACTGTTCCAGCCTGCGCATTTGCAGGTCTGAAAATGGGTGCCTGCCAGTGTTGTCCAGCTCGATGCCAATCGAACGGGAGTTGATATCCTTCTGACCGCTCCATTCTCCGGCCCCGGCATGCCACGCGCGGTCCTCTTCTCGCACCATGTGCCAGAGCGTCCCGTCGCCCCCAATCAGGTAATGCGCCGAAACTTCGTGGACAGGGTCACACAACCTGTCCAGCGCCTCTTGCGCGCTGTTCATCGCCGTATAGTGCAAAACGATCAGGGACGGCTTCAGCCCGTCCCTGCGTGGTCCGTAGTTAGGCGAAGCGTGCCAGATTGGCGCTTGTGGATCAGTTGTTGACGGCACTGCGGAATGCACTTGGATCCCAGCCACATGCGTACCCATCCCCATCCGGGTCCAGACCGTTGCGATCACGCTGCGGGCCGCCGTTGGCCAGAAACTCGATCTGAGCTTGGTCAGGCGACGGGAACTTGGCGCAATTCCGCTGCGCCTTGGCCTCAAGATTGAAACCAGCGCGGCTGTAAAGCTGTGTACCAACTGGATTCGATGTGCTTAAAGCGTATTGCACGATGTTAGGCTGGCCGTCCGATCCGCGCTGCGGAACAGCAGTTGGGGTGACGACTTCGTAGGTCTGGCGGTTCTGTTGAATCAGGGCCGCGTCGTTTTCGATCGTGCGACGTCCCGATACAGCCGCGAAATCCTGTTCGTCGGAGATCGCATTGTTACTGGCGGCAGACAGCGGGACTTGCGTCAACGTGCTTTGCCCCGACGTGTTGGCCAATGCAGCCGCCGTTGCCGACGCGATATCAGCGTTATCCCCGGTTGGGGTGCTGCCGGGTGCGCCCAGTTGTTGTTCTGACACTTCAGCAGGGCCGGTCAATGGGTTGCCGGTGTAGCCCGGCCCGGCCAGCGAGGCCTCGCGCTGTGCCTGATATTGAGGCGTGTTAAATCCAGTACCCTGGACCGGGGCCACCGTGTTGCAGGCGGCCACAAGTCCGATTGCGGGGATCAGAAGCGTAAAGCGCATTCAGCTGCTCCGTTTTAGCTGGTCTTGCCTGATCCGAGGATTACCACCATTTGCCCGGCTTGGCCACAAATCCGGCGGCACTTTCCAACGCATAAGCTGTGTTCAGCAAATCGCCTTCTTCCCACGGGCGGCCGATCAGCTGCAGACCCAGCGGCAATCCCTGTTGGTCCAAACCTGCGGGAACCGAGATACCGGGCAAACCGGCAAGGTTCACTGTCACGGTAAAGACGTCGTTGAGGTACATCTGCACCGGGTCCGCCTCGGTCATCTCGCCCAGACCAAAGGACGCCGACGGGGTAGCAGGCGTCAGGATTGCGTCGATCCCTGCGGCGAAGACATCTTCGAAGTCTTTCTTGATCAGTGTCCGCACCTTACGGGCGCGGTTATAGTAGGCATCATAGAACCCCGCTGACAGCACATAAGTACCGATCATGACACGGCGCTGCACTTCGTGGCCAAAGCCTTCGGCGCGGGTTTTTTCGTACATCTCGGTGATGCCGTCGCCCTGTGCCAGCTGCGCGCGGCGGCCATAGCGGACACCGTCGTAGCGGGCGAGGTTTGAGGACGCTTCGGCCGGTGCAATCACGTAGTATGCGGGCAGCGCATACTTGGTGTGCGGCAGCGAAATGTCGACGATCTCGGCGCCTGCTGCTTTCAGCATCTCGGCGCCTTCGGCCCACAGCTTTTCGATCTCGGCAGGCATGCCTTCCATGCGGTATTCTTTGGGGATACCGATCTTCTTGCCTTTGATATCGCCGGTCAGCATCGCCTCAAAATTTGGAACGGCCAGTTCGGTGCTGGTCGAATCCTTGGGGTCGTGACCACACATCGTCTCGAGCATGATCGCAGCGTCGCGCACGTTCTTGGTCATCGGCCCGGCTTGATCCAATGAAGAAGCGAACGCAACGATGCCCCAGCGCGAGCAACGACCATAGGTCGGCTTGATGCCAGTAATGCCAACAAATGCAGCAGGCTGGCGGATCGAGCCGCCGGTATCGGTGCCGGTGGCGGCCAGACAAAGATCTGCCGCGACGGCCGAGGCCGACCCACCGGATGAGCCACCTGGTGTCAGCTGCGCATCGTCATTGCCGCGGCGCCATGGGCTGACCGCATTGCCGTACACGGAAGTTTCGTTAGACGAGCCCATCGCGAATTCGTCCATGTTCAGCTTGCCCAGCATCACCGCGCCAGAATCTGCCAGTTGCTGAGACACAGTAGATTCGTATTCGGGCTTGAACCCTTCGAGGATTTTGGAAGCCGCCTGCGAGGGTACGCCTTTGGTGCAGAACAGATCCTTGATGCCGATCGGCAGGCCGCACATCGACGGCGCGTCGCCTGCTTTGATCCTTACGTCCGCCGCCTTGGCGCGCTCCAGCGCGATTTCGGGCGTTTTGTGGACAAAAGCGTTCAGCGCGTCGGCGTCATCGATTGCCTTCAGGCAGGATTCGGTCAGCTCGACAGAGGTTACGTCGCCAGCGCGCAGAGCGTCGCGCGCTTCGGCCAGGCCCAGTTTGTTCAGATCGCTCATGTCTTACTCCACAACTTTGGGAACAGCGAAAAACCCTTCGCGCGCATCGGGGGCATTGGCCAATACCTTGTCTTGCTGGTTGCCGTCAGTGACCACATCCTCGCGGCGTTTTAGGCGCATCGGCTCGACCGAAACCATCGGTTCGACACCTTCGACATCAACCTCGTTGAGTTGTTCGATGAAGCCAAGGATGGTGTTGAATTCGGATGCCAGCGCAGGCAGCGCGTCATCCTCGACCTTGATCCGGGCCAGTTTGGCCACCTTGGCGGCGTTGCTTTGGTCAATCGACATCGGATATCCTCATATGCGTTAGGGGGCATTTACCTGTCTGGTCGCCGGGTCGCAAGACCGCCAAGGCGCTGATCCACCCTTGAGCGCATGGCAAAGGTCCATAAATCCTGTCCGATCATTCATTTCTAATTACTCCCATGCAAAAAATGAACCAATTAGTTCACTTCGCATCTTGAAATACTGAACTGAACTGTTCATTTCATATGATACGGCACAGCCTTATATGGAGAAAAACGATGAAAACGTTCATGACTGCCTTTGTACTGGCCACTACGGTTCTTGCTGCGCAAGCTCAGGCGGGCGCTTTTGGCCCAAGCATGGACACCCTGACCCGCAGCCTGATTTTCCCCGATCAGGTGTCGGAACCTGTCACTCAGGATCAGAACAAACCGGGCAAGTAATTTAGCCCGCAAAAACCGGGTTGGGTCCAAATGCCCCGGCCCGGCAATTGCCTGCTGCGTTCCGCGCGGCGTATCGCTACGGTGGTCCACAAGTAACCCGCCGGCCTGCCCTGCAGACCCGGCAAGCCAACGGAGCGGAAGATGGACGCGCGCAAGCAAGCTGTTCTGGACGCAATTGATGCGGCCAACTCACACGACCCCAACCTCGAAGACGGCCAGCCCACTGAACTGCTTTATGGTCAGCGCATGAGCGCCGAGTTGGACAGGTTGTTCCCGGACGCCTCTGACCCGTTGCAGATTGCAGCGCGGGGTCAGCATGTGGAGCGGTGGAAACTGGCGCGCAGTAAATTCCCCGAAGGTCGCGCTGGATATCTGGCCTGGCGCAAGGCGCAGGGCGTCCACCACGCCGAGGTCGTGATGGGGCTTATGGAGCAGAACAGCTACTCTTCCGATGATGTGGAATCTGCCGGTCGGATGCTGCGCAAACAGGGCATCAAGCGTGACGACGAGGTGCAGGCGCTGGAGGATGTGATCTGTTTCGTTTTCCTTAAATGGTATTTCGCACCGTTCGCCGAAAAGCACTCGGCCGAGAAAATCCAAAGCATCGTCGAGAAAACCGCGCGCAAGATGTCGGATCAAGGCCGCGCACGCGTGCTGTCTGAATTTGACCTGCCCGCAGAACTGGCCGCAGCGTTTCAGGCCTGAGCCGCGCGGGTCAGGTGCCTACGATACACCTCGATCATCCAGCCCAGCATGAGGGCATTCAGGATGTGCCACATGAAATGCGTGCCAAACGGGATCTGCCCGCATATGGGTTCGTCCAGCGCACGAAAGGTGATCGAGGCGATCAGGATCATCGCCCCGATGGCCAGACCACGGGCGGTGTCCGGCACCCGGTGGCGCAAAAGAAACGCATAGATCAAGATCAGCAGCGGCACCGGGGCATAGGCTGCTGACCCACCCAAACCCGGAACCAACTGAAACAGGGGCACCGTCGCCGCGGCATAGGGAATGAACAGCGCCGTCACGATCCCGGCCGCAAGCGGACGCATGTGCCAGACGTCCCGGTTGATCGCGAAGATGTAAACCAGGATGTATAGCAAAATCGGCAGAACATCCGCCATGGCGGCCCAGACCTGCGCGTGGGTATGGAACAGGTAACTGCCGACCCCGATAGCGGCGAGAATGACGACCAGCACCATCGCCAACGGCATCCCCTGCCCGCGCACGCGCAGCCACATGACAAATGCCGCAATCAGAAACGCCGCGTTTGTCACCGCGTTTATCGGTTCGGCCCAATAGGCGGGCGACAAGCGCTCGCAATAGCCATCAATTTCCTGAAACCAGTCCATGAACTTTTACATAGCCGATGCTAAGTTAATGCCAACAGTTTGTTTTGGGAGGATGAATTCATGAACATCATTTGGCTGGGACACGGCAGTTTCCGCATCGAAACCGGCGGACAGGTTCTGCTGGTCGACCCCTGGCTGACGGGTAATCCGGTCTTGTCCGAGGAACAGCATGATGACGCTCTAAACGGTGCGACTCATATCCTTCTGACGCATACACATTTCGATCACGTCGCCGATGTCGTATCGCTGGCCAAGCACCTGAACATCCCCGTGGTCGGACAATACGACCTGATGGGGTATTGGAACGAGTCCGAGGGGCTGGAAACTATTGGCTACAACAAGGGCGGCACCGTGAACCTGAACGGCGTCAAAGTGTCGATGGTGCCAGCCTCGCACAGCTCGACCTTTTCTACACCTGACGGGCTGCGTACCGGCGGCAGCGAGGTCGGGTTCATGATCGCCTCGGAAGGGCACATGCTGTATGTCTCGGGCGATACCGACATCATGGCCGATATGGATTGGATGGGGGATTACTACAAACCCGATATCGGGATCTTGTCGGCAGGCGGTCATTTCACGATGGACATGAAGGGCGCCGCATATGCATCCAAGCGGTACTTCAACTTCAAGACCGTGATTCCCTGCCACTACAAGACCTTCCCAATCCTCGAACAATCAGCTCAGGCGCTGGTCGACGGGTTGCCGGGGGTCGATGTCATCGAACCCGAGGTGATGAAGGCCATTACTCTTTGAGGTTAACGCCGCGCGGCGAAGAACTCTTTCAAAAGCTCGGCGGCCTCCTGCCCTCGGATGCCGTCGTAAACCTCTGGCACGTGGTGTGCTTGTGTATGGGTGAAAACCCGCGCGCCATGAGCAACGCCGCCTGATTTCGGATCGGCGGCCCCGTAATAGATGCGCCGGATACGCGCCGCTGCCAGAGCCGCCGCACACATCGCGCAAGGCTCTAGCGTCACATAAAGGTCGTGATCGGGCAGACGTTCGGATCCGGCTGCGGCGCATGCAGCACGCAGGGCCAGTATCTCGGCATGGGCGGTGGGATCGTTCAGCTCTCGTGTTCGGTTGCCCGCAGAGGCCACGATCGATCCATCGGGGCCGGCAATAACAGCGCCCACAGGTACTTCACCACGATCCGCCGCAGCGCGCGCTTCAACCAGCGCCTTATCCATGTGCGATCTGAACACCATGCCTCTGACTGCAACAGAAACCTGTCTTTCGCAAGCGGCCGGGATGCGCTATGGGCTGCGGATGACCAAAACCCCTCCTCCCGGCGACCGGATCGCCAAAGTCCTTGCCCGCGCAGGCGTTGCCTCGCGCCGCGAAGCTGAACGCATGATCGAAGCAGGTCGTGTGAGTGTAAACGGCAAGACCATCGACAGCCCCGCGCTGAACGTCACCGCCAAGGACAAGATTTTTGTCGACGGCAAACCGGTGTCGGAACCGGAACCTTCGCGCCTGTGGCTGTATCACAAGCCTTCGGGTCTGGTGACAACGACACGTGACGAAAAAGGACGCGCGACAATTTTTGACAAACTGCCCGAGGATATGCCCCGGGTCATGAGTGTCGGGCGGTTGGACCTGAACTCGGAAGGGTTGCTGCTGTTGACCAATGATGGCGGCATCAAGCGCAAGTTGGAACTGCCCTCGACCGGATGGCTACGCAAATACCGCGTGCGGGTGAATGGCCGCCCCAAGGATGAGGATTTTGCACCGCTTCGTAAGGGGCTTGTGATCGACGGGGAACGCTTTTTGCCGATGGACGTCACGTTGGACCGTCAACAAGGCGCAAATGCCTGGCTGACCATCGGTCTGCGCGAAGGCAAGAACCGTGAAATTCGGCGTGCGATAGAAGATATCGGTTTTGCGGTGAACCGGCTGCTGCGAGTGTCCTACGGCCCCTTCCAGCTGGGAAGCCTGAAACCCGGCGAAGTCGAAGAGATCCGCCGACGGGTCATGCGCGATCAACTGGGGTTGGAAGCCGAGCCCGAAGCACCGGCCAAACGACCCGCTCGCCCACAGCGAAATCGGCCCCCAATCGGCAAGAAACCTCGCAAGTGACGCAGGTTAGGCAACCTTCCCCCTAGCGCCACGGCCTCTCATGGCCTAGATTTCCCCAAGGGACATTTTTGGGGGGCGCCATGTCCGGGACCGGAGTGCAAAAACTGGCCTATGTCGTGTTGTTGATGCTGATGTTCGGCGTCTGCACCGGCGTGTTGGGAGGCTTGTAAGCACATGGCCAAACGGTATGGCGGGAAATTCAGCCCACAGGACGACTCCTCGTCTCCGAATCAACCTTCGCGCGGACAGTTTGACGTCGCTCGGGTCGAACCGGCCGGGGCGCGCGCTAACCTGTTGTTTCTTCCGGCTGTTCCCTTGGTTTTTCTGTCGCTGAACGATGGGGCCGTCGGATTGACGATCGGCCTGATCGCAGCGGGTCTTTTGACAGCTGCAGCATTTCTGCTGCGCGAAGGGCTGCGGGCCGAATCCGCCTACAACGCTCGCCGCACAGCCCGTCGCCCGGCGTTTCCCAGAAAGATATTCTCCAGCCTATTAACCGGACTTGGCGTCGGATTGGCCGCTTATCGCACCGAATATCTGGATGCAGCCGCAGCGTCTGAAGCCAGCTTGATCGCCCCGATTCTGTTCGGTTTGATGGCCAGCGTCCTGCACTCTGTCTCTTTCGGAATTGATCCGATGACTGACAAAGGCATGGAAGGCATCGACACTTTCCAGCAAGATCGCGTTGCCCGCGTCGTGGAAGATGCTGAAACACATCTGTCCGAGATGACCGACGCCATCAAACGCGCTGGCGACCGCAGGATCGAAGCCCGGGTTGAACGTTTTCAGGATACCGCCCGCGACCTGTTCCGCACGGTCGAGGAAGACCCCCGCGATCTGGCCGGTGCGCGTAAATACCTGACCGTTTACTTAAAGGGCGCGCGTGACGCGACGGTCAAGTTTGCTGACGTTTATGCCCGCACCCGCGATGCCCAGGCGCTGGAGGATTATTCGTCCCTCCTGGATGATCTTGAACAGAATTTCGCGGCGCGTACCCGCAAGTTGCTTTTGGACGACCGCAGTGATCTGACGGTTGAAATTGATGTGTTGCGCGAAAGGCTGCAACGCGAAGGCGTCCGGTTGGACTGACCGGCCACAATTTGAGAGAGGATTACCCCATGTCCGATGACATCAAGAACAAGGCGGTCGAGGCTGAAACGCTGGTGCAGGAAGTGACCGCTGTCACCCTGCCCGACCCGACCGCCGAAATCGTCTTGCTTGAGGAAGCCGACGAACCTGTCAGCGCCGAAATCCGCAAGCGGATGGATGAGATCGACATGGATAACACCAATTCCATCGTCGCGTTCGGATCGTCTGCCCAGGCGGAATTGCAGGAAATCAGCCAGGCCATGCTGGCGGATGTCCGCAACAAAGATGTCGGACCCGCCGGGGACAGTCTGCGCAATATCGTCACGACGATCCGTGGGTTTTCAGTCAGTGAGCTGGACGTCCGGCGCGAACGCAGCTGGTGGGAAAAGTTGTTGGGCAAGGCTGCACCTTTCGCCCAGTTTACCGCCAAGTTTGAAGACGTTCAGGGGCAGATCGACAGGATCACCGACGACTTGCTGGGCCACGAACATACGCTGCTGAAAGACATCAAGTCGCTGGACCTGTTGTATGAAAAGACGCTGGGCTTTTATGACGAGCTTGCGCTGTATATCGCAGCAGGTGAAGAAAAACTGACCGAGCTGGACAGCCAGAACATCCCCGAAAAAGAAGCCGAAGTTCAGGCCGCGCCCGAAGACCAACAAGTTATGAAAGCACAGGAGCTGCGTGACCTGCGCGCAGCGCGGGATGATCTGGAACGGCGTGTTCACGACCTGAAGCTGACGCGACAGGTGACGATGCAATCGCTGCCCTCGATCCGATTGGTGCAGGAAAATGACAAGTCGCTGGTGACCAAGATCAACTCAACCCTCGTCAACACAGTGCCTTTGTGGGAAACGCAACTGGCGCAGGCCGTCACCATCCAGCGTAGCGCCGAGGCGGCTGCAGCCGTGCGCGATGCGAATGACCTGACGAATGAGCTGCTGACCTCGAACGCGGCGAACCTGCGTGAGTCGAACAAGATGATCCGCGAGGAAATGGAGCGCGGTGTGTTTGATATCGAAGCGGTCAAGCAAGCCAATGCCGACCTGATCGGTACGATCAACGAAAGTCTTGCAATTGCTGACGAAGGCAAGGCCAAACGCGCCGCAGCCGAACAGGAACTGCAGAAGATGGAGACCGAGCTGCGCGACACCCTTGCCTCTGCCAAGGCGCGCAAAGACGGCGTCGGCGACAACGCTGGAACTGCGGTTTCGAGCTAAAGGCGGGCTGGACGTGCAGGTGCCGGGATATCTGAAACCCTTGTTGGGTATGGTGGCGCTGTTAGCGCTGGCCAATTGTGATGAGGCGCTGACGTCGTCCGTTGTGCCGCAACCGCGCCCGGTGGCACCTGCACCAGCACCCAATGCTTATGTTCCCCCGTCTGCGGCAAGTCAGGATCTGGCCCGGTTCTATCAGCGAGTCGAACGTGACCTACTGACCCGCGATATGTTGCGCGTGGACGGAGGCGGGCCCGACACACCCTATGATGCCGATGATCTGGCCCGCAATTTCGAGGCCATAGCCTTTTACAGCGAATACCCCGATCACGCTGTAACTACACGCATTCGGCGAACGGACGGACAGCTTAGCCGGTGGGCAGGACCTGTGCGAATTCAGACCGAGTTCGCCCCGTCCGTGGCACCCGAGATACGCGCAAAAGACTCCGCCGACGTCGAAGCGTTTGCGGAACGGCTGAGCAAATTGACGGATCATCCAATCTCGGTCGTCAATCGCAAGGCCAATTTCCATGTCTTCTTTGCAGGCAAAGATGACAGCGCCTATGTGGTCAAACGCCTGAAACAGCTAATCCCTGGCATCAGCACGCCTTCACTGGACTTGGTTGCAAACCCGCGCGCCAATATTGACTGTCTTGTTTTTGCGTCTCCGACCAATACCTCACCGTATAAATTTGTGCGGGCTGTCACGCTCATCCGGGCTGAACTGCCGGACCTCACCCGGCGCAGCTGCATCCACGAAGAAATTGCGCAGGGGCTTGGATTGTCCAATGACAGCCCGGCGGCACGACCGTCGATATTCAACGACAATGACGAGTTTGCGCTGTTGACCAGCCATGACGAGAAACTTCTGACAATGCTTTATGACCCGCGCCTTGAACCCGGTGTGACAGCCGAGGACGCCCGCCCCGTGGTACGGATTATTGCACGCGAATTGATGGGCCAGCAGCTCTGAGCCCAAGAAAAGGAGACCCCAATGGGTATTTTCGATTTTCTGACCGGAGAGTTTATCGACGTCATTCACTGGGTCGACGACACCCGTGACACCATGGTCTGGCGGTTCGAGCGTGAAGGACATGCCATCAAGTACGGCGCCAAACTGACGGTGCGCGAAGGACAGGCAGCGGTGTTCGTGCACGAAGGGCAATTGGCGGATGTATTCACGCCCGGCCTCTACATGCTTGAGACCAACAACATGCCGATCCTGACGACGCTGCAGCATTGGGATCACGGGTTTCAATCGCCCTTCAAGTCTGAGATCTATTTCGTCAACACGACGCGGTTCAATGATCTAAAATGGGGCACCAAGAACCCGATCATGTTGCGCGACCCGGAGTTCGGTCCGACCCGTATCCGCGCCTTTGGCACATACACGGTCCGGGTCAAGGACCCCGCGAAGTTCCTGATTGAAATCGTCGGCACCGATGGTGAATTCACCATGGATGAGATCAGCTTTCAGATCCGTAACATCATCGTGCAGGAGTTCAGCCGCGTAATTGCCGGGTCGGGCATTCCGGTGCTGGACATGGCCGCCAACACCGCCGATCTGGGCAAGCTGATTGCGGCCGAGGTCTCGCCCGTTCTAGAAGGTTACGGGTTGGAGATGCCGGAATTCTACATCGAAAACATCTCGCTACCGCCTGCGGTCGAGGCTGCGTTGGACAAGCGGACGTCGATGGGATTGGCAGGCGATCTGGGCAAGTTCACCCAGTATTCCGCCGCCGAAGCGATGACCGCAGCAGCCAACAACCCCGGTCAGGGCGGCGGCATGGGTGCAGGCCTAGGCATGGGTATGGGCATGGCGATGGCCAACCAGATGGCAAACATGGCAGCGGGTCAACCAAGCGGACCGTGGGGCGGTTCCGCCCCCGCTGCCTCGCAACCGACCGCACATGCGGCACCGCCCCCTCCTCCGGTTGAGCATGTGTGGCATATCGCAGTGGAAGGGCAGACCAGCGGGCCGTTTTCCAAGGCCAAGATGGGCCGCATGGCGACTGATGGTGAGATCACCCGCGATACCCATGTCTGGACCGCCGGTCAGGACGGGTGGAAAAAAGCTGGCGACGTGCAGGAGCTTGCGCAGCTGTTTACCATCCTGCCCCCGCCGCCTCCTGGGGCCTAACCCTGTGGCTAACGCCGATCAAATGGCTCCATATTCCCAACGCGATATCGCGTGCGCGGTCAAGCTGTCTGCGCTTTTGGGGTGGGTCGGCGTTATTGGCGTACCAGTTTTCTCAAACGAATATCGAAGCGGCCTTGACCTGAACTCGCTGTCCCTTGTTTTTTGGTATGCGTTATTTGGGTTGCCTATTTCTCTTTTCATTTGCTGGCTGTTCGTCAAGCCGTTTTTGCGCGTCATGATGCGGCGCAAGGTTGGTTATGTCCGAGCAGCCTGTTGGGGCGCAGGAATCGGGTTCGTTCTCGTGACTGTTTCAGTTGCTTTTAGCCGTTACAGGGGCTGGCGTCAGGCACATGATCCAAAGACCACGTCCGGCTATGGCGACGGCATTGGTACGTTAGAAGTAAGCGGTCTATTGACTGATTACGATTGGTGGCGGTTTGCTCAGAACTCCTTCCATTTCATCCTGATCTGCAACGTCGCGGCAATAATCGTGCGCCTGATTATCGGCCCCGGAAAAATCGCCCCTCCAATCGAGGCAAAGCAATGACAGACGAACACCGCTTTCCCTGCGAGCAATGCGGCTCGGACTATCGGTTCAATCCGGGCGACGGGACCCTGACCTGCGATCATTGCGGGCATTCGGAATCCATAGGCGCCGGACCGTGGGGCGGTGCCAGCCTGAAAGAACTGGATTTCAACGCAGCGCTGGCGAACAAGCTGCCGGAAGCAGAGATCGAAGAAACGCGGGTTCTGTCCTGCCCGAACTGCGCAGCTGAGGTCGAGTTTGACCCGAACACCCATGCGGCCGAATGCCCGTTCTGTGCCACTCCGGTAGTCACGGAGACGGGAGTTAACCGGCATATCAAGCCAAAAGGCGTGTTGCCCTTTGCTCTGGATGAACGGTCGGCTCATAAGGCGATGTCGAGCTGGCTTGGCAAGTTGTGGTTCGCGCCCAACGGGTTGAAGGATTACGCCCGCAAAGGTCGCAAGATGCAGGGGATTTACGTCCCCTACTGGACCTTCGACGCGGATACCAAGTCAGCTTATCGCGGCGAGCGGGGCACGGTGTATTACGAGACCCGGACCGTCATGCGTGACGGCAAGCGCGTGCAACAGCAGGTGGCAAAGGTGCGGTGGTCCCCAAAATCCGGTCGGGTTGCCCGGTTCTTTGACGATGTTCTTGTGCTGGCATCCCAGTCATTGCCGAAACGCTATACTGACGCATTGGAACCCTGGGACTTGCCGGCGCTTGAACCTTACCAGCCGGAGTATCTGGCGGGATTCCGGGCCGAGGCTTATACAGTCGAATTGCAGGACGGGTATACCGAAGCGCGCGGGCATATGGCCCGCGTAATTGAGCGGGATGTGCGTTTTGATATCGGCGGAGACCGGCAGCGCATTCACGCAATCGACACGGATGTGCAAAATGTAACCTTCAAACATATTTTACTACCTGTCTGGCTGGCCGCATACAAATACAGGGGCCAGACCTATCGTTTCGTTGTGAACGGCAGAACGGGGCGTGTTCAGGGCGAACGCCCTTGGTCCGCTATCAAGATCACGATCGCTGTTGTGTTGGGTCTGCTGGTTGCAGCGGGTGTCGGATACCTCATGGCAACTGGTCAGCAGTAGCACCTGTCCCCTTTTAACCGCTTGAATATCGCCGAACCTGACGCCATCCTGCGCCTCGGCTACACGAAGGGGGAGCAGAGTGACGCTATCCGATTTGGATCGATTGCTGGCTGAGCGACATTCTTGCCGGGCGTTCCGACCTGAACCCGTTCCCAAAGACCAGATCAAACAGATTCTGACCAGTGCGTCCCGTGCGCCCAGCTGGTGTAATGCGCAGCCCTGGAACATCGTGATCACCAGTGGAGCCGAGACTGACGCTTTTCGAAAAGCGCTGCAAAACGAAGTCACAACCGGCGCACCGGAACCCGACCTGCCGTTCCCGACGGCGTATACCGGTATCTATCAGGAGCGACGTCGCGAATGTGGCTGGGCATTATACGAAGCCGTGGGCGTGCAGCGCGGGGACCGCGCCGGTTCGGCCAAGCAAATGATGGAAAACTTTACCCTTTTCGGTGCGCCCCATTGTGCGATCATCTCAAGCCCTGCCGACCTTGGCCCTTACGGAGCAATGGACAGCGGAGGTTTTGTCATGGCTTTCACCCTCGCCGCGCAAGCCTTGGGAGTGGCCTCAATCCCTCAGGCCGCCGTGGCCAGCTATGGCAAGTTTCTGCACCGATATTTCGACATTCCCGATGATCGGTTGATCTTGTGTGCAATCTCATTCGGATACTCGGATGCAGACCACCCTGCGAACGGGTTTCGAGCCGACCGGGCCGATCTGGACGAGATCGCTCGTTGGGTCGGGTAACCACGCTACAAAACGGAGAACGGATTTGCGCGCACTTCTACAGAGGGTTTCCCGGGCAAAAGTCTCGGTTGACGAACAAACGGTTGGGCAGTCCGGTCCGGGGCTGATGATCCTGGTCTGTGCGATAAAGGGTGACGACGAACAAAAGGTCGAACAACTGGCGGCCAAGGTTTCAAAGCTGCGTATTTTCAAAGATGACACCGGCAAGATGAACCGCTCTGTCGTGGATGTGGGTGGCTCGGCGTTGGTGATCAGCCAGTTCACTCTGGCCGCCGATACCTCGCGCGGGAACCGGCCGGGGTTTTCCGAGGCCGCCCCCCCTGATGTGGGGCAGCGCCTTTATGAAGAGTTTGCGCGGCGGTTGCAGGCCCATGGCGTGCCCGTCGAAACCGGGCAGTTCGGGGCCGACATGGCGGTAGAACTGGTCAATGATGGACCGGTCACAATTTGGATGGAAAGCTGATGGACCAAAGGCAACAGGCAATTCGCATTTGGCAGGCCGGCGTTGACGCTGTTGACGGGAAAAGGGCCACTAAGGCTGTTCTGAATGATATCCAAACGCCCGACCAGATTCTGGCCGTCGGCAAGGCAGCTGCAGCGATGGCCAGCGCGGCATTGGACCACTTCGGCCCGCGTCCGACGCTGGTTGTCACCAAGGACGATCACGGGCGCGACCTGCCGGAACATGTGCAGTTGATCGAAGCCTCTCATCCGGTTCCGGACACACGCAGCCTGGACGGTGGCCGCGCCCTGCGCGAAGAGATCGAGGCGATGGCACCTGGTTCCCATCTACTGCTGCTGGTTTCAGGCGGGGCATCATCCTTGGCAGAGGACTTACTGCCGGGTAACTCTTTGGCAGATCTGGCGCAATTGAACACAAGGCTGCTGGCCGAAGGTTTGGATATCACCGCAATGAATGCCGAGCGTCGAAAGCAGTCGCGGATCAAGGGCGGCGGGCTGTTGTCCCATTTCGACGGGGCGAAAGCGACCGTTCTGGCAATCTCGGATGTGCCCGGGGACGACCTGAAAGTCATCGGATCGGGAATTGGTGCATTGCCCGTCACTTACAAATTTGACGCCTCGACCAAGATCGTTGCTTCGAACGCCCATGCACGCTTGGCAGCCGCAGAAATGGCGCGCCGAGACGGATTGCAATTGCTGGCTGAGGAAGAATGCCTGCATGACGACTTCTTAAGCGTCGCATCCCTTATCGGGCAACGCCTGAGGGATATACCCCCCGGCGTCATGGTTTTCGGCGGCGAACCAACGGTGGTTTTGCCGGACAAGCCGGGCCGTGGCGGGCGCAATCAGGCGTTGGCGCTGGCACTCGCCCGGGAAATAGCTGGAACACCAAACTTGACTGTTGTTGTCGGTGGTACCGATGGCACCGATGGTCCAACCAATGCGGCCGGAGCCGTAGTCGACGGCAAAACTTGGGGCAAAGGGGCCGATACCGCCTTGCAGCAGGCAGACAGTGGCAGTTTTCTGGACAAGGCCGGAGCTTTGCTGGTGACAGGCCCAACCGGAACGAACGTGATGGACCTTGTTGTCGCAATCAAACAGTGATTTGACGATTTTAGTACGTTGCAAAAAGACAAAGACCGAAAGACTTCCGAAATGACTCGCTCGCCCAATTCGCTATGCGATATCGAAGATCTACCGGATGTCGGCATAGTGATGCCGGATGGATGTCGTCTTTCAGCGCGTGTCTGGCGCCCGGTGGATGCGGACAGCAACCCCGTTCCGGCCATTTTGGAGTTCCTGCCCTATCGCAAGCGCGACGGCACGGCGACGCGGGATGCCCTGACCCATCCATGGTTTGCCAAACGCGGCTATGCTTGCATTCGTGTGGACATGCGCGGCAATGGAGACAGCGAAGGGTTGATGGAAGACGAGTACACCCAGCAAGAGCTGGAGGATGCCGTTTCCACAATTCAATGGCTGGCGGATCAGCCGTGGTGTTCAGGCACCGTTGGGATGATGGGAATCAGCTGGGGCGGGTTCAACGCGCTGCAGGTTGCCGCCCTTCAACCCGCGCCGCTGAAAGCAATTATCACTCTGTGTTCAACCGCAGATCGTTACGCAGACGACATCCACTTTAAGGGCGGATGCTTGCTGAATGAAAACCTGGGTTGGGGCGCGACCATGTGGTCGTACTCATCCCGCGCACCGGACCCTACGCTGCGCCCCAACTGGCGGGAGTTATGGCTTGAGCGTTTGGAAAACCAACCGTTCCTACCCTCGGTCTGGCTGCGCCACCAGACGCGCGACGCCTATTGGCAGCATGGCTCTGTCTGCGAAGACTTCAGCGCGATCCGCGCGGCGACTTTGGCCATAGGCGGCTGGGGTGACGCGTACAAGAACACCGTGCCGCTGCTGGTCGAACAGCTTAGCGCTCCGGTCAAGGGAATCGTGGGGCCATGGGTGCACAAATACCCGCATTTCGCAGTGCCCGAACCGAGGATCGGTTTTCTGCAAGAGGCGCTGCGTTGGTGGGATCATTGGCTGAAGGGTCTGGAAAGCGGCGTTGAAACCGACCCAGACTATCGAGCGTATCTGATGGACGGCGTCCGCCCAAAGCGGTGGTACAACAACAGACCCGGGCGCTGGATCAGCGAGCAAGCCGGCGCGACCTCGCATTTGTCCAACCTAACTTTGAACCTGTCGAACGATGGGCTCGGGCAAGATGAGCCGCTGGACACGCGGATCCAGTCGCCCCAAACCTGCGGCATGGATGGCGGCGAGTATTGCGCAATTTGGCTGGGCCCGGACATGCCGGGAGATCAGCGCGCCGATGATGCGTTGTCCGCCTGTTTCGATGGCCCGCCTTTGTCGGAAGATCTGGATATTGTCGGCGCTCCGCGCATTTGCCTGAATGTCAGGGCCGACCGTCCGCAGGCACAGATTGCGGTGCGGTTAAATCATGTCCATCCGGACGGGGCCTCAACCCGGATCACCTATGGCGTTCTGAACCTGTCGCACCGAGATTGCCACGCGCAACCAACTCCGTTGATGCCCGGAGCGCCCTACGAAATCTCACTGGACCTAGATCACATCGCCTATCGCGTTCCCAAAGGGCATCGCGTGCGGGTGGCTGTGTCCAGCGCGTATTGGCCGCTGATCTGGCCCTCACCCGAACCCGTCGAACTGCACCTGACAGGTGGTACGATCACGATCCCGAACCGGCCGACAGCGGGTGATGATGAGCATGTGTTTCAGCCGCCCGATTCTGAAACCCCGATTGATGTGACGACCCTGCGGGACAGCAGCAATTCTCGCCGGGTGGAAACAGACATGAATTCAGGTGAAACCAGCCTGATCATCGAAGACGATTTCGGTCGCGTAACGGACAATCACCACGGGCTTACGCATGGTGGCACTGCATATGAACGCTGGACCATCCACCCCGACGACCCGCTATCTGCCCACGGGCAGTGCCGCTGGACACAGGAGATCAGTCGGGACGGGATAGACCTGCGCACGGAAACATCCTGCGAAATGTGGTCGGATCGAGAGAGCTTTTTTCTTAAGGCACAGATAAGTGCTTTTGAAAACGAAACTTTGGTATTCTCTAAACAAACGGAGGACGCCGTTCCACGAAACCAGATGTGATATTTTGGTGACCAAAGGTCAGACATTTGTCCTTGCTCGGTAGACCGAAATGCGCCTAACTTGACTCATGCGTCAATAAAAATGCCCGAGAAGGGCTGAAATCCAATCAACTGGGAGATCACTAAATGAACGAACAACTCACTCACATGGCCGGTCAGGTCACTGCGGGCAAACTGACCCGTCGCGAATTCATGGGGAAAGCGGCGGCTCTGGGTGTGTCAGCGGCGATGGCCAGCACCATGTTCGCTGACGCTGCGCGCGCGGCAGGACCGAAGAAGGGCGGCGACCTGAAATTTGGCTTGCAAGGCGGCGAATCCACCAACTCGCTGGATCCGGCGACCTATGCCAGCTCGGTGCCGTTCCAGAACGGCAAACAATTCGGTGACCAGCTTGTGGAAGTTGCGCCCGACGGGTCGATCGAGCCGCGCCTGGCTGAAGCCGTCGAAGGCAGCGCGGACGCCAAAGTTTGGACATTCAAACTGCGTCAGGGTGTCGAATTCCACAACGGCAAGACTATGACCAGCGAAGACGTGCTGAAAACCATGGAGCGCCACTCGAACGAAGACTCCAAGTCCGGTGCCCTGGGTATCATGAAGGGCATCGAGTCAATGAAGGCCGATGGCGACAATTTCCAGGTCACACTGACCGAGCCAAATGCCGACTTGCCCTATCTGATGGCCGACTATCACCTGATCATTCAGCCTGATGGCGGAATGGAAAACCCAGGTGCGGGCATTGGCACCGGACCATACCAGTTGGAAGTCGACGAGCCGGGCGTACGCCACGTGTTCAAGAAATTTGCCAACCACTGGAACCCCGATTTCGGCAATTTCGACAGCGTCGAAGTAATTGTCATCAACGATGCGACTGCCCGTACGGCTGCTCTGCAGTCTGGTCAGGTTCACGCGATAAACCGCGTAGAACCTAAGGTTGCCGATCTGCTGGGCCGCGCCCCAAACTTGACAGTGCACTCGACCGCCGGCCGTGGACATTATGTGTTCATCATGCATTGCGACACCGCGCCGTTCGACAACAACGAACTGCGGCTGGCGCTGAAACACGCAATCAACCGCCAGGACTTGGTCGACAAGGTTCTGCGCGGCTACGGCACAATTGGCAACGACATGCCGATCAATGCGGCATACCCGCTGTTTGACGGCTCAATCCCGCAACGCGACTTCAGCCTTGAAAAGGCGGCAGAACACTATGCGAAGTCGGGCCATGACGGTTCGCCGATCATCCTGCGTGTCGCAGATGGCGCCTTCCCGGGTGCCGTTGACGCAGCGGCCCTGTTCCAGCAAAGCGCGGCTCAGGCCGGTATCCCGCTGGAAATCAAGCGCGAGCCCAACGATGGCTACTGGTCCGAGGTCTGGAACGTTCAGCCGTTCTGCGCATCCTATTGGGGTGGCCGTCCGGTGCAGGATCAGATGTACGCGACAGCGTATCTGTCAACCGCCGACTGGAACGACACCCGCTTCAAGGTGCCGGAGTTCGACGAAATGCTGTTTGCAGCACGGGCCGAACTGGACAACGACAAACGCAAGGACATCTACAGCAAAATGGGCATGATGGTTCGCGACCAAGGCGGTCTGATCTGCCCGATGTTCAACGATTTTGTCGAAGGCGTCACCAATCAGCTCGAAGGTTGGGAAAGCGACCCTACCCAAGAGATGATGAATGGCAACATGTCACGCAAGATGTGGTTCGCCTGATAGGGCCCACGGATAATGCATCCTATCATCAAACTGGTTTCCCAGCGCCTTGCGCTGGGACTCCTGCTTCTCTTCGGTGCATCGGCTCTGATTTTCGGCCTCACCGAAGCCCTGCCTGGGGACGCTGCGCAAGCGGTCCTTGGCCAATCCGCAACCCCCGAGGCGCTGGCAAACCTGCGCGAGGAAATGGGCCTCAACCGTCCCGCTCTAACCCGATATTTCGAATGGCTGGGCGGCATCCTGCAGGGCGATCTGGGTCAGTCTTTGACCAACAAACTCGACATCGCAGAAAGCATCGGAAAGCGCTTAGGGAATACCCTGTTCCTGGCATGTGCTGCAGCCGTCGTTTCCGTGCCGCTTGCTATCTTTCTAGGCCTTCTGGCCGTTCGGTACCGCAACCGCTGGCCTGACAAACTGATTTCTGCAATCACCCTGACAACGGTTTCGATCCCGGAATTCCTGATCGGTTACGTGGTGATCTACTTCGTCTCGGTGAAACTGGGCTGGTTCTCCTCACTCGCAATGATCAACGATACAATGTCCTTCGGGCAAAAGCTCAATGCCATCGCCTTGCCTGCCTTCGTTCTGACACTGGTGGTTCTGGCGCAGATGATGCGAATGACCCGCGCTGCGATCCTGAACCTGATGCAGTCGGCCTATATCGAAACGGCTGAACTGAAAGGCCTCTCGAATTTTCAGGTCATTGCGCGCCACGCGTTTCCCAACGCGATTTCCCCTATTGTCAACGTTGTGATGCTGAACCTGGCCTATCTGGTTGTGGGCGTCGTCGTTGTCGAAGTGGTGTTCGTATATCCCGGCATGGGGCAATATCTGGTGGATTCGGTGACCAAGCGTGACGTGCCAGTCGTTCTGGCCTGCGGCGTCGTCTTTGCCGCGGTCTATATCGGGCTCAACATGGTTGCCGATATTGTGTCTATCCTTGCCAACCCAAGACTGAGGCATCCGAAATGATGAAGAACATTCCTATTTCGGCCGCCGTCGGTCTGTTTTTCACCGGACTGTACTTTTTCATAGCGATCGCAGCCCCACTGATCGCCCCTTACGGAATGGCCGAAGTGGTCGGTGATGTGTGGGAACCGTCAAGCGCCGAGCATCTGCTGGGCACGGACAATATCGGGCGCGATCTGCTGACACGTATGATCTATGGTGGTCGCACGACCATCTTTATCGCTGCGATGGCTACGATCCTCAGCTTTATCACTGGCACCTCGCTGGGCCTTTTGGCTGCGGTTCTGGGTGGTTGGGCTGACCAGGCGCTGAGCCGGACGGTTGACCTGATCATGTCGATCCCAACGCTGATCCTGGCACTGGTTATCCTGGCGATTGTTCCGGTTACCGTTCCGATCCTGATCCTTGTGATGGGGCTGTTGGACGCCACACGTCCTTACCGACTTTCTCGATCGGTCGCCGTGGACATCAACGTGATGGACTATGTCGAAGCCGCAAAGCTGCGCGGTGAAGGTCGGCGCTGGATCATTTTCCGGGAAATCCTGCCAAACGCTCTGTCGCCTCTGGTGGCTGAATTCGGGCTGCGGTTCATCTTTATGGTTCTGTTCATCTCGACCCTGTCGTTCCTGGGTCTGGGCGTCCAGCCACCGCTGGCGGACTGGGGCGGCATCGTGAAGGAAAACAAGGACGGGATCGTCTATGGCATCGGCGCGGCCCTATACCCCGCTGTCGCCATCGCGACGCTCGCCATCTCGGTCAACCTTGTAGCTGACTGGGTTCTGAACCGTACCACATCGCTGAAAGGAGGCCGGGGATGAGTGATACCCTTCTCAAGGTCCGCAACCTCAAGATTGGCGCGACCGTCTATCCGCCGGGTGAAAAACCCCATGACATCGAAATCGTGCACGGGGTCAACTTTGACCTCGAACGCGGCAAGGTGTTGGGGCTGATCGGTGAATCCGGTGCCGGTAAATCGACCATCGGTCTGGCGTCCATGGCTTATGGCCGCGGTGGCGTCGAACTGACCGGTGGCGAAGTCTGGGTCAACGGGCGCGACATTCTGAAATCTCCGCATAGCGATATCCGCAACCTGCGTGGTGGCGAGGTTGCCTATGTCTCGCAATCTGCCGCCGCCTCGTTCAACCCGGCCAAGAAGATCATGGATCAGGTGGTCGAAGCTGCGGTCGAACATAAGAAGTTTTCGCGTAAAGAGGCCGAAGGCCGTGCGCGTGAACTGTTCGCCAAGCTAGGGCTGCCCGATCCGGACAATATCGGGGATCGTTATCCTCACCAGGTCTCGGGCGGTCAGCTACAGCGTTGCATGACGGCGCTGGCGCTGTGCCCCGAGCCTGATCTTGTGGTGTTTGATGAACCGACCACAGCACTGGATGTGACCACTCAGATCGACGTTCTGATGGCGATTAAAGAGGCCATTCGCGATACCGGCGTGGCTGCGCTCTACATCACGCATGACCTCGCCGTTGTTGCTCAGGTCAGTGATGACATCATGGTTCTGCGGATGGGCAATACGGTCGAGTATGGCAATACCGACCAGATCATCAACAACCCGCAGGAAGAGTATACCAAGGCGCTGGTTTCGGTCCGCTCGATCGAGCACGAAGAGAAAAAACCCACACCGGAATCGGTATTGAGCGTCGAAGGTATTACCGCGCGCTACAAGGGTTTGAATTTCGACGTGCTACACAACGTCAATGTCGAACTTCACCCGGGGCAGACACTGGCCGTCGTCGGCGAATCCGGCTCGGGCAAGTCGACACTGGCGCGGGTGATCACAGGCTTGCTGCCGCCGCGCGATGGTGAAATTACCTTTGCTGGTCGCAAGCTTAGTGGCGATCTGAAGGGCCGCAGCCGTGAAGACCTGCGCGAGCTGCAGATGATCTACCAGATGGCTGACGTGGCAATGAACCCACGCCAGACGGTTGGTACGATCATCGGACGCCCGCTGGAGTTCTACTTCAACATGCGCGGTGCCGAAAAACGCAAGCGGATCGTCGAACTGTTGGATGAGATCGAACTGGGCGAAAAGTACATGGACCGCTATCCGGCGGAACTGTCAGGTGGTCAGAAACAGCGTGTCTGCATCGCGCGGTCGCTGGCAGCCAAGCCCAAGATGATCATCTGTGACGAGGTCACCTCGGCACTTGATCCACTGGTTGCGGACGGCATCCTGAAACTGCTGCTGGACCTGCAAAAGATCGAGGATGTGGCATACCTGTTCATCACCCACGATCTGGCGACGGTGCGCGCGATTAGCGATAGTATTGCGGTGATGTATCAGGGTCGGGTGGTTCGCTATGGGTCGAAAAGCGAGGTGCTGAGCCCGCCGTTCGACGACTATACCGACCTGCTGCTCAGTTCCGTCCCCGAGATGCATCTGGGTTGGCTGGAAGAGGTCGTTGCCCACCGCAAAATGGAAAGCGCCGGGAACTGACCCCTGCCCTTTCCGTGACAGTTAAGTGAAAAATTGAAATCCCGGCGCCTTGTTCGATGACAGGTGTCGGGATTTTGCTATTGGGGGCGTGAACGGGCAGACCCCTGATCGCGAATCCCCTAGGGTCGCCAGAAATATTTAGTCAAAAGGCCAAAGACATGGACCGCAAACTACTCCTTATCATCCTGGACGGTGTTCCGTGGCGCAATTTCCGACGGTTGTTCGGTAACCTTGAAGGTTGGGTCGACAGCGGTGAGGCGCGCGTGTGGAAACTACGCGCTGTTTTGCCGTCCACGTCCGCCAGCTGCTATGCTTCGATCCACACCGGTGTCACACCACAGGAGCATGGCTGTACCGGCAACGGCAATGTCTTTCGTCTAGGCCATAAGGATGTCTTTAGCCAGGTTCGTGAGGCTGGTGGCGTAACCGGGGCGGTCACCCACAGCTATTGGTCGCAGTTCTTCAACCGCCACCCGTTCGATTACGTCCGCGACATCGAATATGATGAGCCTGAGAGCAAGACAATCAACCACGGCCGCTTTCACACCATGACCGGCTATGGCAAAGCCAATCAGATGACCCCGTCTGACGTGGATCTCTATGCCACTCTGACCAACCTTTGCCTGCGTCATGGGCTGGATTACGGCCTACTGCATGCCTGCACATTGGACAGTATGGGGCACCGTTTTTACCATGATTGCGAGGAGATGGACCACGCCTGTTTCGTCGCAGACGAGATGCTGGCCCCCTTCATCCCGCGTTGGCGGCAACTAGGCTATGAGGTCATCGTGACCGCCGATCACGGTCAGGATGAGCGGGGGCACCACGGCGGGCGCAGCCCGCTACAACAGGAAACGGCACTGTACTACTTTGGCGAGGCGGAAGGTCCCGAGGTCGACACGGTGATCGACCAACTGCAACTAGCGCCCACGATCCTGAACCGGATGGGTGCGCCCATTGCCCAAACGATGAAGGCGAAACCGTTCCTGCAGTGAGAGATCAGTCGTAGGGCCAGATCTGCTGACCCAACGCCTCGATCGCGACCGAAATCCTCTCAAAACTGTCTGCCGCGCGCTTAACACTGGTACGCGCGCGCAGATAACCGTGAACGAGGCCCGGCTCGTTGATCCAATGCGCTTGCCCTCCGGCGGCTGAAATCTTGTCGCAATAAGCGCCACCATCATCCCGTAGCGGATCACAATCTGCAGTCACCACCACGGTTGGCGGTAGGCCCGAGAAACCTGTGTCGTGAAGCGGCGCGAAGGTCGGATCATCTTGCGGGATATCACCACCACAACGCACTTTTTCGTAGAATTGAATCTCATCCAGCGTCAAAAGGGGCGCGTGAGCGTGCTCAATATACGACCCTTTCGTGCTGTCACCACCCAAACCGGGGTAGATCAGGACCTGACCCAGCACATGGTCCAACTTACCTCGTCCGTATTGGGCGACTGCGGCCGCCAGGTTGCCACCGGCACTGTCACCCGCAAGGACAATCGGGTCGCCGAATTCCTGCGCCACCCAGTTTGTCACATTCCAGCTGTCCTGAAATTGCGCCGGGTGGACATGTTCGGGACACAGACGGTAGTCCACGGCCACAACCCGATATCCGGTCTGCGCGCAGATCTCGGCGCAAACATCATCGTGGCTGTCCAGACCTCCAACAACAAATCCGCCACCATGAAAATAAGTGACGGTTCGCGTCGGCTGACCCGCGTTGTAGACCCGGACAGGCACGCCAAATGCCTGCCTGTCCTCAGTCTCGACCCCCTGCGGGCGGGGTTGGCGAAAGTCGCGACACATCGTGTCGTACACCCGGCGTTGATCCTGGATCGACTGTTCGACCGCATCATCGGGATAGCTTTCAGCCGTTCGTTTTATGAACGCCCAAGTCTCTTCATCAATCAGACGTTCATAATCCATGTTTCCTCCCGGTCAGGCAGCCCACTCCCACGGCCGGGTGAACGATCCCAGCACTTTGCTGACATCGTCCTCTGCGGAACCCTTCGCGTCAAGCTGCGCAACGAGTCCGCGTTTCTTATCGTCGATGACCGAAATGACCCGTGCCTCAAGACCAGCCTCTTCCAACGCGCCGTTATAGATACGCGTGATCGCCTGTTTGCGAAGTTCGGGCTTAAAGACCTTACCGACCGCAGTTTTAGGCAGCTCGTCCAGAATGGTCATGTGCTTGGGTTGTGCCGCGCGTTCATGGACATGCACATTGCAATACTCCATCAGCTCTTTCTCGGTGACCGAGGCTCCATCGACCAATTCGACAAAGGCGCAAGGCACCTCGCCCGAATAGGCGTCAGGCTGCCCGATGGCACCGGCAAACGCGACAGCATCGTGCCCCAGCAGAGCTTCTTCGATCTCGGCCGGGTCAATGTTGTGACCGCCGCGAATGATCAGGTCCTTGGCACGACCTGTGATCCACAGGTAGCCGTCCCCGTCAAAACGTCCCAGATCACCTGTGCGCAGGTATTTGTCGAAGTGGTAAAGACCTACGTTCTTGTCCGCCTCGGTATAGGTATTGCCCGCAAAGACACCGGGGTTCGAAATGCAAATCTCACCAATTTCATCTGCGGCGCATTCCTTTGGTCCATCCGGACCATCCTGCAGGATTTTCACATCCGTATAGGGAAACGGAATACCGATCGAGCCAATCTTCTTTTCCCCGTCCACCGGGTTGCAGGACACCAGACAGGTGGCCTCGGTTAGCCCATAGCCTTCTACGATGGTCACACCGGTCGCTTCTTCGAACCTGCGGAACAGTTCGACGGGCAAAGGCGCTGAACCTGAGAACGCCGTCTTCACGCTTGAGATGTCCGCATCCACGGGGCGCTGCATCTTGGCAGCAATCGCTGTGGGTACGGTGATGATGAACGTTACTTTCCAGCGCTCAATCAATTTCCAGAAATTGTCGAAAACACCGTCGCCGCGATATCCCGCAGGCGTTGGGAAGACCACATGGGCGCCCGACGATACAGCAGCCATCATGATCACATGCACGGCAAAAACGTGGAACATGGGCAGCGGGCACATGATCACGTCCTCGTCCGAGAACAACAGAGTGTTCCCCAGCCAGCCGTTGTAGATAAGGCCCGAGTATTTGTGCTGCGCGACCTTCGGCATGCCCGTTGTGCCGCCGGTGTGGAAATAGCAGGCAACGCGATCTTCCTTGCTGTCTTCGAAAGTCAGCGTCGTAGGCTGCTTGGCCAGCTCTTTATTGAAGTTCTTGTAATCCGCATGGGCCAGTTTTTCCTTGTCGCCCATCTTTGGACGCAGGAACGGCACCAGCCAGGATTTTGGCGGCGTCAGATAGCGGTTGAGATCAATCTCGAGAATGGTTTTGACGTTGGGCGCGTGGCGCACCGCCTCTTCAACCTTTTGCGCCACATCAGTCTTGGGGAAGGACTTCAGCGTCACGACCACTTTGGCACCGGTTTCGCGTAGAATTGCTGCGATCTGCTCGGGCTCTAGTAGCGGGTTGATCGGGTTCACGATCCCTGCGACTGCACCGCCCATCATGGTGACCAGCGTTTCGTTGCAGTTGGGCAGCACATATGCCACCACGTCTTTCTCACCGACACCCAAAGACCGGAACAGGTTCGCTGCCTGATTGACTTTGCCAAGCAGTTGCGACCACGTCAGAGTCTCGGCCTTGTCTGTCGGACCAGACATGAGCTGAAAGCTGACCGCATCACTGTTCGGAAATTTGCCTGCTGTGCGTGACAGCAACTGGTGGAAAGTGACCGGAACATCCCGATCCCCCCACGACATTTCCTGCTCCATTCTCGCCTTGTCTTCCAAACCCACAAAGGCCATGTGACTCCTCCCTGTTTTTCTCCCGCGTCTTGCGCGGTTTTTTCCAAAACAAGATGGAAGCAAAACCCCGCAGGTGCAAGCGACGGGTTAGAGGGGCCACGCCCAAATTTGTAGAATTACGCAGCGGCGTAAAACTGACTTCCCCGACGTCAGGCTATTCTGCCGCAACTCCGTCGGTGAATTGCAGGCGCGCCAGGCGAGCATACAAGCCATCCTGAACGACCAGATCCTCGTGCGTGCCTTGGGCCACGATCTGACCGGCTTCCATCACAACGATCCGATCTGCCTTTTTGACCGTCGCCAGACGGTGGGCCACGATCAGTGTGGTGCGCCCGGCGCGCATCTGGTCAACCGCGCCCTGAACCGCGCGTTCGCTTTCGGCATCCAAGGCCGAAGTCGCCTCGTCCAGCAGCAGAACCGGAGCATCACGCAAGATGGCGCGTGCAATCGCGATCCGCTGTTTCTGACCACCCGACAGCATCACACCACGTTCTCCTACAAAACTGTTATAGCCTTCGGGCAGTTTCGAGATGAACTCATGTGCCGCAGCCGCGCGCGCGGCGGCCTCGACCTCTGCATCCGAGGCGTCCAGGCGCCCGAACCGGATATTCTCGCGGGCCGAGGCTGCAAAGATGATCGGGTCCTGGGGCACCAATGCCATGTGCTGCCGGAAATCGGATCGGTCGAGGTCGCGCAGGTCAACGCCGTCCAGACTGACATGACCTGCATCCGGATCGTAGAACCGCTGGATCATTTGAATCACTGTGGTTTTGCCTGCACCCGATGGACCAACGAAAGCCACGGTTTCACCCGGTTGGATCGACAGGGTCAGATGGTCCAGTGCCACAACAGCCGGACGGGCCGGATAGTGGAAGATCACATCCTCAAAACGGATTTCGCCCCGAACAGGTGTAGGCAGTGATGCTGCCTTGTCCGGATCGATCACGGTATCCTGCGCATTCAGCAATTCCACCAGACGCTCGGTCGCGCCGGCTGCACGTTGCAGCTCGCTCCAAATCTCAGAGAGGGCGGCGACAGAGCCTGCCATGATGATTGAATAGATCACGAACTGGATCAGAACACCTTCGGTCATCACGCCGTTACGAACGTCGTTTGCCCCCATCCACAACACGCCGACGATGCCCGAAAATACAAGGAAGATAACGATTACCGTCATCACGGCGCGCGTTTGAATACGCCGAAGAGAAACCGCATAAGAGGTTTCGGTCATATCGTCGAACTGCTTCCGGCTGGCTTTTTCATGCGTAAAGGCCTGAACGGTTTGCACCGCGCTCAGTGCCTCTCCCGCGTTGCCCGACGAGGCCGCGATCCAGTCCTGATTTTCGCGGCTGAGGACCCGCAGACGACGCCCCAGAACAAGTATCGGCACCACCACCACCGGGATCAGCAAAAGTACCAAACCCGTTAGCTTGGCCGAGGTCAGCAGCATTAGAACCAAACCGCCCGCGAACAAAAGCATATTGCGCAAGGCAATGGATACGGACGATCCCAGCACGGACTGAATCAGGGTCGTGTCCGTGGTGATACGGCTGAGAACCTCTCCGGTCATGACCCGTTCATAGAACTCGGGGCTCATCCCGATAACGCGGTTAAACACGGCCTTGCGGATATCGGCCACAACGCGCTCACCCAACCGGGTGACCAGCGCATAGCGGATGCCTGTTCCCACCGCCAAAATCGCGGCAATGCCCAGTGCCGCCAGAAAGTACCAATCCAGCAACTCGCCATCTTCAATTCGGAAATTGTCGACTACGCGGCGTACCGCAAGTGGCAGGGTTAGCGTCATGCTGGCTGTCAACACCAGTGCCAGAACCGCACCCGTCATCAGGGCCCGATACGGCTTCATAAATGGCCAAAGAGACGACAGAACGCCTATCTTCCGCGATCCAGCACGCTCTTCCGTGGCACCGGGTGCAGGTTTGCCCTTAGGCGTGGCTGAGGCAGAGTTTGCCATAATTGGCCCTTACGTCTTTTTCGCACTTAAGTGTTCGCTTCTTGGCGGCCACGGCAAGCCGGGTCAAGAACCACAATATATGACCCAACATAAAAGGGCTATTTGACGCAGAATTTTAGGGCTGATTTGGAGCGGGCGGCGGGAATCGAACCCGCTTCATCAGCTTGGAAGGCTGAGGTAATAGCCAGTATACGACGCCCGCTCAGCGCTGGTCGGTTTAAGCGATGCGTCAGATGTCGTCAAGCGCCGTTCGAAGCCAGATTTCAAATTCGTCGACAAAAATTGACAGGCGGTATACCGCATCCCGCAGACAGTCGTTCTGGCAGTTAAAGACAAACTCAAGATTGCGCGGGCAGCCATTCGCAACGGCTGAAATCGGCAGATATCCGGATCACCGAACCGTATTCTAAGGCCGTTGGCGGGGCCAACCCGATCAGCTGAGCCGGATAAGAAGTGGCCGCCGCCAGTGCGTCCTGCAACGGCACACCGACTTGTTTGACCAACAAGCCAACGGCGGTCGTCAGGTCCAGGTCCGCGCCGGCCAGCGTTCCGTCTGCCAGTGTCAACCTGCCTTCGGTTCGCGTGATTTTGCGGCCTTCAAGGGTGAATTCGGTTTGATCCGTACCCGCCACAGCCATCGCATCGCTGACCAGAAAGATTTGACCCGGCGCAGTTTTCGCAGCCCAGGCAGCGCGCATCGCGGCGGGGTGCACATGGACACCGTCGGCAATCAGCCCTGCAGACAGCGTTCCGCTGGCCAGCGCTGCGCCGACGAGGCCGGGTTCACGATTGCCCAGCTGGCTCATCGCGTTGAACAGATGGGTTACGCAACGCGCACCGGCGGCAGCATACCGCTGGCAAGTCGCAAAATCCGCATCGCTGTGCCCGAGCGAAATAAGGATACCAGCGTCGCTCATGGCGCGGACCTGCTGCTCGGACACACCCTCGGGGGCGACAGTTACCTTCAGGCAGGGAAGTGCATTAGCCGCTTCTATCAGCGTGCCCAGATCCGATGGTTCCATCGGCCGTATCAAATTACCGTCGTGCGCCCCTTTCCGCGCGACCGACAAATGCGGCCCTTCCAAATGCAGCCCTGCGACGCCCGGCACTTGTGCTCGCACTGCCTCGATCGTCGCATGTATTGCTGCGCGGGTTTTGGCGGGTTCGTCGGTGATCAGAGTGGGCAGCAGCGAAATCACCCCCAATCGGCGATGGGCGCCGGCAATTCTGCGGATCGTTTCGACCGACGGATCATCGTTGAACATAACGCCATCGCCGCCATTGACCTGCAGATCCACAAAACCGGGGCTGAGGATATCGCCGTTCAGATCTACAACGTCCTTTTCTTCGGTCACCTCAGCGTCAGGGAAAACTTCACCAACCCGCCCCTCGCAAAAAACAATCGCGTGGTCGTGTAACAATCGGCTGCCGTCAAAGATTGGCCCGTTTCGAAAAATCACCTTGCGTTCTATCATACCGTCTCGGTCACTTTTTTAAGGTGCCGCGGTGCATCCGGGTCGATCCCCCGCGCACTGGCGACGGCCTCTACCATGCTGTAGAAAGACGTAATCGCCGTTATTGGGTCGGTGATCCAATGATCCGTTCGAACCACTGGCAGAGCCTGCGCGCGCGTTACTTTGGTGGTCGTCGCAAAAACCGCAGCACCTTTTTCGGCCAAGGCATCAGCCGCATCGGCAGTCGCCTGTTCGGCTGCATCATTGGCCGCGAACGAAATCACCGGAAACCCTTCTTCGACAATCGACACCGGGCCATGCAGCACTTCGGCCGCTGAATAGCTCTCGGCATGGATTTGGCATGTCTCTTTGATCTTCAATGCAGCTTCGTCAGAGATCGCATAAGAAGGCCCCCGACCAAGCGTAAACAAAGACCGCCCGCTGATTGTTTCGGCTGCAGACGACCAATCGCATTGGGCCGCTCGCGCCAGGTATTCGGGCAAGGATTGGATCGCCCCGATCAATTCAGCATCCTCTTTGACCTCGGCCAGCAACCATAGACCTGACACCAACGAGGTCACAAATGTCTTGGTTGCTGCGACGCTCAGTTCCGGCCCCGCGTGCAATGGCAGAACTGCATCCGCCACGTCGGCCAGGCGCGATTCCGAGTTGTTGGTCACCGCAATTGTCAGTGCGCCAGAGTTTCGCAAAGACCCTGTGAGGCCAACGATATCCGGGCTTTGGCCGGATTGCGAAATGGACAGGCAGACAGATCCTTTTGCCCTGAGATCCACCCCGTAAATCGAACTGACGGATGGCCCTACTGAGGCAACCGGTAATCCAAGAAGCAGTTCACTGGCATATTTCAAATAGCTGCAGGCATGGTCGGATGATCCCCGGGCGACCGAGATCAAAAAACGTGGATCCGTATCCCTTACGCTTTGCGCAGCTGCTCGGATATTGTCTGCCCCCGTGCTGAGCAATCTGTCGACGGCATCAGGGATCTCCAGAATTTCCTGACGCATTTTCGAGTTCTTTTCGGACATTTGATCCCGGTCCTTCCGGTTATAGGCGCAATTCAGCGACAAAGTCATAAGCGTCGCCGCGATAGAGCGACCGCGTCATTTCTGCGACCCGCCCGTTTTTTAAAAATGAGATACGCTCAATGTTCAGCCCCGCCGCACCTTCGGGCACCTCCAGCAGTTCCGCTTCTCGCGCGGCTAGATTCAGAGCCGATATCTTTTGCACCGCGCGCACCGGGCGGCGCCCCAGACCATCAAGCACTTCGTACAGAGACGTCGTGACTTCGATTGGGTTCGGCAGGATATCCAGTGGCAGCGCAGCACGTTCCAACGCCAGCGGACGCCCGTCCGCCTCGCGCAGGCGGTAAATGCGGGATATCTGCTCACCATCTGACAGATTCAGCGCAGTGACCTCTTCCGGGGTTGGCGCAAATACTCCGCGCTCCAACCATTTTGACGTCGTCTCCATCCCCCGGCTCGACATATCTTCGGTGAACGAGGTCAGGTGTTTCAGCGATTGTTCAACCCTTTGAACACGTTCTCGAATGAAGGACCCTGACCCCTGACGTTGCTCGATTACACCTTCCTGCACCAGCTCCTGAATCGCCTTGCGCACGGTTACGCGGGATAATTCTGTGATTTCCACCAGCTCCCGTTCGGATGGCAGCGATGAGTTCGGCGCAAGGACGCCCGTATCGATCCCCTCTTGCAACCTGCGCCGCAACTGCACGTAGCGGGGACCATTTTCCGAGGTCAGCCAAAGATCAGAGCGTAGGAATTCAGCAATGCTCATGCGGGACCTCCTTCGCCAAAGCCAGTGCCCCGGTCAACGGCTCGCCCGATGGAGGGCGTATCTCTGACTGCATGGCAGCAGGCAGATAGTGCGCATAATGCGGAGAGATACCGCCGGTCAGGCAGATCGCGACTTCTGGCTGCCATCCGAAACGTGCCGCCATATCGGCGATGTAAGTAGCACCGGCCTGCATAATTTTTCTGGCGACGTCGTCTCCGGAAACTGCTGCAGTGGTAACCATCGGGGCCAACGCGCCGAACTCTGTCGGCGTCGCCCGCCCGGCAAATTCGACGATCCCTGCACTACCGCCAAAATCATCCAGCAATTTCTGCGTAAGATCGCTAGTGACCTGAATTCCATCCATGGAATTCAATGCTTCTGCCAATGCAAAACGACCAACCCATTGCGCAGATGCCTCATCCCCCAATACTGGCCCCCACCCCCCGGCAAACCGCATCACCCGATCCTTCTGCGAAGCAACAAAGGACCCCGTGCCACAATGGGCGATCAAGCCGTCCTGAGACGCGAGCGCGCCCCGCAGCGCGGCTGGTCGATCATCGGAAACGCGTGCCCGCGTTAGGCCCAGCGCGCTCTGCACGCGACGGGCAATATGGTCATCTGTGACGCCAGCCAATCCAACAAAGGCGGGCAACTGAGTCAGGTCCTGAACATCTACAGCAAGCGTTTGCGCGATCTGGGTGATCCCCGATTTCATCTGCAGAACGGACGCATCGAAATCTGTCGAGACATTGGCAGCCCCGGTTTCAACAGAATGGACAATACCATCGACTTCACATGCAACCCGACATCGGGTTCCGCCACCATCTATGGCCAGTACAGCATTGCTCAGAGACTCAGTCATGACAATACCATTATAATACCTATTTGAATTTAGGAAGGCAAAAATAGGCCGATTTCCGTAGCTTTTCTCTGTTTTGATACAGAATACGTTGATTTCCACTGGAAAAATAAAATTATGGACAAGTGGTATTGAATAGGTATTGTATTGGGAACCGCAAAGGGGGATTCTTTTGACGCTGCCGCCGACCGAACAACTGCATCCAGACGCCAACAAGCTGGACCCACAAGACCCTGTCGCCTCTGCTCGGGCGCTGGTTGAGGGGCAGATTGCAGCCGCGGCCTCAGCGCGTGGCGCATTGGACGCGATCGCGCGGGGCGGCAACGCCATGGCGCAGACCATCCGCGCCGGCGGCGTGCTGCACTATGTGGCCGCAGGCTCGTCCGGGTTGATGGCCGCTGCCGACGCGCAAGAGCTGGGCGGTACCTTCTCAATTCCCGCAAACCAACTCCGTATACATATGGCAGGCGGCCTGCCTACCGGTGTCGAAATGCCCGGAGGCGCAGAAGACGAAGCCGACGGACTAGCGGACGCGCTTTCGACATTGCAACCGACGGATACGATCATCGCAGTGTCCGCAAGCGGATCGACGCCATACACCCTGACCGCCAGCAATTTGGCAC
Organism: Ruegeria sp. CDSC002; assembly: GCF_059610905.1. Taxonomy (NCBI): domain Bacteria; kingdom Pseudomonadati; phylum Pseudomonadota; class Alphaproteobacteria; order Rhodobacterales; family Roseobacteraceae; genus Ruegeria; species Ruegeria sp. CDSC002. Next base: position 271,827 of record NZ_JBXWOM010000003.1, read on the forward strand.
AGTCACAGGGCGCAACGGTTATCGGAATTGCCAATAACGCAGGCAGCCCTTTGCTGGAAAGCGCGGATATTCCGATTCTTTTGGCAACGCCGCCGGAATTAATCTCGGGCTCGACGCGTATGGGTGCTGGAACAGCTCAGAAAATCGCTCTGAACATGCTGTCGTCTCTCATGGCACTGCAACTTGGCCATGTTCACGGCGGCATGATGGTCAACCTGCGCGCCGACAACGACAAGTTGCGCGCGCGGGCGACGGGGATCGTCGCGCGGATCGCCAAAGTTGATACAAAAAAAGCAAAACTCGCGCTGGACGCCGCGAACGGAGACGTGAAGCCGGCGGTGCTAGTCGCTGCACGTGGCATATCACCCAAAGATGCCTCGGCCGTTCTGGACGCAAGCGGCGGGGTTCTGAAATCCGCACTGGAACAAGATAAATAACTGCTAACCAACTGGGAGAACACGAATGAAACGCAATAGCCTGAAACTGGCCTTACTGGGCACGACCCTGATGGCTTCAAGCGCCTATGCCGAGGACGTCACGCTGATCATCGAAAGCTGGCGCAATGACGACCTGACCTTGTGGCAGGAACAGATCATCCCGGCGTTCGAAGCCAAACACCCTGGGATCAAACTGCAGTTCACCCCATCAGCTCCGGCGGAATACAACGCCGTGCTGAACTCGAAACTGGATGCGGGTTCGGCCGGTGATCTTATCACGTGCCGTCCGTTTGATGCGTCGCTGGCACTGTATGAGGCCGGGCACCTGACCGATCTGTCCTCGGTCGAAGCGATGAGCAACTTTTCGGACGTAGCCAAGTCGGCATGGCAGACGGATGACGGCTCGGCCAGCTTCTGTGTTCCCATGGCGTCGGTGATCCATGGCTTCATTTACAACAAGGATGCGTTTGCTGAGTTGGGCATCGAAGTCCCAACGACTGAAGAAGAGTTCTTTGCCGCACTCGACAAGATCAAGGAAGACGGCACTTACATCCCAATGGCGATGGGCACCAACGATCAGTGGGAAGCCGCCACAATGGGCTACAACAACATCGGCCCGAACTATTGGAAAGGTGAAGAAGGTCGCCAGGCCCTTATCGCTGGCGAACAGAAACTGACGGATGAAGCCTGGACCGCTCCCTACGCCACTCTGGCACGCTGGGGACAGTATCTGGGCGACGGGTATGAGGCACAAACCTATCCCGACAGCCAGAACATCTTCACCCTGGGCCGGGCTGCGATCTACCCTGCCGGATCGTGGGAAATCGCTGGCTTCAACACACAAGCCGACTTTGAGATGGGCGCGTTCAAGCCGCCGGTCCAAAACGCGGGCGACACTTGCTATATCTCTGACCACACGGATATCGGCATCGGCATGAATGCTGCTTCCGAGCACCCCGAGGCCGCTGAGACCTTCCTCGCGTGGGTCGCAAGCCCCGAGTTTGCCGAAATCTTTGGCAACGCCGTACCGGGCTTCTTCCCGCTGTCCAACACTCCGGTCGAGCTGGCAGATCCGTTGGCCAAAGAGTTCGTCGGTTGGCGCGACGAGTGTGAATCGACCATCCGTTCGACATATCAGATCCTGTCGCGCGGCACGCCGAACCTTGAGAACGAGACCTGGGGCGCATCCGTTGCCGCCATCAAGGGTGCCAACAGCCCCGAAGAACTGGGCGCCGACCTGCAAAAAGGTCTGTCCTCCTGGTACGCTCCGCACCAGTAAGCGCTGATCTGACATATACCCGGGCGGCGGTGATCGCCCGGGTATCCCCGACACCCCATTGAAAGCAGTCCCATGAACCGCCCCCGCTTCCGCTGGCATATCCTTGTGTTTCTTGCACCGGCCGTTCTTGTTTACACGGCGGTGATGATCTTCCCGCTGTTCAACACGCTGCGTCTGGCGCTCTACACCGAGATTGACCAAAGCCGCGTTTTCGTTGGATTGCAGAACTTTCAAACCCTGTTCTTTGATCCGATCTGGTCCGAACAGTTCTGGAACGCCTTGGGCAATAACTTCTGGTTCTTCCTGATCCACATGCTGGTTCAAAACCCGATCGGGATCGCCTTGGCCGCCCTGCTCAGCCACCCACGCCTGAGGTTTGCGGCCTTGTATCGGTCGGCGATCTTCATTCCCACGATCCTGAGCTTTGTGATTGTCGGGTTCGCGTGGAAACTGATCCTCTCGCCGATCTGGGGCATTGCGCCGTCAATGCTGGATGCTGTCGGGCTCAAGTCACTGTTTGCGCCCTGGCTGGGGAAAGAAGAATACGCGCTGACCACGCTGGCCTTGATCTCGGTCTGGCAGTTTGTCGGCATCCCGATGATGTTGATCTACGCCGCGCTGTTGACCATTCCCGAAGAAATTCTTGAGGCCGGAGAGATCGACGGAATCACCGGAACCGCGGCCTTCTGGAAGATCAAACTTCCGCTGATCCTGCCCTCGATCGGGATCATCTCGATCCTGACCTTCGTGGGGAATTTCAACGCATTCGATCTGATCTACGCGTCACAAGGCGCGCTGGCAGGACCGGACTTCTCGACCGATATTCTTGGGACCTTCATGTACCGCACATTCTTTGGCTTCCAACTTCAATTGGGTGACCCGCATATGGGTTCGGCTATCGCCGGGGCGATGTTCGCCATCATCCTTGTGGGTGTCTGTATCTACCTGTTCGGCATCCAGACCCGGATGCGCCGGTATCAATTGTGAGGGCCACGCGATGAACAAAGCACGTCATAACCACCTCAACATGGTCGCGATGCACGGCGCGCTGATCCTGTACACACTGATCGCGCTGTTTCCGGTCTTTGTTATCCTGATCAACAGCTTCAAATCCCGCCGCGCGATCTTTCGCGAGCCATTGGCTCTGCCCAATGCTGACAGCTTCTCGATGATTGGCTATGAGACGGTGATGAAGCAGGGGGACTTCTTCCTGTATTTCCAGAACTCGATGATCGTCACAGTGGCGTCGCTGTCCTTTATCCTGTTGTTCGGCGCGATGGCCGCCTATGCGTTGTCGGAATACCAGTTCAAGGGCAACCTGATCATGGGGCTGTATCTGGCGCTGGGGATCATGATCCCCATCCGTATCGGCACCGTGGCGATCCTTGAGATGATGGTGGCGACCGGGCTGGTAAACTCGCTCTGGGCGCTTATCCTGGTGTATACTGCCCAAGGGTTGCCATTGGCCGTATTCATCCTGTCCGAATTCATGCGTCAAGTCAGCGATGACCTGAAGAATGCCGGGCGCATCGACGGTTTGTCCGAATACACGATATTCTTTCGCCTTGTTCTGCCACTAGTCAGGCCCGCGATGGCGACCGTGGCCGTGTTCAACATGATCCCGATCTGGAACGACCTTTGGTTCCCGTTGATCCTCGCCCCAGCCGAAGAAACCAAGACCCTGACGCTGGGCAGCCAAGTGTTCATCGGCCAGTTCGTGACGGACTGGAACGCGGTCCTGTCGGCCCTGTCGATGGCAATCCTGCCGGTGCTTGTCCTGTATGTCATCTTCTCGCGCCAGCTGATCCGCGGCATCACATCCGGAGCAGTCAAATGACCCGCGTTCTGATTGCAGGCCTCGGCAATATGGGTTTGAGCCACGCGTTAGCCCATCACCACCACCCTGACGCGCAGATCGTTGGCTTGGTGAACCGGTCTGGTCGTGTGGATCATCCAGACCTTGCTGGCTATCCGGTGTTTACCGAATTCGACACGGCGCTGGCTGAAACGAAACCCGATCTGGTCGTGGTCGCCACCTACTCTGATAGCCACGCGGATTTCGCCTGCGCGGCGATGGAGGCTGGCGCACATGTGTTTGTTGAAAAACCGCTGGCCACTAATGTCGCCGACGCCCGGCGTGTCGTCGAAACAGCAACGCGGCTGAATCGTAAGCTGGTGGTTGGATATATCCTGCGCCATCACCCCTCTTGGATGCGGCTGATTGACGAGGCGCGCAATCTTGGCGGGCCCTACGTGTTCCGGTTGAACCTGAACCAGCAGTCGTCAGGCGCGGAATGGGAAACGCATAAGGCACTGATGCAGACGACTTCGCCCATTGTCGATTGCGGCGTGCACTATGTCGACGTGATGTGCCAGATCACCGACGCGCAGCCCGTCCGGGTGCATGGTATGGGCCTGCGCCTGTCGGATGAAATCGCGCCGGATATGTATAATTACGGCCAGTTTCAGGTGGTCTTCGACGACAGCTCTGTCGGCTGGTACGAGGCTGGATGGGGCCCGATGATGTCGGAGACCGCGTTCTTTGTGAAAGATATTGTGTCGCCCAACGGGTCGGTCTCGATCACCGACGGAAACAAGGGTGCGTCTGCCGACATCGACGGCCATACCAAAGTCGGCGGCTTGCTGGTCCATACACCGCAAGGCGACCACACGATCGAGATGCCGGACGAACCCGGCCATCAAGACCTTTGTGATGCTGAGCAGGCTTATATGCTGCGCGCCATCGCCGAAGATATCGACCTGACCCGTCATATGAATGACGCCGTCCAATCGCTCGCCATTTGTCTGGCTGCGGATCAAAGTATCCGAACCGGCCAGCCCGTTTCCCTTGAGGAGCCCGCATCATGACCGCCCTGACGCTGAACAATGTGAACAAGTCCTTTGGCAACGTGCATGTCCTGAAAGACATCACACTGGAAGTCGAAGAAGGCGAATTCGTCGTCTTTGTCGGACCGTCGGGCTGTGGCAAGTCCACCCTGTTGCGCGTGATTGCAGGGCTAGAGGATGCATCGTCAGGTGAGATCAACATTGGCGGGCAGCAAGTCAATCTGGTGCCACCATCCAAGCGTGGGATCGCGATGGTTTTCCAAAGCTATGCGCTCTACCCTCACCTCAGCGTTCGGGGCAATATGACCCTTGCGCTGAAGCAGGAAAAGCAGCCCAAATCGGAAATCGAAGGCCGTGTCGCCAAAGCCAGCCGGATGCTGAACCTTGAACCCTATTTGGACCGTTACCCGTCCGAGCTGTCAGGTGGCCAGCGCCAGCGCGTCGCCATCGGGCGCGCCATTGTGCGTGAACCTAAACTGTTCCTGTTTGATGAGCCGCTGTCCAATCTGGACGCCGCCCTGCGAATGAACACTCGGATCGAGATCGCCAATCTGCACCGTGCTTTGGATGCATCGATGATCTACGTCACCCATGACCAGACCGAAGCCATGACGTTGGCCGACAAGATCGTTGTTTTGCGCGATGGTCGGGTCGAGCAGATCGGTAGCCCGATGGAACTGTACAACAACCCCGCAAATCAATTCGTCGCCGGGTTCCTGGGCTCACCTTCCATGAACTTCCTGCCTGAAGCGTTAGTTCAAGAAAGCGGTCAGAACACGATCGGAATTCGCCCCGAGGACCTGTTCCTGTCAGATGACGGCCCGCTTGCCGCGCGTGTCAGCCATGTGGAAAAGTTGGGCGGGGACACCAATGTGATAGCCAAAGTTCAGGACCACGACGTCACAGCCCGTTTGTTTGGCCAGCATGCCATCGCCGAAGGTCAGGAGTTGCGATTCGGATATGCATCCGAGAAGGCCTATCGCTTTGACGAAGCAGGGCAGCGGCTGGCTTAAACCGGCATATTGCTGGGATCACACAACCTGATCATCACAACAACATTTTACCAAGATAACAAGCGCGGCTGGCAGAAAGCTTTGGTATGCTTTCGCCAGCCGATTGCTTTTTCTTGAGGGCCAAATGAAGTCATTAATAATGTTGTTAAGAACATGTCACAAAGTCGCCCTACATGCCTTTCATCGACTACTCTAAGACAGCCAGGAGCCATTCATGAAAGACGTTGATACCACCACCCTGTCCGCCGACGATTGGGACGAGCTGCATTTCCCCCGCCCCGAAGAAAACGATTTTGATCGCGTCGTCGAAAACGCCATCTCGCGCCGTGGGTTTCTGGCTGGCGTAGTGGCCTTTGGCTCGGGTGCCGCCGCAATGGGCACGGGCCTGCTGGGCTCAACTGCAGCACACGCTGTTACGGCTTCGCGCTTTGCCTTCACGCCGATCGCTGCCCAGACAGACGGCACTGTTCACGTACCTGAAGGCTATGAGTGGAAGGTTATGACGCGCTGGGGCGACCCGCTGTTTTCCGATGCCGACGGCTATGACATCACCGATGGTGGCCCAGTTGAAAAATCGGACCGCATCTTCGGTGAAAACACCGACGGGATGGAGACATTCTCGTTCCAGGGCCACGAGTTGATCGCGATCAACCACGAATACCCGAACCGCAAAATCAACCTGCCCGCCGCGCAGGAAGGTGTTCCGGCCAACGCCGACGATGTTCTGAAGTTGCAGAACATTCAGGGTGTCACCGTGATGGAAATCACCGAAGGCCCCGATGGCTGGTCGGTCGTCAAGGACAGCCCTTTCAACCGTCGTATCCACCATAACACGCCGATGAAGATCGTTGGCCCCGCAGCAGGTCACGACCTGCTGAAAACTGAAGCTGATCCGACCGGAACCACGTCGCTAGGTACGATGAACAACTGTGGTGCGGGTAAAACTCCGTGGGGTACCTACCTGACCTGCGAAGAGAACTTTAACGGCTACTTCGGGTCTAGCGATGAAAACGCCACTTACGACCAAAAGGTTGCAGATGGCTTCAAGCGCTATGGTGTGAAGGCCGAAAGCTGGAACGGCTATGAACTGTTCGATGCTCGTTTCGATACGTCGAAAAACCCGAACGAGCCGCACCGCGCGGGCTGGATCGTCGAAATCGACCCGACCAAGCCCGACAGCACGCCGGTCAAGCACACCGGTCTGGGCCGTTTCAAGCACGAGAATGCCGAGGTCACTCTGGCCGCAGATGGTCGTGTTGTTGTCTACATGGGCGACGATGAGCGGGGCGAGTACCTGTACAAGTTTGTTTCGAACGGCACCTACCAACCGGGAGGTGAAACCGAGGGCCTGCTGAACGACGGCACGCTCTACGTCGCCAAGTTCAACGACGACATGAAGGGCGAATGGCTGGCTCTGACACCGGAAACCACCGGGATGGACGAAGCCGATATCGCAGTCTTTACCCGTATGGCCGCGTCCAAGGCCGGCGGCACGACCATGGACCGCCCTGAATGGGTCGCATCCAGCCCTGTTGCGGTAGAAGCGTATTGCTGTCTGACCAACAACAAGAACCGCGGCGTGAAGGCTAACGCCGGTGGAGATGACACCTCGGTCAACGCCCCCAACCCGCGCGAGGCCAACAAGTACGGTCAGATCGTGCGCTGGCGCCCCGCAAATGACGACCACGCCGCCGAAGGGTTCGATTGGGACCTGTACGTGATGGCGGGCAATCCGACGGTTCACTCGGACGATCGCGCCGGCTCGGCAAACGTGAATGAAGGGAACCTGTTCAACTCGCCCGATGGCATGGTGATAGACTCGACCGGGTTGATCTGGATCCAGACGGACGGCAATGACGACAATGAAGGAGACTTCGCAGGCAACGGCAACAACCAGATGCTGGTTGGTGACCCGATCACCGGCGAGATCGCGCGCTTCATGACCGGCCCGAACGGCTGTGAGGTTACCGGTCTCGCCTGGTCCAGCGATCTGCGCACCATGTTTGTCGGCATTCAGCACCCCGGCAGCAATTGGCCGGACGGCGGCACGCCACGGTCGTCGGTTATAGCAATCAAACGTACCGATAACGGTCTGGTCGGCTAATCCCCACAAAACCTATACGCCCCCGACCTTGCGGTTTCGGGGGCGTTTTGTTTCAAATGTCCTCACCCGGTATGGCAAGTGGCCCACCCGGTGCCATGAGATGGCGCTCTGAAAGCCACGGGTTCAGCTCCAACGCCTGAGACAACGCTTCTCGCGCCTCGTCCATGCGCTTTAGTCCCATCAGGGTCAGCGCACGGCCACTGATCGCGGCGACGTGGTTGGGAGACAGCTCGATTGCCTTGTCCAAGTCAGGCAGCGCGGATTGAAAATCCTGACGCAGGTAGTGGGCGAATGCGCGTTGGTTGTACCCTTCGGCGTAGGACGGGCAGTACGCGACAAGCTTGTCAAAATCTTCAATCGCGCCCAGCAAGTCCCACGCATTTCGACGTGTCATGCCACGGTCCAGAACGGCCTGAGCACTTTCGTCCGGGGCATCGGTCCATAACTCCCATAACTGACCGGACAGTGCACGAGCGGACTGTTCGGTTTCAGCGCTCTGTATTTGTTCCAGAACCGCCGATACATCTGCGGAATGGTCTGGCGCGGCAGGGCAGTCTTGCGCATTGGCCACAAAAACGGTCGCAGCATAGAAAATTGAGGCGTAAGCAAAGCGTTTCATGCGCCAATGGTGACGCGTGCAACGTGTTCGTCAACCCATCGCATCCAAGGCCCCAGACATCCCGGTCTCTTTCACAGCCTCCATCGCGACAAAGGTTGAAGTGCTGGCGACATGCGGCAATGATGAGATCTTTTCGGCCAGAACCGCGCGGTATTCCGACATAGACCCGGTGCGAATTTTCAGAAGATAGTCAAAATTCGACGCAATCATATGGGCTTGTTCGATCTCAGGCACTTTACGAACGGCCGCGTTGAAATCGGCTAAAGCTCTCTCGCGCGTGTCAGTCAATCGGACTTCGACAAAGGCTACGTGGTCCAAACCAAGGCGAATGGGGTCCAGCAAGGCACGATATCCGGTAATGATGCCATCAGCCTCAAGTCTCTTCACACGTGCTTGAGTTGGGGATTTCGAAAGCCCGATACGCCGCGCGAGATCGGCGATGGGGATCCGGCCGTCCTCGGCCAGAATCGCCAGAATTGATGTGTCAAACCGATCCAGCCCCGGAAAGTCTTTTTGCATCGCCCAAACCTCAAAAAACAGGCTGATCGCCTGACCAAAGACAAAACTAAGGCAATCGTCCCGAAAAATCGACACTATATTACTCAAAAGACCGGAGGACACATGTCACACAGCCTGCGCGCCCGCATTGATGCCAAAACCTATGCCGATCCGTCGAGAATTCTTGACGCGTTGATCGCAAATGCTGATCTGAGCGAAGCCGACCGCGCCGCGATCTGCGCGGCTGCGGCGCAATTGGTGCTTGATATCAGGTCCAGCACCTCACCCGGTATGATGGAAGTGTTCCTGGCCGAATACGGCCTGTCCACCGACGAAGGCATCGCGTTGATGTGTCTGGCCGAGGCGCTGCTGCGCGTCCCCGATGCCGACACCATCGACGCGCTGATCGAGGACAAGATTGCCCCGTCGGATTGGGGCAAGCATCTGGGTCAATCCTCATCGTCTCTGGTCAATGCGTCCACATGGGCCCTGATGCTGACAGGCAAGGTGCTGGATGAAGACAAGACCTCTCCGGTCGGTGTCTTGCGCGGTGCGATCAAACGGCTGGGCGAACCCGTAATCCGAACGGCCGTCGGGCGCGCGATGAAGGAAATGGGTCGCCAGTTTGTCTTGGGCGAGACCATCAAATCCGCCATGGATCGCGCAAGCGGGATGGAGGCAAAGGGCTACACCTATTCCTACGACATGCTGGGCGAAGCCGCGCGAACCGAAGCCGATGCCGCCCGCTATCACCTGTCCTACTCACGGGCGATTGCTGCAATCGCCGAAGCCTGCATTCACGACGATATCCGGGCCAATCCGGGGATTTCCGTCAAACTGTCGGCGCTCCATCCACGCTATGAGTTGGCGCAAGAAGCAGAAGTCATGGAAGAACTGGTGCCCCGGTTGCGGGCGTTGGCCCTTTTGGCCAAGGCGGCAGGCATGGGCCTGAATGTGGACGCTGAGGAAGCAGATCGCCTGTCCTTGTCTTTGCAGGTGATCGAGGCGGTGATGGCCGAACCGGCCCTGGATGGTTGGGGCGGCCTGGGTATCGTCGTTCAGGCTTATGGCCCGCGCGCCGGGATCGTGCTGGACACACTGTATGACATGGCTGGGCGTCACGATCGAAAGCTGATGGTTCGTTTGGTCAAAGGGGCCTACTGGGATACCGAGGTCAAACGAGCTCAGGTTGAAGGCATCGATGGCTTTCCCGTGTTCACCCGCAAGGCGGCCACGGACATTTCTTACATCTCGAATGCGCGCAAACTGCTGGGTATGACCGATCGAATTTACCCGCAATTTGCCACCCACAACGCCCATACGGTCAGTGCGATCCTTCACATGGCCGATGACCAGCCATTCGAGTTCCAGCGCCTGCATGGAATGGGCGAAACCCTGCACCAGCTTGTCAAAGACCAAAACAACACACGGTGCCGGATCTATGCGCCGGTCGGGGCGCATCGGGACCTGCTGGCCTATCTGGTGCGGCGTCTGCTGGAGAACGGTGCAAACTCATCATTCGTTAACCAAATCGTGGACGAGAACGTTCCGCCGGAAGAGGTCGCCGCTGATCCGTTCCTGACCATTGTGGATCAGACACGACCGCTGCCAACCGGACCGAACCTGTTCCAACCCGAACGCGTGAATTCGAAGGGTTTCGACCTTCACCACACCCCGACACTGGACAAGATCGACGCCGCGCGGGATGCTTTCCGGGCGCACCATTGGTATGCCCAGCCGCTGCTGTCCGGCGATGCAAGCCCGGAACAGGACCAACCGGTCACCAATCCGGCCCAATCACAGGATCGTCCCGGAGCAATCGCCCCCGCCAGCGCCGAGGATGTCGAGCTTGCCCTGAATTCCGCGGCACCGTGGCAGGCACCACCAGCAGAACGGTCGCGTATTTTGAATACTGCTGCCGATCTATATGAGGCTCATTTTGGCGAGCTTTTCGCCTTGCTCGCGCGCGAGGCAGGTAAGTCCCTGCCCGATGCCGTTGCCGAACTGCGTGAGGCGGTCGATTTCCTGCGCTACTACGCTGCGAACATTCCCGATGCGGAACCGGCAGGCGTTTTCACCTGCATCAGCCCATGGAACTTCCCGCTCGCTATCTTCACAGGCCAGATTTCAGCAGCCTTGGCCACAGGCAACGCAGTTCTGGCCAAGCCCGCACCACAAACGCCACTGATCTCGCATCGGGCCGTTCAATTGCTGCACGAGGCCGGAGTTCCCCGCGACGTGCTGCAATTATTGCCCGGCGGCCCGTCCGTTGGTGCGGCGTTGACCTCTGATCCGCGTGTATCCGGCGTGGCGTTTACCGGATCGACGGCGACCGCGTTGAAAATACGCGCAGCCATGGCCGACAACCTGCGCCCCGGCACGCCTCTGATCGCCGAGACCGGCGGATTGAACGCGATGATCGTGGACAGTACCGCCCTGCCCGAACAAGCTGTTCAATCCATCATCGAAAGTGCGTTTCAATCTGCCGGGCAGCGGTGTTCTGCCTTGCGGTGTCTCTATGTCCAGGAAGATATCGCCGACGATTTGCTGACGATGCTAACCGGTGCGATGCAGGTTCTGCAGGTCGGAGATCCTTGGTTGATCTCAACCGATTGCGGACCGGTTATTGACGAGACCGCGCGCCAGGGCATTGCAGATCACGTTGCCAATGCCCGCGCCGAAGGCCGCGTCTTAAAAGACACGCCTATACCGCCGGAAGGGACATTCATCGCCCCAACACTTATTGAGATACCCGGCATTTCCGCGCTGAAGCGTGAGATTTTTGGCCCTGTCCTGCATGTCGTTCGCTTCAAGGCATCTGAGATTGATCAGGTGATCGCCGACATTAACGCAACCGGGTACGGACTGACATTTGGTTTGCACACACGCATTGACGACCGGGTGCAACACATCACCGAAGCGGTGCATGCGGGCAATATCTACGTCAACCGCAACCAAATCGGCGCCATCGTAGGATCTCAGCCATTTGGCGGTGAGGGGCTTTCGGGCACTGGCCCCAAGGCGGGTGGACCGAATTACATGACGCGGTTCTGCGCCCCGGACCGGCAGCAGTCCGACGAACAATGGGAACACCCAATGAGCGAGCTTCCCGATGTTCAGGGTACGCCCGCGTCGGTGCAGACCCAATCCCTGCCCGGCCCGACGGGCGAATCCAACCGGTTGAGCGAATTCGCACGCCCGCCATTGCTGTGCATGGGACCCGGAACCGAGGCCGCGCGCGCGCAAGCCGACTCCGTTCAGGCGCTGGGTGGTACGGCCATTCAGGCGACCGGTTCGTTAGACTTGCATCGGTTGGAGAACGTGACCGGGATATCGGGCGTTCTTTGGTGGGGCGATGACGACACAGCGCGTGAGATCGAACGTCACCTCGCCCGCCGGGACGGTCCGATCCTGCCGCTGATCCCCGGCCTTCCGGACCGCGCACGAGTTCTGGCCGAGCGCCACCTGTGCGTTGATACAACAGCCGCGGGCGGCAATGCCGCATTGCTTGGGGGTGCGGCGTAAGCATGCCTTGACGCTGGGCCGGGAAAAGCCCAGCGTCGCCTCATGTTTCCAATCCGCGACCATAACCCTTCGGGGCGAACACCCTATGTCGTCTATCTGCTGATGGCGGCCAATATCCTGATATTCCTCAGCTATGTGGGTATCATGAACGATGTCCGGCTGATCAATCAGCTGTACTACGACTATGCGATTATCCCGGCGCGGATCACGGACGGTTTTGCTTTTGAGACGCTGGTGACCTCGATGTTCCTGCACGGAGGTTGGATGCATCTGGCCGGAAACATGCTGTTCCTGTGGATTTTCGGCGACAACCTCGAAGATGAAATGGGCCACCTGCCCTTTCTGCTGTTCTATATTGCAGCCGGAATCGGGGCGGGTCTGATCCATGTTTTCACAGCGCCGGGCTCGGTCGTGCCGACCATTGGCGCATCCGGTGCGATTGCGGGTGTCATGGGTGGTTACTTGCTGCTGTTCCCCAAGGCCCGCGTGGATATCCTGCTGATCCTCATTGTCTATTTCCGCATATTCACAATACCTGCCTTTGTCATGCTGGGGGTTTGGTTGGCTATGCAGTTCTTTGGCAGTCTGGCCAGCAACCCGGACGAAGGCGGGGTGGCCTATTGGGCGCATACGGGTGGGTTTTTCGTGGGTCTGATCTTGTGCATCCCAATCTGGCTGCGGCGCGGCGGCACTGATTTTTGGGGCCGAACCCACGGCCATCCGCCGCATCCTGAACACAAGTACAAGCTAACTCAGTCGCGTATTCCCCGCGTACCCCGCAGGTAGCAGGGCTTCAGGTTTTCGGGGTCTGGCCGCCGCTAAGATGGGTGATTTCCCGCGCTGCGGCCAGAACCAATTCACCCAGCGCATGCGCTCGATCCGCGCCAAACCGAGCGGTCGGACCCGATACCGAGATCCCTGCACATGGCTCCCCCCGGTCATTGAAAATCGCCGAGCCGATACAGGACATGCCCTGATATCTTTCTTCTCGGTCATGCGACCAGCCGCGTGCACGGGTCTTGGAAAGATCCTGTTGAAGTCCGTCGCCCGGTATCTGCGTGTTCGCGGTGAATTCCACCGGATCAATTGCCTCTAGCGTTTTGGCCAACCCCGTTTCGGTCATCGCGGCAAGGATCGCCTTGCCGGTGCCCGAGGCATACATCGGCGTTCTTGCCCCGGGCGGGAAAAAGGCGCGAATGGGGTTCGGAGTTTCGACCTGCCCGACAAAGACCACCTCGGACCCATCCGGAACCGCCAGGTTGGCGGTCTCACCGCTCTCCTGCATAAGGCGTCTCAGGATTGGGCGCCCGATTTCAAGCACACTGTTGCGGCGCAGGAACGAGGCGCCGGTCCGATATGCCTCGATCCCGATCATCCATTCCTGACGTTCGTCGTCAAAGGCCACAAAGCCGTGTTTCTGCAAGGTCACCAGAATGCGGTGCGTCGTGGCCGTCGGCACATCGATCTCGCGTGCCAGATCGCTGAGCGCTGCGCGTTCCAGACGGGCCACCGTTGTCAGAACACCCAGTGCCCGATCCAGCGATTGCATAGTCCCGGCCGAACTTGCCTTGAACAGGGATTTGGGCCTGCCGCGCGGTCTTTTCTGATTGTCCATCACCCTACTCCCTTGCTCTACGCCAGAATATTTCTGAACCATCCATTTTTGAGGTCCAAAAATGAAAAACGAAAAACCGCATAAATACAGCGCGTTAAATATTTAATCGCAAAAATGAAAATACTTTTCAAGAAAATTGCACGTCGTGAGGTTTTCCCGGACACTTACACCCAAAGCGGAGGAATAACAGATGTCCAACCAAAACCCGGTTTTCATACCCGGCCCAACCAACATCCCAGACCGGTTGCGTCTTGCCATGCAGGTTCAGACGCAGGATCACCGCGCACCGGATTTTGTCGAAACCTTTGCGCCCGTTCTTGAGGACACAAAAAAGGTGTTCGGCACCACGACCGGCCAGATCGTGACCTTCCCAGCCAGCGGCACCGGTGGGTGGGAAGCGGCCGTGACCAACACACTCAGCCCCGGCGACAAGGTTCTGGTTGCGCGCTATGGCGTGTTCAGCCATCGCTGGATCGACTTGTGCGAGCGGCACGGGCTGGACGTTCAGATTGTCGAATGCCCTTGGGGCACCGGCGCGCCCGCTGATCAGTTTCAGGCCGCCTTGGCCGATGATACCGCGCACGAAATCCGCGCTGTTCTGGTGACCCACAACGAAACGGCCACCGGGGTGCGTTCGGACATCGCCGCGGTTCGGCAGGCGATGGACTCGGAAAACCATCCCGCGATGCTGTTTGTCGATTGCGTCAGCTCTCTGGCCTCGATGCCGTTCGACTTTGACGCTTGGGGCGTCGATATCGCCGTATCGGGGTCGCAAAAGGGGTTTATGCTGGCGACCGGAATGGCAATTCTGTGCGTCAGCCCCAAGGCACAGGACGCGATGAAAAGCGCCAAGCTGCCGCGCACTTTCTTTGACTTCGACGATATGATGGCAGCCAATGCATCGGGCGGGTTTCCCTATACGCCGCCGCTGCAATTGATCTACGGCATGCGCGAAAGCCTCAAGATGCTGTTCGAAGAAGGGCTTGAGAACGTTTATGCCCGGCATTTCCGACTGGCCGAAGGTGTGCGCCGCGCCGTTGACGCATGGGGGCTGAAACTGGTCGCGCAATCGCCCGATCTGTATTCTGACACTGTCAGCGCGATCTACGTGCCAGACGGGTATGATAGCAACACACTGACTGACCACGCGTTCAATGCTTATGGCGTGTCCTTTGGTATTGGACTTGGTCAACTGAATGGTAAGGCGTTCCGCATCGGCCATCTGGGCAGTCTGACGGATGTGATGGTTCTGTCCGGCCTTAGCACAATCGAGATGGCGATGGCCGATCTGAACTATCCGATCACTTTGGGCAGCGGGGTCGCGGCCGCACAGGATTTCTATCGCACCGGCCCATCTGACCGCGCCCAGGCCGCAGCCTGAGGAGGATGGCAATGCTGGATCACATCCCCGCAGCCGATCTGACGATCGACGATATGCGCGCTGCGCATGAACGGATCAAACCCTTCATCCGGCGCACGCCGATCATGGAGTCGGATTATTTGAACAACCTGACCGGAGCGCAGCTGTTCTTTAAATGCGAGAACTTCCAAGAGGCTGGTGCGTTCAAAGTACGCGGTGCGAGCAATGCGGTTTTCGGCCTGAGTGATGATATGGCGACCAAGGGTGTTTGCACACACTCCAGTGGCAACCACGCTTTGTCCCTGTCTTATGCCGCCGGACGGCGGGGTATTCCCTGTAACGTGGTGATGCCGCGCACTGCGCCGCAAGCCAAGAAGGACGCCGTGCGCCGCTATGGAGGTACGATCACGGAGTGCGAGCCGTCAACCTCATCCCGCGAGGCGACCTTTGCCGAAGTTCAAGCCAGAACAGGCGGAGAGTTCGTGCACCCTTATAACGACCCGCGCGTCATTGCGGGTCAGGCCACTTGCTCGGCCGAAATGTTGGAACAGACAGACGGAGTGGATGCGGTCATCGCCCCGATCGGAGGCGGGGGCATGGTCTCGGGCACGTGCCTGACTGTTTCGAACCTGGCCCCCGACACCGCGATCTATGCCGCCGAGCCAGAACAGGCGGACGACGCATACCGGTCCTTCAAAGCAGGTCACATCATCGCCGACGACGCGCCAAAAACGATCGCCGACGGGCTGCTGGTGCCGCTAAAAGAGAATACGTGGCACTTCGTGTCCCGAAATGTGACCGACATTTTCACCGCCTCTGACGACGAGATCATCGAAGCGATGAAGCTGACGTGGAAATACCTGCGCGTCGTGATGGAGCCGTCATCGGCCGTGCCTCTGGCAACCATACTCAAGAACCCGGACGTATTCCGCGGCAATCGCGTCGGCGTGATCATCACCGGCGGCAACGTGGATCTGGACAAACTGCCCTGGCTGAAAGGGTAAGGAGGAACGACATGAACAAACCTGTGAACATCAAAGAACTGGAAGTCGGGTTCGACATCCCCGCTGCCATCGGTATGGATGAAAGCGAAATCCAAACCCCTTGCCTGATCCTGAATCTCGATGCGCTGGAGCGGAACATCAAGAAGATGGGCGATTATGCGAAGGCCCACGGTATGCGCCACCGCGTGCACGGCAAGATGCACAAATCCGTCGACGTCGCCAAGCTACAAGAACAGCTCGGCGGTGCGGTTGGCGTCTGCTGTCAAAAGGTATCTGAGGCTGAGGTTTTCGCGCGGGGCGGCATCAAGGATGTCCTCGTGTCGAACCAGGTCCGCGACCCGGCCAAGATCGACCGATTGGCGCAACTGCCCAAATTGGGCGCGCGCACTATTGTGTGCGTGGACGACATCGACAATGTCGCCGACCTGTCCAAAGCCGCTGTCGATCACAGCACGGAGCTTGAAGTCTTTGTCGAAATTGACTGCGGTGCAGGTCGGTGCGGCGTGACCACGACCCAAGCCGTTGTCGATATCGCAAAAGCTGTCAACGCTGCGCCCAACCTGAAATTTACCGGCATTCAGGCCTATCAGGGCGCGATGCAGCACCTCGACACCTATGAGGCGCGCAAAGAGAAGCTGGATACAGCCATCGCCATGGTCAAAGACGCAGTTGACGGTTTGAAAGCCGAAGGCATCGAATGTGAACTGGTCTCGGGTGGCGGAACAGGATCATACTACTTCGAGAGCAATTCAGGCGTTTACAACGAGTTGCAGTGCGGATCCTACGCTTTCATGGATGCGGATTATGGGCGCATTCTGGACGAGAACGGCAAACGGATCGATCAGGGCGAATGGGAAAACGCGCTGTTCATTCTGACCAGCGTTATGAGCCATGCCAAGACTGACAAGGCCATCTGCGACGCCGGCCTCAAGGCGCAATCGGTCGATAGCGGCCTGCCCTTCATCTTTGGGCGCGACGATGTGGAATACCTCAAATGTTCGGACGAGCACGGTGTCATCGGCGACCCCGACGGCGTTTTGAAGGTGAACGACAAGCTTCGGCTTGTGCCCGGACATTGTGATCCCACCTGCAACGTCCACGATTGGTACGTCGGCGTGCGCGACGGCAAGGTTGAGGCGCTGTGGCCCGTGTCGGCCCGCGGAAAGGCTTATTGATGAGGGATGCTATGACCACGCAAGATGGCCTGCTGATAGTGGGCGAAGACCTGTGCGAACAGCTGGTGGGCCGCCAACAGGCATTTGACGCGGTCCAATCCGTGTTTGGTGCGATGGCCAACGGCGGGGCACGGAACTTTCCTGTCGTTCGCGAGGCACTGGGTTATGCCGATGCACTGTATGGGTTCAAATCCGGTTTTGATCGGGATGGACAGGTTTTGGGCGTTAAGTCTGGCGGCTATTGGCCGGGCAATGCCGAACAAGGATTGACCAATCACCAATCCACGGTGTTTCTGTTCGATCCCGACACGGGACGGCTTTCGGCATTGGTGGGTGGCAACTACCTAACAGCCGTGCGAACAGCAGCTTCATCAGCGGTTTCCATCGCACATCTTGCCCGAAAAGACGCCAAAGTGCTGGGCATGGTTGGCGCCGGACATCAGTCGGCCTTCCAGCTACGCGCCGCCGCTGAACAGCGGGACTTTGAAAAAGTTGTCGCCTGGAATCCGCACCCGGACATGCTGCCGCGTTTGGCGGCTGTCGCCGAGGAAATCGGACTGGAATTCGAAGCCGTCAGTCAACAAGAGCTGGGTGCCCAATCGGATGTCATCATCACCATCACCTCGGCGTTCGAGCCGCTATTGATGAAAGACTGGATCAAACCCGGCACGCATCTGGCCTGTATGGGCACAGACACGAAAGGCAAGATGGAGGTCGACCCGGCGCTGGTCGCCTCGGCCACCGTTTTCACCGACGAGGTCGCGCAATCCGCGACGATTGGCGAGGCACAGCACGCCATGGGAAGCGGCACTTTGACCGAAACACAGATCACCCCAATTGGTGCGGTCATCAACGGCGATCACCCCGGGCGGAGCAGTGCTGACGAGATCACCCTGTTCGACGGAACTGGCGTGGGTCTGCAGGACCTCGCTGTTGCATCCGTCGCCGCGCGGCTGGCGGACGAAGCAGGTCTGGCACAACGCGCGACCCTTTGAAAACAAAAAAAAGCGCGCCTCAATCGGGGCGCGCTTACGGAATTGCTATATGGCCAGTCAGCCTCGGATCACCTTGGAAAACTGATCGAAAATCGGCTCGTTCGAACAGATCACTTCACCGTCGTCCAAAACGTTGCCTTCAGGGTTTAGCGCCTGAACAAATCCGCCCGCTTCTTGGACGATGATGATCCCTGCGGCCACATCCCAGGAATTCAGGCGACGCTCCCAAAAGCCTTCGTAACGCCCCGCTGCCACATAAGCCATGTCCAGCGCGGCGGCACCCCAGCGGCGCACACCGGCACAAGCAGGCATTAGACGCGCCAGATCCTGCAGGGTCGCAGGCAGGTCCGAACGGCCACCAAAAGGCAGGCCCGTCGAGAAAATCGACTCGATCATCCGATGACGGCCCGACACGCGGATACGCATGTCGTTCATCCAAGCGCCTTCGCCTTTTTCGGCAAAGAACATCTCATCCTTGGCGGCGTCATAGATAACACCGGCGACGATCTTGCCCTTATGTTCCAGCGCGATTGAGATCGCCCAGTGCGGCAGGCCGTGCAAGAAGTTCGTGGTGCCGTCCAGCGGGTCGACAATCCAGCGGCGGGTCGGGTCTTCGCCCTCAATCACGCCACCCTCTTCGGCCAGCCACCCGTAGGTCGGGCGCGCGCCCAGCAGTTCCTCTTTCAGGATCGCCTCGGCAGCAATGTCAGCTTTGGACACAAAGTCGCCTGCGCCTTTCATCGAAACCTGAAGGTTCTCGACTTCACGGAAATCCTTGACCAAAGAACGCCCCGCCTTACGCGCGGCTTTGATCATGATGTTGAGGTTTGCACTGCCAACCATTGTCCAAAGGCTCCTGTCCGGTCAAACCGCGCGTATACTGATGCAAAGCGCCCTTGCCAAGAGGAATGATGCGCATAGCAGACCCGCGTTTTTTGCCTATTGCTCTTGCAGCTTGCGCGCCTCGGTTTCGGCCAGCTTGATCAGCTCTTGTACGAAAGGTTTTTCTAGGTCCTCGCTGCGCACTGCCGCGTAAAGCCTGCGGGTGATGCCGCCCTTGGTCAGGGGGCGAGTGACGTAGTCGGAACTGTACTTCACTTCGCGCACAACCCAGTCAGGCAGCACCGAAATACCGCGGTTCGACGCGACGAGCAAAAGGATCACTGCAGTCAATTCGACCTGCCGGATTGCGGCCGGCTCGACCCGCGCGGGTATCAGCAACTGGCTGAACACATCCAGCCGGGTGCGCTCGACCGGATAGGTAATCAGGGTTTGCCCACGGAAATCCTCGGCCTCGATGAACTCTTTCTGCGCCAACGGGTGGGATGATGCAGCGACAAAGACGGCATCATAGTCAAACAGTTCAATGAACTCGATGCCCGGCAGGTCCTCGGGGTCGGACGAGACAACCAGATCCACCTCTTCTTTTTGCAGTGCTGGCAGGGCGTCGAATGCCAAACCTGGGCGGATATCAACGTCCACATCACCCCATGATTTCCGGAAAGATTCAAGAACTGGAAACAGCCATTCGAAACACGCGTGACATTCGATCGCGATATGCATCCGCCCAGCGCGCCCATCCCGAAGCGCCGAGAATTCCTGTTGTGTGGCCTGAACTTGCGGCAATATCTGTTCGGCTAAACGCAACAGGCGCAGCCCGGCCGCAGACAGTTTCATCGGCTTGGACCGGCGCAGGAACAATTCAACCCCCGCCTGATCCTCTAACCCTTTGATTTGGTGGCTCAGAGCCGATTGGGTGATGTTCAATTGATCCGCCGCACGGGCCAAACCACCACATTCATGGATCGCCTTGATCGTACGCAGGTGGCGGAATTCGATGTGCATTACAGCGATACTCATGTTGTTCTTGAATAATATGAGTTTGTCTCACATTGCCCGAACTGGCACAAGTGCTCTGCACCAACCAAATGAGGCCGAGATGACCAAGCCAGAAATTTCATTCGAGTTCTTTCCGCCCAAGACGCTCGAAGCCTCGTTTCGTCTTTGGGACACGGTCCAGACTCTGGCCCCTTTAGAGCCGCGCTTTGTCTCGGTCACCTATGGTGCGGGTGGCACAACGCGGGAACTGACCCGTGATGCGGTGGCGACCCTGCACAAATCCTCGGGGCTGCCTGTTGCCGCCCATTTGACATGTGTTGATGCCTCGCGGCAGGAAACGCTGGAAATCGCGGATACTTTCGCGCGCGCGGGCGTTCAGGATATCGTTGCCCTGCGCGGTGATCCGCCAAGCGGTCAGGATCGTTTTGAGCCACACCCCGAAGGTTTTGCAAATTCGGTTGAACTGATCTCAGCCCTGGCTGAGACCGAGATGTTCAACATTCGGGTCGGCGCCTACCCCGACATTCACCCCGAGGCACAAAACGCCCGCACCGATATTGATTGGCTCAAAGCCAAACTGGATGCAGGGGCAGACGAGGCCCTGACCCAGTTCTTTTTTGAGGCCGAGACGTTTTTCCGGTTCCGGGACGCCTGTGAAAAAGCCGGCATCGACAAGCCCATCGTGCCCGGCATCCTGCCGATCGAGAACTGGAAGGGTGCACGCAATTTTGCCAAACGATGCGGCACGCGCATTCCCCAATGGGTCGAACAGGCGTTTGAAAAGGCCGTGCGCGACGATCGTGAGGATTTGCTGGCTACAGCATTGTGTACCGAGCTGTGCTCGGACCTGATCGACGGGGGCGTGGACAAGCTGCATTTCTACACGCTGAACCGGCCGGAATTGACGCGTGATGTGTGTTTTGCCCTTGGCATAACGCCGAAGGCTGATCTGCAAAACGTGGCCTAATCAGGTCGGCCCGAAAGACAGTATCCCACTGCGGGGAAAGAAACTAAGAACAATTGCCGCGACGCGCTGCAATTGTTCCCGTAAGCACTTCAATTTTGCGTGAAATTTGACAAATTCAACGTCCTGCACAAACTGAAGGAGTGACGTTTTTTTGTTTTGTAATGAGTAAATTGGGTTATGGAAACTGTTGAGAAGATCAGAGCCCGCACAGAAGCACTGCATGCTCTGGGGTTGGATCAAAACGCCAGTTCGGACGACATCAGAAGCGCCTGGCGGGACATTGCGTTCCATGGTCATCCAGACCAAGCCAAGGGCGATAGCTCCGGATTTACCCGCGCCAAGGATGCATATGATTTTTTGCGTAAAGAAGGGCTGGCGGGTAAGGGTGTTGGATCGGGAAAACCGCGGCGCCCGAAACTGCGCCGTCGTATTCTGACACTGGAAACCGCCGATATCAACGCATGCCGCGCCCTGTTGAACAACGCGTTGCCGGACCGATCAGACGAGGTTGAAACACCGGATTCCGAGCTGATGTGCAAGTCGGACCATGTGCCCGATGCGGTCGGGTTCTTTGGCCGCCATTTGACATTCTTTGTCTCAACGCCGGTCTATGAAGGTGCAAACCGGGTGGCATTGCCCACGTCGGTTTTGGCGAGCTCACGCCAGACGGAAACCGAGGTACTGAATTTCCAGTCCAACGACTCTGGCGGCGGCGAGGTTGTTGTACCCGAAGCGATTACTGCGCGTACGTTCCCTGGGGCCAAAAGCGTTCGCATTCGGTTCGATGCCGATCAGCAAATGCGGGACGAATTCTCGTTTGCGCATTGACGAAAAAGCCCGGCTTAAATGCGCCGGGCTTTGGCTTGGTGAGTGGCCACTTAGTTTGGAATCGGGCCTTCCGATGTGAATTTCGGGATCACGCTGGAGGATGCGGCATCGGGTTCGATCCCCGGCCAGTTGCCTTCGGCGAGGTTGATATTGCCGGGCACATCTTCTTCCCAGAAACCGACGACGACATCGGTGATGTTCAGATAAAGCTTGTCGTCGACAATGCGCCACAGGTTCGGGTTCGCAGGGACTTTGCCGCCCTTCGAAACACCGTATGCGCAATGTCCGTCATATTGCGGCGCGTAGAAGGCTGGGTTCTCCTGAAATCTATCGCGGTTCTCTTCAGACGAAAATGCCCAGGTGGCACCATTGTATTCCGCGGTGATGTCTGCACGGCCGCGTACAGGTGCGGGCTGAGATTGACCAACCGCAACCTGATCTAGACCACGGTATGCGACGACATCGTAGCCGGACACGGCGAACCCGGTGCCGTCAATATACTGGTCACCAGCAAAGGCCGGAGCGGCAAGGGTCAGAGCCGCAGCTACAGTCAGGGCAAAACGTTTCATGGTGGTAAGTCCTTTTGTCCTCGGGGTTGTTGATTTGCCCGAACTTGCGGGTCTGAACATACAATAGGCGATTCAGACCGCTTGCGAAGTCCCCCTCGCGTCGCTGTGACGTTGAATGAGAATTCGTGAGATGTAGGGTGAGGATTGTTACAAAAACGCTGCGCTCTGGGGGGTTGGACTTGGTGCTTTGCAACATTAGCTGTTGTGATGGACGGACAATTCACCTGCACTTTGCGAAGAAAGGCAAGAAATGAGCGAGCAACCGACCTATACGCCCCCAAAGGTCTGGACATGGGACAGCCAGAATGGCGGCCAATTTGCCAACATCAATCGCCCAATCGCTGGCGCCACCCACGACAAGGATCTGCCGATTGGACGGCACCCTCTGCAGCTCTATTCACTGGCCACGCCGAACGGCGTTAAAGTGACCGTGATGCTGGAGGAACTGCTGGCGCTGGGTCACGAAGGTGCCGAATACAACGCCTGGCTGGTCAATATCGGCGAAGGCGATCAGTTCAGCTCGGGCTTTGTCGGCGCCAACCCAAATTCGAAAATCCCCGCTCTTTGGGATCGCTCGGGCGATAAGCCGACACGCGTGTTCGAAAGCGCGTCGATCCTGTTTCATCTGGCCGAAAAGTTTGGTGCGTTTTTGCCCGCGTCCGGACCGGAACGTACGGAAGTCATGAACTGGGTCTTCTGGCAGATGGGCAGTGCACCCTATCTGGGCGGTGGGTTTGGCCATTTCTACGCCTATGCGCCGGAAAAGTTCGAATACCCAATTGACCGCTTTACGATGGAGACTAAGCGCCAGCTGGACGTTCTGGATCGCGAACTGGCCGACAAGACGTATATCGCAGGCGAGGATTACACCATCGCGGATATGGCGATCTGGCCATGGTATGGCCAGCTGGTTTTGGGCCGCCTTTACAGCGCCGCCGAGTTCCTAGACGTGGAATCCTACAAGAACGTCATGCGGTGGGCCAAGGCGATCGACGCACGCCCTGCCGTTCAGCGGGGCCGCATGGTCAACCGCCCGTTCGGTGAGCCACATACCCAGCTGCACGAACGTCACGAGGCCAGCGATTTCGAAACCCGCACCCAGGACAAACTGGAAGCAGCTGCGGAATAATCACAAAAAGCCCCGCAGATCAGTTGTGCGCGGGGCTTTTTTCCTACCTCAGAATAGGCGGTTTATCCGGGTTGCTGCCGGGTGTCGTCTGCGCGACAACACGCGCCTCTGGCTGTGGCAGATCGAACCGCAAACCGATCCGCGCCAATGAGGCAGCAGCCTGATCGTGTGCACCGAAGAACCCGACATCCATTGCCCCGGCCTCAATCCCGGAAAACGTCAGCGCCTCGGACGCGGCCTTGGCCAGTGCGGGCTCTGCCCCTTCTACCGCACCAATGAACCCAAGCAGGTGACCGGAACCGCCGCCTTCGGACTTCGTTCCCACCAAATATGCAGCTTCCGCCAGCCCAACTGCGGTGGCAAGTTTTGCGTCTAGCGCGGTCAACAGATCGTCGGGCAGGCCCGCAGGGGGCAAGAACTCTGCCAACCGTTGCTGAACCTCCTCTGGCTCATGCTGCAGAGTTTCCGCCAGCCAGCCCAGCGCCTCGGACGGGATCAGCATAGAGGACGGCGCAACTTCGAGGTTGAGGCCCAGCCCAATCCCTTGCCCCGCGAGCATGGAGGACAACACCCGGCCCGAAAGCGCCACATAAGGGACAGGACGTTCGGCAAACTGCGCCAACCGGTCCTCTCGGTCAAAGGCCAGCACAAAGCGCCCATCGGCGACGTCGAACAACTCGGGTGAGATGTTTTCGCCCTTCGCCTCTTCTGTCAGCATCAAAAACAGCTCGCTATCGGCAAGCCGTTCGAAGAACCGCAATCGCGCTGCATCATCTTGTGGGGCGGCAGTCATTGCGGCGTAGGCAGTGTCCAGAGCCGTGGTTTCAGTCATTCAGAACCTCTTGCACCCGTGCACGCAGAACCGGCAGAAGGTCGGTCTGGAACCACGGGTTTTTCTTCATCCATGCCGTATTCCGCCACGAGGGATGAGGCAAGGCAAAGACGCGCGGCGCATGGTCCCGCCAGTTGCGAACCGTTTCCGTCACCGAGCTGCGCACATGCAGGTGGTATTTATGAGCGTGCCCACCCACCAAAATAGTAAGGGGTATTTCCCCCAGCGTTTGCATGACTTTGTTGTGCCAGGTTTGCCCGCAGACGGGGGGCGGCGGCAAATCCGCCTTGCGCGCATCATACCCCGGAAAGCAAAAAGCCATCGGCACGATCGAAACCTGTGACCGATCGTAGAACACAGCTTCATCCACCCCAAGCCAGTCCCGTAAGCGATCTCCGGACGGATCGGTGAACGGTCGGCCCGACTCATGCACCCGTGCGCCAGGGGCCTGACCGGCAACCAAAATCGGCGTTCCCGGCTGAAACCAGACCACTGGGCGCGGCTGATGCGCGGTCTCTGTCGCAGCAAATCTTTCCGCGCAAATACGGCAGGCCGAGATTTCTTTCTGTAGCGAATTCATCAGATGGCAAGGTTTCCTGCATCAAATTGGTTGACGGTCACCCTGAAAGATAGTCAACGCAATGCGTGGGTCCAACCGATGGAAAAGTCACATTACCAACAGCACACGTGCCGGTACATTGATCATTGCCACCAAAACTCGACATAATATGGCCCACATAAAACGTAGGATAACAACCCGATTACCGGCACATCCGGTACTTATAAAATGGTGCAAGCAGCAGGCCCTCAATGCTTGAGTTTGAAAATGTCAGTAAGTCCTTCTGGACCGGGACACGCCGCAAGGTGATCCTGGACAGTGTCTCGTTTCGGGTTCAATTGGGCCGTTCGATTGGCATTCTTGCACCTAACGGAACCGGCAAGACTACCTTGATCAATATGATGGCCGGCCTGGAAAAGCCCGATGAAGGCGTGATTCGAAAGTCCTGCCGAGTGTCTTTTCCTATGGGTTTCACCGGAGGTGTCGCAAACAAACTGTCCGCCCTGGAAAACGCGCGCTACGTCGCCAACATCTACGGGATGGACCCCGATTACGTCGAAGCCTACTGCAAATGGCTATGCGGATTGGGGGAGTATTTCAACCAACCTTTGGCCACTTACTCCAGCGGTATGAAAGCGCGCTTTACGTTTGCGTTGATGTTGGCCCTGGATTTCGACATGTACCTGATTGACGAAGGGATGCCGGCGTCGACGGATGTGGAATTCAACAGGAAGGCCGGCGACATCCTTCGGGAAAAACTACGCACGACTACAATGGTGATCGTGTCGCACAGTCCCGCCGTGCTGGAGAAATTTGCGCAAGAGGCTGCCGTTTTGATGGATGGCCAGCTTTATATGTTCGACACCTTGGAAGAGGCAAAGCAGCTATATGACTACCAAACCCAAGGCTAGCATCTACAACTGGCGCCGCAAACGCCGCAACGCGGGAACGGAAGAAGACCGCGCTGATGCCATTTCACGCATTCGCAACGCGACCCAGCCACCCACTGCGGCCAATGACTCGGAGTCCAATACCGAGATTGACGCCATCAAACGCGAGGGACTGACCGGGCGCCAATTGCGGTTGGCACGCAGATTGGCGCAAAAGAACGGCCTAGAGGCGACCTCGGACTATGATGCGGTGCGTTTGCTACGCCAAAAGGGCATCGATCCGTTTCATCGCGCCAATTTGCTAGGGATGGCCGGTGAAACGGCACAGACCGAGGATCAAGCCAAGGACAAAGTCACGATTCATTTGCCGCAAACGGTCAGTGAAGGTGGAAAGACCCTGCCCGGGCCCGAGATGTCTCCTGCGCAACGACGCGAGCTTGAAATTGGCGAGATACAAAAAGACATCGCCCGCCGTCGCCGTCGCAAACTGCTTGCCCTGTTTGCCCGCCTGACGGTTTTCGTCTTCCTGCCCACCTTTATTGTCGGGTTCTATTTCTACCGTGTGGCGACGCCCATGTATGCCAGCGACTCGGCCTTTTCGATCCTGCAGGCGGACGGGGGCGGTGCAGCTTTTGGCGGGCTTTTGGCGGGCACACAATTCGCCACCGCACAGGATTCTGTCGCTACTCAGGAATTTCTTGAGTCCAAGGATGCGCTGCTGAGGCTTGAACGTGACATGGGCTTCGCAGAGATTTTCCAGCAAGACTGGATCGACCCTATTCAACGGCTTTCGCCGGACGCCACGCTGGAAGAGGCCTACAAGCTTTTCCGACGCATGATCACCATCGGATACGACCCGAGTGATGGCATTATCCGAATGGAAGTTGCGGCACCTGATCCGCAGATTTCGGTGGCCATCTCTGACCGTCTTCTGTCCTACGCCGAAGAAACCATAAACGGGCTCACAGAACTCAAGCGCGAGGACCAGATGCGCGACGCGCTGGATGGTTTTGAAATGGCACAGAAGGAGCGCAGGAGGGCGCAGGAAGATCTGATCGAACTTCAGATTCAAGGCGCGCTGCTGGACCCGCAAAACGTCATCGTCAGCTTGCGCGGCCGCATCGACGCCCTAGAAACACAGATTCAAGAAAAAGAGCTGCAGCTGGCCGCATTGCTGGACAACCGTCGTCCAAACCAGGCCAAGGTGGATGGTGCCCGCGCTGACATCGCGCGGCTTGAGGCTGTGTTGGAAGAACTCAACTCGGAAATGCTGGATGTGTCTGCAGGCGAAAACTCGCTTGCCCGGCTCAGTTTACGAATTCAGATGGCACAAGCCGATCTTGTTGCCAGGGACATGATGCTGCAGACAGCCATGCAGCAAATGGAAACCACGCGGACCGAAGCAAACCGCAAAGTGCGCTATCTGACAGTATCTGTGAGGCCGGTGCCAAGTCAGGAACCCACCTATCCGCGCAAGTTCGAAAATACGATTTTGGCTTTTCTGTTGTTTGCTGGTATCTACCTGTTGATCTCGCTTACCGCGTCGGTCCTTCGTGAACAGGTATCCTCGTAAGACACATGAAACATGTAAAAATCTCCGACCTCACGGTCGGCAATGATCTGCCTCTGACGATCATTGCCGGCCCCTGTCAGCTTGAAAGCGCGGATCATGCGCAGATGATCGCAGGCAAAATGAAAGAAGCCTGTGATGCCGCCGGTGCGCAGTACGTCTTTAAGGCCTCGTATGACAAGGCGAACCGGACATCAATTTCAGGTGTCCGTGGGCCCGGAATTGCCAAAGGACTGGACATTCTGGAAGGTGTGAAAAAACAAATTGGGGTGCCTGTCCTGACTGACGTACATACGCCAGAGCAATGCTCAGACGCGGCCAGTGTTTGTGATGTTTTGCAGATTCCCGCGCTATTGTGCCGTCAAACCGACTTGGTGTTGGCCGCAGCCCAAACAGGCGCAGCGATCAATGTCAAAAAAGGGCAATTTCTGGCACCATGGGATATGGCGAACATTGTCGCCAAGATCGAGAGTGTTGGTAACTCGAATATTCTGCTGACAGAACGTGGCACCTCGTTTGGGTACAACACCTTGGTGACAGATATGCGCTCGCTCCCGCAGATGGCGGCGACAGGCTATCCGGTTGTGATGGACGCAACCCACTCGGTTCAGCAGCCTGCAGGGCTTGGAGGTTCGACCGGCGGTCAGCGTGAATTTGCTCCGGTGATGGCACGCGCAGCCGCCGCCATCGGCGTAGGTGCTGTGTTTATTGAAACACACGAAGACCCGGACAAGTCTCCGTCAGACGGGCCTAACATGATCTATCTGGATCAAATGCCTCAATTGATTGACACATTGATGCGCTTTGATGCATTGGCCAAGGCCAATCCTATACAGATTTAAGCAAGAGCAATAGCATGACCAAACCCATCCCAGAGGTGACCCCGAACACCTGGAGTTTTCTGCGCGATCCGATGATCAAGCCAACCGGCTTTCGCGAATATGACGCGCGCTGGAAATACCCGGAAGAGATCAACCTGCCCGGCATGACCGCGCTTGGCTTGGGTCTGGGCACACAGATGCGCAAGCGTGGGATCGAACCGGTGATCGCGGTGGGTAATGACTATCGCGACTACTCACTGGCGATCAAAAACGCGCTGATCCTGGGCCTGATGCAGGCGGGTATTCAGGTTAAAGATATTGGCCCTGCGCTTAGCCCGATGGCCTATTTCGCGCAATTCCATCTGGATGTGCCGGCCGTGGCCATGGTCACAGCCAGCCACAACCCTAACGGCTGGACCGGCGTCAAGATGGGCTTTGATCGTCCTTTGACACACGGCCCCGACGAGATGTCAGAGCTCCGCGACATCGTCCTGAACGGTGAAGGCACCCCGCATGAAGGCGGAACATACGAATTCGTTGATGGTGTAAAAGAAGCCTACATCGACGATCTGGTCGGCGATTTCAAAATGTCCCGCCCCCTGAAAGTCGTGTGCGCAACTGGTAATGGAACGGCTTCGGCCTTTGCGCCTGAGATTTTCGAGCGCATTGGCGTCGAAATGGTGCCCAGCCATACCCAATTGGATTATACTTTCCCCCACTATAACCCCAACCCCGAGGCTATGGAGATGTTGCACGACATGTCCGCCTCTGTGAAAGCCAGCGGTGCCGATCTGGCTCTGGGCTTTGACGGCGACGGCGATCGCTGCGGTCTTGTGGATGATGAGGGGGAAGAGATCTTCGCCGATAAGGTCGGAGTGATCATGGCCCGTGATCTGGCCAAATTGTATCCGAACTCGACCTTTGTGGCAGATGTGAAATCCACTGGTCTGTTTGCCAGCGACCCCGAACTGCAGGCCCTTGGTGTCAAAGCGGATTATTGGAAGACCGGGCACAGCCACATGAAGCGTCGGGTCAAAGAGATCAATGCGCTGGCCGGCTTTGAGAAGTCTGGTCATTACTTTCTGGCTGAACCTATCGGGCGCGGCTACGACTGCGGGATGCGCGTCGCCGTTGAGATCTGCAAGCTGATGGATCGCAACCCGGATCAAAGAATGTCGGACTTGCGCAAGGCGCTGCCAAAAACCTGGTCTACGCCGACCATGTCACCCTATGCCGCCGATACAGAGAAATATGACATTCTTCAGCGGCTGGTCGACAAGCTGGTTGCAAAAGCTGATGCCGGAGACAGTTTTGCCGGTCGCGCGATCAAAGAGGTTGTCACCGTCAACGGCGCTCGTGTTATTCTGGACAATGGCAGCTGGGGTTTGGTGCGCGCATCCTCGAACACTCCGAACCTTGTCGTGGTCTGCGAAAGCAGCGAGAGCGAGGATGAAATGCGCGCAATCTTTGGCGATATCGACGCGGTCATTCGCACGGAACCCGGTGTGGGCGACTACGATCAGACCATCTAAGTGCTACTGCGTTTCGGGGCACCTTCTGCCCCGACGCCCTTGCGTATCGGCGCTGATTAGTTACCGCCAAACAGCTTCAGCAGCCCCTTGTTCACTTCGTCTTCCAGTTTGTTCTTGATCGCGTCTTCGATCTGATCGCTGTCCGTAATCGTCGTATTCAGCTCGTCCCCGACCTTGTCCAAAACTTTCTGCTTGGCCTCATCTTCAAGCTCTTTGGCCTTTCCTTCAGCAACAGCTTCGATGACTTTGGTTAGATCCGGCTTGATCGACGGGTCGCTCCACGGCCCGACAATTTTCACTGGTACCGCGATGCCGTTTCCCGAATTCGCGCGCAGCGCCACAGGTGTGAAAAGATAGTCGATATCGCGGTTGCCGATTCCGACCCGACCGGAACCGTCGGCCCGGAAGTTATCCAGCGACATCAACAGGTCGTTGTTCCACAACACCCCTTGATCCATGGTGAAGCTGGCAGACAAGCTGTTGAACACGGTTGTGCCGCGCTCGCCCCCGCTGCGGCCCATCAGGCGGTCCAGATCAAATCCCGAGATCACGCCCTTGCCCACGTCCACACGACCCTTGCCGCTGAGTGAGCGCATAATCTGATCCTCGGTCTGTCCAACTCCCAGAAATTCAAACGACCCTGATCCGGTGCCGGACAACCGCTCGATCCCGCCAAGGGCGGACAGAGCTTGCTGCACATCCATGCCATCCGCGGTCAGATTGCCGCCGACCGATAAACCGTTCCGGTTGTTGGCGACCACTTGCCCGTTCAGATGCCCTGAAAACAATGTGGCAGGGTTCATCTGAAGAACCGCTCTGGATCGATCAAGGTTAAGCGTCAGATCGCTGGGTCCCAGCGTCAGACCCGGTACGGCAATGGAATTGGCTTTGAGGCGGATTTTGCCATTCGCCAAGGCCAGCGCAGACGCATCAATCGGGGTGGTCGACCACCCTTGGTCAGGTGACGGCGCCGACCCGCCGCCAGCGCCACCAGGCGTATCATTGAAATGAGTAAGATCCAGGTCACCGCCTTCCAGCCGCGCGGTAATCTGCGGCGGGTTCGAGATAACGATATCTGCCTCACCAGTCAGGCGATTATTATCCAGCAACGCCACCAAATTGCGCAGCGAAATCCGACCATCGCTGGTATAGGTCATTTGCCCGGCCACGTCGGCCTCGCGCCCCAGACCCAATGGCACCCCAACACCGGCCTGACCAAAAGCAGCCAGCATACGTTCCGTGTTCGTCGTTTTGGCCAGCATTCTGCCATCCATTTCACCAGCCAGATTGACCCGGCCTGCAAAACCGAACTCTCCGCCGGGCGCGGTCATGGTCAAATCCAGCGGCGTTACCGCGCCGGACGCGTAAGCTGGCAGATCTTGAATCTTGAGGTCGACATCGACCGCCCCCCCGGGCACTGCCATCTGAGCCTGAACCTGCAGAGGCGCCGAAACGTCCGGCCAACTGGCCGCCAGATCGACATTGGCAAAATCGAATTTAGTTGCGCCGTTTTCGATATAGACCAAACGTGCATTCGTCAGCTTCAGATGATCCAGCGTCACCTCGCCCTGCTGCCCTTGCGGTGCCGCGCCGCTTGTGGCGCCTACCGAGGCTGCGTTTGCGGGTGCCGAAAGCTCCCAATTCCCGCGCCCATCCGAAAGTTCCAACCGCAGAACCGGATTATCGGCGACCACCCGTTTGATGCGCAGGTCCCCTGAGATCAGCGCGGCAGCATCAACCCCCACGGCCAGGCTTTCGGCGCTTAGCATGGGTTCAGGACCGGCCCATTGCGCATTTCCAAAAGTCACCGGACCAGTTTCCAGCCCCAGCACGGGCCAGAAAGACAGGTTCACATCGCCCGTAAGCTTCAGGTCGCGCCCGGTTTGGGTGCGGACCTGCTCAGCCAATATGGTGGCCAGCTTGTCGCCGGGCATCAGCAGCAATGCCCCGATGACCAAGCCAAAAACCGCCACCAACAGGAAAACTATGCGCAACAGCCACTTCATATTCTGCTCTCCGCCTTTTTCATGCGTTAAAAAGATCATCCAAAGCCTGCGCCGCATTTGCAAGGGGAAGCGTTCCCCACTATATGCCGCGCAATGACAACGAACCCGCCAAACCTCCGCCCCGACCTGGCGCCTGCCGCCCGGATCCCCGAGACGCCACGTTCGAACCAGCCGACCATCGGTATGGTCTCTTTGGGCTGCCCTAAGGCTTTGGTCGACAGTGAGCGTATACTGACCCGCCTGCGTGCCGAAGGATACGGCATCTCGCCCGACTATTCAGGCGCGGATGCCGTGATCGTGAATACCTGCGGGTTTCTGGATAGTGCCAAGGCCGAGTCGCTGGACGCTATTGGTGAGGCATTGGTGGAGAATGGCAAAGTCATCGTGACCGGCTGTCTGGGTGCGGAACCGGATTACATCCGCGAACATCACCCGCGCATAATGGCCGTTACCGGCCCTCACCAATACGAGCAGGTGCTGGATGCAGTGCATTCGGCAGTGCCGCCTGATCCTGACCCGTTTGTGGACCTGCTGCCCGCCGCAAGTGTGCAACTGACACCACGCCATTACAGCTATCTCAAGATATCCGAGGGCTGTAACCACAAATGCAAGTTCTGCATCATCCCCGACATGCGCGGCAAACTGGCCAGCCGCCCAGCCCACGCGGTACTGCGCGAAGCTGAAAAGCTGGTCGACAATGGTGTACGAGAATTGCTGGTGATCTCGCAGGATACATCCGCCTATGGGTTGGATCGGAAATACGATGTGAACCCGTGGAAGGACCGCGAGGTGCGCAGCCACATCACCGATCTGGCGCGTGAGCTGGGGCAGTTGGATGCCTGGGTTCGGCTCCACTATGTCTACCCCTACCCGCATGTTCGCGAGTTGATCCCCCTTATGGCAGACGCCGGATCCAACATCCTGCCCTATCTGGATATTCCGTTCCAGCATGCCCATCCGGACGTTCTGAAACGTATGGCGCGCCCGGCAGCGGCAGCCAAGACTTTGGAGGAGATCGCCGCATGGCGCGCAACCTGCCCGGACATCACGCTGCGGTCGACCTTTATCGTCGGTTATCCGGGCGAGACCGAGGCCGAGTTCCAGACCCTTCTGGATTGGATGGACGAGGCGCAACTGGATCGTGTTGGCTGCTTCCAATACGAAAACGTCGATGGCGCGCGATCAAACGACCTCCCGGATCACATACCAGCCGAGGTCAAACAAGAGCGTTGGGACCGCTTCATGGAAAAAGCGCAGGCCATCTCCGAGGCTAAGCTGGCCGCCAAGGTTGGCCAGACCATCGACGTGATCGTGGACGAGATTGATGACGAAGCCGCCACGTGCCGCACCAAGGCAGACGCGCCCGAGATCGACGGGAATCTGTTCATCGATGAGGGTTTTGATGACCTGAAACCTGGTGACATCGTGTCGGTCGAGATTGATGAGGCCGGCGAATACGATTTATGGGGTACACGCACCTAAGCCAAATGTGCCGTTCACCCTAGATAGGCAGAGCGTGATTTAAGTTTATTGGCTTGAGACGGGATTTTCCCGGACCATGAATAAAAACCTCAACTCGCTAGAAGGAGGGTTTTCATGGCGTACCTTCGTGCCATCTCTTTCAATTGCATGGCCGCTATACTTGCGTCCCAACTTTTTGCCGTCCCGGCTACCGCAGGCAGCATCACCGTCGAAACGAGCGGCCAAGTTGTTGTTGGGTCAAATTCGCAGAATGCTCATAGCCGCAATAATATCCGCATTCACCGGCACTATTACTCTCCGAAAGTCTACACACCCAAAGTCTACCACCCAAAACCGGTTCCTAAGAACGCGCCCTACGTTCAGCAAAAGCTAAAAAAGAAATCCTATCGCTACCTTTATGCGCCACGGTACGGGTCAAAGCGTCAACACTATCACCGCAAGTCATTTGGACACGGTTACTGACGGCTGGTGAGGTGATGATTGCCAATTATCGACGTATTCTGATCCGAGTCCGCGTCAGCACAAAGCGGGCACAAAAAAACCGCCCAACAAGGGCGGACGGCTGCGTTGAGTAAGCGGGCGGCCAAAACAAGACCGCCCGCAGAATTCTTACTGAGCGACCGGGTTACAGATGGTCTGTCCCGCTTCGGTCGTGGCCAGCTCGGTTCCAGCCGGGCAGCTCGGTGTGCCGAACTTGTCGTACTCAGGTGTGATGTAAACCGGCGTCGGCTCTTCCTGCTGCGAGCATGCAGCCAGAACCAGGGCAATTGCGCTAACGGCAGCAAATTTAAGTTTCATGTCCGTCATTCCTCTAAAAATTTTCTCATATTGCCCTATTATCTGGGGCCAGTCTCAAAATACGACCTCGTTGATATTATTGCAACAAAATCAATCACAGATTCGTGAGAGCGGCAAAACCATGCTGCTTACATAAAGAAACATAAGCGCTCTACACGCCCCGCGCGAAGGCCTTATAGTTGTTTCACGACATTAGCCAAAAGCGGAGCAGCCACATGTCAGATCAGCCGAAACCTGCCCAAAAAGCCCCCTACCCGGTCGAAGTGACCGAAGGGAAAACCTATTTCTGGTGTGCCTGTGGCAAGTCAGAGCGTCAGCCCTTCTGCGATGGTTCACACAAGGGAACCCAGTTTGAACCGGTGAAGTTTACTGCCGAGACCAGCAAGAAGGTGTTCTTTTGCGGGTGCAAACAAACGGCCAATCCGCCGCTGTGCGACGGTTCGCATTCCAAGCTCTGACTAAGTCTTCAAAGCGTTCAGCGTTTCCGCATTCGCGCAGAATTCAGGGGCCGAATCGGCTTTGACCTGTTGTTTCGACAGCCACAATTCGCATTGGTCGCTGCACCCAGAGGCACGACAGCGCGTCACGATCTCCGCATAACCATTGGTGGTCAACCGCCCCTCGGCCATCGCTTCGGTCAACGAAACATCCATACATCTGGCCACCGACCGGGTTAGCCAAAAGTGTTTCTCCACGTCGCCCAGATTGTCTCGGGTCATTGGCAGATCTGCCTTTTGTTTGCACAAAGCGCCATCAAACGCGGCGATGGCGGGGCATGATTATTCCTAGCCGTCGAGTTTGCTTTCCGACAGCGAAGTGAGGCGGTCAAACAGGGACGTATTCCTGCAGTATTCCGGGGTTTTCTGGTCTTGGGCAGATTGGGCCAGAAACTGCGCGCAATGATCTGGGTTCGAACAATCTCTGCAACGCAGGACCGCATCAGATATCTGGTCAATCGAGACGTCACCGCCTATGGCCGCATCCTCCAGATCGACCCCGACGTGGGTTGCCATCTGGTCGACCAGTTCCGCATGTCGTTTCAGAGTATTTTTGCCAAGCATTGCGCTGTCTCCCTGTCGCACAGTTCTGACAGGATAGCGCAGCGGCCCGAACAGGCATTTGACTCAGGTCAAGACCCGGCGCCGATATGCTCCAGATAGGCGCGGGTGGCATCCTGCACCCTGCGAAAGCGGTCACCGCCCAGCTTTTTACCCCCGTACCAGCGGGTGACAATGATGATGTGGCCCTCCAGTCCGGCCCTTTCGAGCATGCGCAGGATGACCATTCCGGCACCGCTTTCGCCATCGTCGGCCTTGAGAGCCCCTGTCGGCAAGATCGTCGCCCAGGTATTGTGCGTCGCCTTGGCATAGGCTTTGTCGGACTTGAGGTCTTGCAGAACGGCATCCACGTCCTCGCGCGTTTGCACAGCAGCCCCCGACACCGCGTATTTCGATCCACGATCCGTCAGGATTACGCCCAGCCTTGCTATTTGGGTCATTGCGTCAGCCCAAGTTTTCGGGCCGTGTTCTGAACCATCTGCACACGTTGCGCATTCGGCGGATGTGACGCGAGAAAACTGTCCTCCGGGTCCGGGATGCGGTCAAAGTACTTTGCACCGATCAACGGGTTATATCCGGCATTGTAGGTAATGATTGTGCCCAACTGGTCAGCCTCTAGCTCGAAAGCCTTAACATTCAATTGCACACCCACTTCCGCCCCGATTTTCTGCGTGCGCTCCAGGTCTTCTCCCTCTTCTCCAAAGAGCTTGCCCAGATTGTTGAATATGACTGCGCTTTCCTGCGCGTTTTCGGCCTGGCGCGGAATGTGACGCAGCAGATGATGAGCAGTCTCGTGCCCGAGTACAAAAGCCAGCTCATCTGGATTTTGCGCCGACTGAATCATGGATCGGGTCATTATGATCACCGGCTGGCCCCTGTCATCCAAGGTCTGAAACGCATTCGCTTCCGCTTGTGGATTGAGATCAACAAGAACCGTGAAATCACAATTTTTGACTTTGGCCCGCTTCAGACACTCTGCCCGGGCTTCCTTGCCGATGGAGCGGCTGGCATCCCGAACCGCAGCCGCCTCTACCTGATACTCGCCCAAGGTCCCCGACCATTGGGTCGCGGGCTGCAATCGCATCTCGCCAGCACTACAGGCCGCCAGAAAAAGAGGAAGAAACAAACAGATCAGACGATACATTCATAATCCTTTGAAACGGTCGGCCCGTTTTCACGACCATAGCGCGGAGCCGCGCCAATCACCACAGCCCGATTGGTAAGCTACGGGTTGCATTGCATTCGGCTGACCTGCACTCTGCTTTCATGTTTTCGATTGAGCATGAATTCGACTCGACAGTCATTACTCTGGTGGACGAAGGCCCAAAGCCTTTGCAAGAGGATGTCGTCATCAACAGCTTCGCCGAATGTGTGACGCTTGAACAATTGGACCCGCGCACGGATCAGATTCAGAGGATCACGTTATCCCCTGAACAGGTGCGCGATCTGGCGGCGGCTTTGGACTTGCCGGAAGGCGTGTACCAAATCCGGGAAACACCGGATCAGGGTAAATAGACAAATACCTTGTCGCGCGACGCCTGCCCCCGCCTGAGAATCAGAGTAGACGGTGCCACCCCCATGGCCACGGCCAATATGTTACGCGCCGCCTCGTTTGCCTTGCCGTTTTCGGGCGGCGCGGTGACGAAGATGCGAATGTTTCCCTGATCGGTCAAAATCCCATCCTTCGCAGCTTTCGGCGTGACCCGGACCTCGATCCCTTCATCGGGTACGGCGCGCGCGCCCGGATCCGGTACATTTCGCAGCTTTGGTTTGGCCATCTTCCCTCTCTTCTTCTTGAACACCCTTGCACGAACGCTCAGGGAGTGAAATTGATCTCCTGCATCCAGCCACTTGCCCTTGAAACCCGCCAGATGTTCAACCACATACACAACCGCCTATGTAAAGGAAGTTAACATATGTCCTTGAAGAATCCGGCCGCTCTGGAGTTTCTGCAATCGCGCCGGTCGCGCCCTGCAAAAACGCTGATTGAACCCGCCCCCACGCGGGACCAGCTGTTGCCCCTGCTGACCGCCGCTGCACGCAGCCCGGATCATGGCAAGCTGGAACCCTGGCGTTTCATCGTACTCGATAAAGGCGCTATGCCGCGCCTTGCGCAGTTGACCGAAGAATGTGGCTCGGCGCTGGGTAAATCCGCTGAGGACATAGCCAAGGCCCGCAACCAGTTCGACATGGGCCATCTGGCGGTCGCCGTGATCGAGGTTCAAAAACCCTCCGCGAAAATCCCTGCAATCGAACAGACCTATTCCGCTGGCGCAGTGTGCCTGGCTTTGCTGAACGCGGCACTTGCTGCGGGTTGGGGCGCAAACTGGCTGTCCGGTTGGCAGACCCACGACCGCGACTTTTGCCAAAAGGCGTTCGGGCTGCAAGAAAATGAACGCGTCGCGGGTCTGGTTCATATCGCGACCGAGGGCAAAGCACCGCCCGAAAGACCCCGCCCTGACGTGGGTGGGTTGACGCAGTGGGTTTCGGAATGACCATTCTCAACGCCTTTTTTGCGGCACTGGGACAGATCGGCGACCCAAAGTTCCGGGCTGTCCTGTTGCGCGGCGTTGGTCTGACGATCGTTTTGCTGATCGCCGCCTGTGCTTTGGCAATCTGGCTGATCAACCGGCTGTCGGGGAACGAGATCTCTCTGCCCTTTATCGGTGCCGTGCCGTGGCTGAACGACGTGCTGAACTATTCCGGCATCTTTGTCGTCCTGATCCTGCCAATATTTCTGATGGTCCCGGTGGCCTCGGCGATTACGTCGATGTTTCTGGAAGACGTTGCGCAAGCGGTCGAAGACAAGCATTACCCATCTTTGCCAACTGTTCCCGGCATTCCGTTCAGCGAAAGCCTGCGCGACGGGCTGAGCTTCATGGGGGTATTGGTCGTTGCCAATCTGCTGGCCCTGATCCTCTATGCGATATTTACTCCGCTCGCCCCCTTCATCTTCTGGGGCATGAACGGTTTCTTGTTGGGACGAGAATACTTTACGTTGGCTGCCATGCGCAGATTGGGTCGGGAAGGTGCACGTAAGCTGCGCGCCAAACACGCAACGACCATCTGGATGGCAGGTATTTTGATGGCGATCCCGCTATCCGTGCCCCTGGTGAACCTTGTGATCCCAATCCTTGGCGTCGCAACGTTCACCCATATCTACCACAAGCTATCAGGGCCTATGGCTTAAAGATCAACCGCGCGGCTCCAGCTGGTTCAGCCAGTCGAAATCACGCACAGAAATCACGCCGGACAGGATGATGCCTGCTATAATGGCCCAGAGCACCACCGTGATACCGGTGGTGATCCACATCTTTTTCTTCAGGTGATGCTCTTCCGGTGCGCCCGCGTGGGTGCCCGGAACGATATCACCCAGATCGCCCTGCGTCTTGATGCGGATTGGCAGCACCACCAGCAAGGTCATGAACCAGATCACGGCGAACAGAACGGCTGCACCAGTAATCGACATCTCATCCCCTCCGGGGTTAGGTTACACCTGTTCCAGCTCGACCAGGCAGCCGTTAAAATCTTTGGGGTGCAGGAACAGCACCGGTTTACCATGCGCACCGATCTTGGGCTCACCCGAACCCAGCACGCGTGCGCCGGTTTCCTTCAGGTGATCGCGGGCAGCGATGATATCCTCGACCTCATAGCAGACATGGTGGATGCCGCCAGAGGGGTTCTTTTCCAGAAACCCGTTGATCGGGCTGTCATCGCCCATCGGATAGAGCAGTTCTATCTTGGTATTGGGCAGTTCGATGAACACAACTGTGACGCCGTGATCCGGCTCATCCTGTGGCGCGCCGACTTTCGCGCCCAGCGCGTTGCGGTACTGCTCAGAGGCGGCCTCAAGATCGGGTACGGCAATGGCTACGTGGTTCAGGCGACCAATCATGGAACTCTCCTCTGTTCTGCGTTGCAGCGGTTATGGGGGCTGGTTGAACAAAGAACAAGTGCGCCAAATTGCCGTTAACGCCCTGTTAGCCAGAAGTTCCTACCGTGAGGCATCTGCTGATTAGGAGTTCCGCCATGGACGATTCGAGCCCCTTCGCCTCTCCCGCGCAGCCGACGGCCACGCGGCCCCTGCTGGGACAAACTATTTTGGTTGTGGAAGACAGCCGCTATGCCTGCGACGCCATCCGGTTGATGTGCCTGCACAGCGGCGCGCGCATCAGGCGGGCGGACTGCCTGCAATCGGCACGGCGTCACCTGCAGATCTACCGCCCGTCTGTCATCATTGTGGACATGGGTCTGCCGGACGGGTCCGGCACGGATCTGATCGCCGATCTGTCTAAGGCTGCGCCCCGTATTGGGGCCATTCTTGGCATGTCCGGGGATGACCACATGAAACGCACCGCAATGCGGGCCGGTGCTGATGGGTTCCTGGAAAAACCCCTCAAATCGCTGGCCTATTTCCAGACATCCGTTTTGGAACGTTTGCCCGAAGATCGCCGCCCCAGCAGCCTGCATGCCGTCCGGGATGAGATCATTAACGCCGATCCGTTGGCCTATCAGGATGACATGGCCCATATCGCCGACATTCTGGCCGGTCCGAATGATCAGCGCACGCTGGATTACGCGGCACAGTTTCTGCGCGGGGTCGCCCGCGATGCCGACGATACAGTTCTGGCAGAAGCGGCGCAGCGGCTTGCCGAATCCCGGGCAGACGGGACCCCAGTAACGGCCGTGGCCGCTCAGGTCACCGGGATTGTGCAGTCCCGTTTGGAACAGCGTGAGGCGATTTGAGATGACGACCGCTTACTTCATAACCGCAACGATCCTGTGCCTTTGGGTCTACTGGCAAACTCGCGCCACCGCCCGCGATATTCGCTCTAGCCGGAAGTCATTTAGGGACCCGTGGGAATAGACCCCCGACTAACGGGCTATGCAGACCTGCGACCAAGCTATGAATACCGGTCCATAGCCATGACCTTTGCAACAGTGCAAACCATGAAAAAACCCGCTGCAGGGTAAGCAGCGGGTTTTGTTATTCTCAGTCCTGAGGGATGATCCGCAAGCCCAGCTCCATCATCTGATCCGAGGTCGGATCGGATGGTGCGTCCATCATCAGGTCTTCGGCACGCTGGT
The DNA here is from genome assembly GCF_059610905.1 of Ruegeria sp. CDSC002. Classification (NCBI taxonomy): domain Bacteria; kingdom Pseudomonadati; phylum Pseudomonadota; class Alphaproteobacteria; order Rhodobacterales; family Roseobacteraceae; genus Ruegeria; species Ruegeria sp. CDSC002. Next base: position 312,266 of record NZ_JBXWOM010000003.1, read on the forward strand.
TCATGGGGAACATCATGACCTCGCGGATGTTGGCTTCATCGGCCAACAGCATCACGATACGGTCGATACCAGCGGCGCAGCCACCGTGCGGCGGGGCACCATAATGAAAGGCGTTGAACAGCGCCCCAAAACGGCTTTTCACTTCTTCTTCGCCGTATCCAGCCAGTTCAAAGGCTTTCAACATAATTTCCGGCTTGTGGTTCCGGATCGCACCCGACACCAGCTCATACCCGTTACAGGCCAGATCGTACTGATAGCCACGCACGTCCAAGGGGTTCCCCAGCAGCGCTTCCATCCCGCCTTGCGGCATCGAGAACGGGTTGTGTTCAAAGTCGATGGCCCCGGATTCTTCGTCCTGCTCGTAGATCGGAAAATCTACGATCCAGGCAAAGGCGAAGCGGTTTTTCTCGGTCAGATTCAGTTCCTCACCGATCACATCACGCGCCTTGCCTGCGACTTTTTCAAAGGCTTTCGGCTTACCACCCAGGAAGAACGCCGCATCACCAACGCCCAGCCCCAATTGCTGACGGATGGCCTCGGTGCGTTCGGGGCCGATGTTTTTGGCCAGCGGACCTGCGGCCTCCATCCCTTCGCCCTGATCGCGCCAGAAGATGTAACCCATGCCGGGCAAACCCTCTTTCTGAGCGAATGCGTTCATGCGGTCACAGAATTTTCGGCTACCACCGGTCGGCGCGGGGATTGCGCGGATCTCGGTACCTTCCTGCTCCAACAGCTTCGCGAAAATCGCGAAGCCGGAGCCGCGGAAGTGATCAGAGACCACTTGCATTTTGATAGGATTCCGAAGGTCAGGCTTGTCGGAACCGTACCACAGCGCCGCATCCTTGTAGGAAATCTGCGGCCATTCCTGATCGACCTTACGCCCTCCGCCGAACTCTTCGAACACACCGGTCAGAACCGGCTGGATCGTGTCGAACACGTCCTGCTGTTCGACAAACGACATCTCAAGGTCAAGCTGGTAGAAATCAGTGGGCGAGCGGTCGGCACGTGGGTCTTCGTCACGGAAGCAGGGCGCGATCTGAAAATACTTGTCGAAGCCCGACACCATGATCAGCTGTTTGAACTGCTGTGGGGCCTGTGGCAGCGCGTAGAACTTGCCCGGGTGCAAACGCGACGGCACAAGAAAGTCACGCGCGCCTTCAGGCGACGATGCGGTGATAATCGGCGTCTGATACTCGCGGAAGCCCAGATCCCACATACGCTTGCGCATCGAGGCGACAACGTCCGAACGCAGGGTCATGTTCTGCTGCATCGCCTCGCGGCGCAGGTCCAGGTAACGGTAGCGCAGACGCGTTTCTTCGGGGTATTCTTGATCTCCGAACACCATCAGCGGCAGTTCGTCAGCCGCGCCCAGAACCTCAAGCTCTCGCACGTAAACTTCAATCTCACCGGTCGGCAGTTTCGAGTTCACCAGCTCCGGGTCACGTGCTTTGACGGTGCCGTCGATGCGGATACACCATTCCGAACGTACTTTCTCAAGCTCGGCAAAGGCTGCACTGTCGCCGTCACACAGAACCTGTGTCACACCGAAATGATCGCGCAGATCGATGAACAGCACGCCGCCGTGATCTCGTACCCGATGCACCCAACCGGACAGGCGGACGGTTTCACCGACATTGGCGGCGGTCAGTGCGGCGCAGGTGTGGCTGCGGTAGGCGTGCATGGATTTATCCCTTCGGGCGTAGAATTCGTCGCGCCGGTACACCCTGTCAGGCTTGGAAAGTCAAGGCAGGTCGCGCCGTCAAAACGGCCTTTGCACATTGCCGGAATAGAAATAGATGCCCAGACCCGCCGCAAAGATAACATTCCCCGCAATAGCGTGCAGCAGGACCGCGTAGAAAAACGACCCGCGTTGGCGGTAGGCCCAAGTGAACAACAGTCCTCCGCCAAAGGTCATGATGGCGACAATCCAGCTCCAGTACATCAGGTGGGCCAGCGAAAACAGGGACGCGTTCAGTAGGTAAGCCGCCTTCCCGTTTGGAAGGATCGCCTGGTAGCGGCGGAAAAACAGTGATCGGAACAGAAGCTCTTGCGGCAGAGCCGAAGCGATCGGGTACGCCAGCCAGATCACTGCCAGGAATTCGGGCCGGTAGAGAAGCATGCGAAATGCAACGTCCGGTCGCATCGCCATAACGACCGCCGAGCAAAACGCCGTCATGGCAACAGCAAAAAGAGCGATTTCGCGCCACGTCCAATTGCGCCAGTTGTACCGAAGTTCGGACCAAGTAAAACCGGGCGTGTAATGGAGCAGGATGATACCGATGGCCGTGAAGGTGAACAGCGACGGAAACATCCAATTCGGAGGGAAAAAGACCGCGATCAGAACTGGTACTGCGACAAAGAACAGACCGAACTCCAGCCGTAGCCGCCCGTGATGCGCCCCTTCATGCGCCCAATCGCTTTGTTTGCTCACAATACCGCCAACTCCGCCCGGATCAGGCCACGTAAGGAATTCCCTACGAAAACTTTTTCCGCGTTTTTCAGATCGATCAAGAACAAGACGCTTTCGGTAACCTGTTTATTATCAATCAGTTCTTCACGCAGAATTCCCGGAAGCAATCCGCAGGTCAGCTTTGGCGTCAGACGTCGGCCGTCCGGCATGTGCAGGAACAGGTTGGTGATGGTCCCTTCGCACAGTTCGTCACGTTCGTTCAGGAACAGAAATTCGTCTATTCCGTCCGGCAGCGATGCGCGGGCGGTGTCATAAACCGCGCGTTGTGTTGTCTTGTGCTGCAACCAAACATCCGACGCGGCAAGCCGCATATCGGTGACCGCGACCCGCCATAATGGTGGGTTACCGGCCAGTACTCCGGTTGTCACATCGTATGTTCCATCAACTGCCAGCGTAAGCCGGCAACGCTGAGGTGATTGCCCTACGACATTGTCCAGTGCCTGGATAGCGGCGCCCGCATCGAAAGGAATGCCCATGGCCGCAGCTGACCGAGCCATACGGGATAGATGTCGATCTCGGCGAACGAACCCTTGCCCAGATCGAAAGGCCAGTGTTTCGATCAGGCGGAAGTCAGGGTCAGCTGGTGGGCAAAGCGAGCTTTCCATAGCGCTTCCTCATATTCCGATGGGGCCGTGCTGTCCCAAATCACTCCACCGCCGACGTTGAGGGTGGCCGCGCCATCCTCGACCATCAGCGTCCGGATCGCCACGTTGAATTCTGAACGCCCGTCCGGCGCGGCCCAGCCGATCGCACCGCAATAAACATCGCGAGGCCAGGGTTCGAGATCGGACAGAATCTCCATGGCTCGAATTTTGGGGGCACCGGTGATGGAACCGCAGGGAAACAGAGCCGTCAGGATATCGGACAGCTCGGCGCCCATATGCAGCTGCGCCTGCACCAGCGAGATCATCTGATGCACGGTCGCATAGGTTTCGACCTTGAACAGTTCGGGCACCTTAACGGATCCGGGCATCGCGACGCGGCTGATATCGTTGCGCAACAGATCGACGATCATCAGGTTTTCAGCCCGGTTCTTTTCGTCGATCGCCAGGAACGCGCGACGCCGGGCGTCTTCAGCCATATCCTCGCTGCGGGGTTGGGTCCCCTTCATTGGACGGGTTTCGATCCTGCGGTCCGCGTTCGTGCGAAAGAATAGCTCAGGAGACCGGCTGAGTAGATCGGGCAACCCATCCTGCTGGATCAGGGCGCCGTGACCTACGGGCTGTCCGGCTGTGAGCGCGGCATAAAGCGCGGCGCTGTTGCCCTGTACGGTCATATCAATCGGGAATGTCAGGTTGGCCTGATAAATATCCCCTGCCCCAATGGCGTCATGCACATGTTGAAACGCCTGCGTGTACCGCGCCTCGTCCCAGCGCGGTTCAAAATGGGTCACCCCACCGGATGCAGCGGGCAATTCCCGCTGAATGGGGTGATCATAAACGCCGAAGCATAGTAAAGGCAGCCGACGGCCATCTGGCATGCGGTCAGACAGGCGCGGTTCCAGCACGTACCCCAGCTCATAGCTAGCATAGCCAGCCAACCAAGCCCCTTGCGCGCGCGCCTCGTCCAGCGCCTCCAACGCTTGGGGCACGTCCTCCGCATTGTCCGCGCGGATCATCTCGGCTGGCCGGTCAAAACTGGTTCCTGACCCGGCTGGTCCCTGATCAAAACGAATACGCAATTGCATCCTCATTTGCCGTGCTGCGCGGTATAGAGAATACGCCGCCAAGGGAAAGGGGGGAAAGCGGCAATTTCGCCCCTGTTTCCGATCCCCCTTGCACCTTTTCGCGCGGTCCCTATAACGCAGGACAATTTGGGCGCTTGGGGGTGCCCTGAATCGCGGACAATCGAAGGAACGTGGCCATGCCGAGAAGAACCGACATTCAGTCGATCATGATCATCGGGGCGGGCCCCATTGTTATTGGTCAGGCTTGCGAGTTCGACTATTCCGGCGCTCAGGCCTGCAAGGCACTACGGGAAGAAGGATACCGGGTCATTCTGGTGAACTCAAACCCCGCCACGATCATGACCGACCCCGGGCTGGCCGACGCGACATATGTCGAACCGATCACGCCAGAAGTTGTCGCCAAGATCATTGAAAAAGAACGCCCCGACGCGCTGCTGCCCACCATGGGCGGGCAGACCGGCCTGAACACCTCGCTCGCGCTGGAAGAGATGGGCGTGCTGGACAAGTTTGGCGTCGAGATGATCGGTGCCAAGCGCGACGCCATTGAAATGGCCGAAGACCGCGCCTTGTTCCGCGAGGCGATGGACCGGCTGGGCATCGAAAATCCCAAGGCCGAGATCGTGACTGCCCCCAAGAACGAAAGCGGCAAGAAAGACCTGGACGCCGGTGTGGCGCTGGCCCTCGAAACCCTTGAAAATGTCGGCTTACCCGCCATCATTCGCCCCGCCTTTACGCTGGGCGGCACAGGCGGCGGCGTGGCGTATAACCGCGAAGACTATATCCATATTTGTCGCACCGGCATGGATGCCTCGCCAGTGGGCCAGATCCTAATCGACGAAAGCCTTTTGGGATGGAAAGAATACGAGATGGAAGTGGTGCGCGACACCGCCGACAATGCCATCATCGTCTGTTCCATCGAAAACATCGACCCAATGGGCGTGCACACGGGTGACTCGATCACCGTTGCCCCGGCCCTGACGCTGACCGACAAAGAATACCAGGTCATGCGCAATCACTCGATTGCCGTACTACGCGAGATCGGGGTCGAGACCGGCGGATCGAACGTGCAATGGGCGATCAACCCGGTCGACGGACGGATGGTCGTGATCGAGATGAACCCGCGCGTATCGCGGTCTTCGGCGTTGGCGTCAAAGGCAACCGGTTTCCCGATTGCCAAGATCGCCGCCAAGCTGGCTGTGGGCTACACGCTGGACGAGTTGGACAACGACATCACCAAGGTCACCCCGGCCAGCTTTGAGCCGACCATCGACTATGTTGTCACCAAGATCCCAAAATTCGCGTTCGAGAAGTTCCCCGGCTCCGAGCCCTACCTGACCACCGCGATGAAATCGGTGGGTGAGGCGATGTCCATCGGCCGCACTATCCACGAATCGATGCAAAAGGCGCTGGCTTCAATGGAATCGGGCCTGACCGGGTTTGATGAGATTGAAATCCCCGGCCTGAACGTAGGCGTCTGGGACGAAGCCGTCGACAAGGCCGCCGTTATCAAGGCAATCAGCCAGCAGACGCCTGACCGTCTGCGCACCATTGCTCAAGCAATGCGCCACGGGCTGACCGATGATGAGATCTTTGGCGTCACCAAGTTCGACCCTTGGTTCCTTGCCCGTATCCGCGAGATCATCGAAGCCGAACGCCAAGTACGCAAAGACGGCCTGCCCGTGACCGAGGAAGGCATCCGTAAGCTCAAGATGCTGGGCTTTACTGACGCGCGTTTGGGAAATCTGACTGGTCGTGACGAAGACAACGTCCGCCGGGCGCGCCGCAATCTGGGCGTTACAGCCGTGTTCAAACGCATCGACACCTGCGCCGCGGAGTTCGAGGCGCAGACGCCCTATATGTACTCGACCTACGAAGCCCCCATGATGGGTGACGTAGAATGCGAGGCGCGTCCGTCTGACCGCAAGAAAGTCGTCATCCTTGGCGGTGGCCCGAACCGGATTGGTCAGGGCATCGAGTTCGACTATTGCTGCTGCCACGCCTGTTTCGCGCTGACCGACGCTGGTTATGAAACCATCATGATCAACTGCAACCCCGAGACCGTGTCGACCGACTACGACACCTCGGATCGTCTGTATTTTGAACCTTTGACTTTCGAACACGTCATGGAAATCCTGACGAAGGAACAGGAAAACGGCACCCTGCACGGCGTGATTGTTCAGTACGGCGGTCAGACCCCCCTGAAACTAGCCAACGCGCTGGAAGCCGAAGGCATCCCGATCCTGGGCACCACGCCGGATGCCATCGATCTGGCCGAAGACCGTGAACGCTTTCAGGCGCTGGTTAATGATCTGGGCCTGAAACAGCCCAGAAACGGCATCGCTTCAACCGACGCGCAAGCGCTGGATATTGCTGAAGAGATCGGTTTCCCGCTGGTGATCCGCCCCTCTTACGTTTTGGGCGGTCGTGCGATGGAAATCGTGCGCGATATGGATCAACTGAGGCGCTACATCAACGAGGCCGTGGTCGTCTCGGGCGACAGCCCTGTGCTGCTGGACAGCTACTTGGCCGGTGCGGTCGAGCTGGACGTGGATGCGCTGTGCGATGGTACCGACGTGCATGTTGCGGGCATCATGCAGCATATCGAAGAGGCGGGCGTACATTCCGGCGACTCGGCCTGTTCGCTGCCGCCCTACTCGCTATCGGCAGAGATTATCGATCAGATCAAGGGCCAGACGTTCAAGCTGGCCAAGGCACTGAACGTTGTCGGCCTGATGAATGTGCAGTTCGCGATCAAGGACGATGAGATCTACCTGATCGAAGTGAACCCGCGCGCCTCGCGGACAGTACCGTTTGTGGCCAAGGCGACCGACAGCGCAATTGCTTCGATTGCAGCGCGCGTCATGGCCGGTGAGAAACTGTCGAACTTCCCCATGCGCCCCGCTTATAAGGAAGGTCAGGACACCAAGATTGCCGACCAGATGACGCTGGCCGATCCGGACATGCCGTGGTTCTCGGTGAAAGAGGCTGTTTTGCCTTTTGCCCGCTTCCCCGGCGTTGACACCATTCTGGGCCCGGAAATGCGTTCCACTGGCGAGGTCATGGGCTGGGACCGCGACTTCCCGCGTGCTTTCCTCAAGGCGCAGATGGGCGCAGGCATGGTTCTACCGTCCTCGGGTCGCGCATTTATCTCGATCAAGGACGCCGATAAAGGTGCCGCTATGCTTGAAGCCGCTCAAGTTCTGACGGAACAAGGCTTCTCGCTTGTCGCGACCCGCGGCACACAAAGCTGGCTGGCCGAGCAGGGCGTTGCCTGTGAGATCGTGAACAAGGTCTATGAGGGCCGCCCGGACGTGGTCGATATGTTGAAAGACGGCCAGGTTCAGCTGTTGATGAACACCACCGAAGGTGCTCAAGCGGTTGAGGACAGCAAAGCCATCCGATCCATCGCACTGTATGACAAGATCCCATACTACACGACAGCTGCCGCAAGCCACGCCGCCGCACTGGCGATCAAGGCGCAGACCGAGGGTGATGTCGAGGTTAGATCGCTGCAGGGCTGATCGGCCTTAACCTGCTTACACGACCGAACGTTTCGCGCGCCCGTTGACCTTATGTCGCCGGGCGCGCATCTTTTCTGTGATTGAGCAGAAGGAAAAAACAAATGCGCAGGTTTATGGTTTTCGCCGCAATGATGACGCTTGCAGCGTGTGATGTACCCTTGGTCCCGTTGATCTAGAAACAGCTTTCAATGCTGCATTTCTTTAACCCGTCGGTATGAGGGACGCGTGGCACTGACCGTAAAGTGGGGAAAGCGTGCGCCTTTATGCCACCTATGGGACCAATGACCTGCCACAGGCTGTTCGGTTTTAGGACGCAGTCTTTACCGTTCTGGAACTGCCGCGCCTTTCGGGGTGGATAGAGGATCGTTCAGGCTGGGAAGCGAACCAGATGATGAGACCGTTTTTTAGATTTGCACGCCCTTGGATGTGAACCCTGCCAATGTGCGCAACGGCACGATGATCGCGTTTCCGGTGCAAAGCGCCCCCAAGGTCAGAGAGTTTCATACCGTGGGGCAGGAGCACGGTGGTGTGGATGCAGGCCCACCCTGCACACGGGACTGTTATGCGCCTGATTTATATGTCACCTATCTGTGCGACCCGGACGGGAATAAACTGTCCTGTTTTACTATCACTATGACCCGAAAATGGATTCGGGAGACTAGTTAAACTGCGCAATGCAAAGGCAATGTCGACGTGAAAACGCAAAAAGGTTTAGAGGCCACGACATTGACAAAGCCACGCCATCCAGTTCTTGCCGCCAGCAGCCTGACGGAACTCGGTCTGTGTCGCGAAATGAAACCGGGCCATACCGGCCCGGACTACACTGAACACCTGTATGACTTTGACACGTTCTGGTATGACGCCTTTTGGGCCAAAGGGCGCCTGACGGTGATCTGCCCCAAGTTGTTTGGTCTTTATCATGTCATCCAGGAAGGTCAGTTTTTCCTGGATGGAGAAAAGGCGGGAAAATTCCGCCTGAAACCCCATGAATTCTATGACGCCCTGATATTCCGGGCAACTGAACAGCCCAGTACGCTGGCATTTGACTGGAGTGGGTCACGTGTTGAATCTTCGGTGAATTCGGTCCGGCAAGACTCGGTCCCGTTTACTGGGAAAAACGTTGCCGTAACCCTGTCGCGTGACAACGACCTGACGTGGATCGAAGATTTTGCACGCTACCATTGTCAGGTGCATGGGCTGGAGCAGATGTTGTTCTTTGACAATGCTTCTTCCCGGTATGGTCTGGACGATATTCGTGATGCGCTAAAGAGGGGCGGGATCGCAGATCCTGTTGTGTTATCTGCCCCGTTTCGCTTCGGGTTAGCGACGCGCGACAAAAAGGGAAAGCTACGATACAATACCGAGTTTTTGCAGACCACCCTTTTGAATATCGCGCGAATTAGATTTCTTTCCGGTTCCCGCGCCGTATTGCAGTGCGACATTGACGAATTGGTATGGAGCAAGAAAGGCAGGATTTTCGACCTAACTCGGGAGCGGCCAACAGGATTGATCCGTCTAGGCGTTGAATGGAGATACCCCATTTCTGGCCTCACCGAGGATTTCCGCCATTTAGACCACATACGCAAAACAACCGGCGACAAACTGTGTAGGGCCAAGTACTGTATCGTTCCTTCCGGTCCGCTGTGGTTTTCTTCATGGCACATTCACTCGATCGGCCTGTTAAGGTCGCGTGGAAGCTTGATCACCCCTAAAGAGCATGGCATTTGGCATTGCAAGGCGATCACGTCGAGCCCATGGCGAAGCTACGACCCAGGAGCCATGCCCAATCTCGTGAAAGCACCAAGCACCCAATCTGCGTTTGAAGCCGTCGACTGGGCAAATGACCCGGCCAGAGAAGACCCCGGCCAGGTTTGAATTTTGCTGACGCGCCTGCTGGCAATCTTTGTCAGGCTTGCGCTGTCTTCATCTCACGCTTTTCGTCCCGCGCGAAGAAGATCATGTAGAAGACGGGCGCTGCGACCATCGTCAGGATTGTCGCGAAGGCCAAGCCACCCATAATCGTCACCGCCATGGATTTGAAAAACGCATCCGTCAGCAATGGCGCCATGCCCAGAATAGTGGTGATTGCGGCCAGCATCACGGGGCGCAGACGTGAGACCGAAGCCTCGATGATCGACTCGCGCAGGCCTTTGCCGGTTTCACGGGCCAGATCGATTTCCTCAACCAAAACAATGCCGTTCTTGATCAGCATCCCTGACAGGCTGAGCAACCCCAGCAGCGCCGTGAAGGTGAACGGCAGACCCGTGCCCAGCAGTCCAATGACCACACCATTCACGGACATCGGCACCAGCAACCAGATGATAATCGGCTGACGGATGGCGTTAAAAATCAGCACCGAAATCAGCACCATGATCAGCAGGCTGACCGGCAACTGACGGCCCAGGCTTTCATTGGCGTCACCGGCGTTCTCGAACTCGCCACCCCACTCCATGCGATACCCTGCGGGCAGTTCCATCTCTTCGATGGCAGCGCGCACTTCCGAGTGGACCTGAGCCGCCGTCAGACCCGCCGGAATTTCGGCGCCGACGGTAATGGTCAACACCCGGTCACGACGATGAACCAGCGTGTTGAGCGATTTGTACTCGAACCCGTCGACCATCTGTTCGATTGGCACAAACTTTTCGGACTGGTCCGAGTACACGACCTGATCGACGATCGAGTAATCTCCGTCCGCAGGCCGGCGGATAATGATCGGGATCAAACGGTCGCGTTCCCGGAATACACCCGCCCTGATGCCATCGGTCGAAAATTGCAGCGTTCCGGCGATGTCTTCACGGGTGACACCGGCAGTCTGCGCTCGTTCTGTCGCATAGATAGGCTGAACCGCCAGTTCTTTCTCACGCCAGTCCTGATAGACATGCAAAGCGTTCTCGGACGCACCGCGCATCCGCTGAATCGCTTCGTCCGCAAGCTGCCGCAGAACGGCCGGATCACTACCCGAGAACCGGGCCTGGATCGGATCACCGCCGCCAGGGCCAAAGATCAGACGCTTGGTGCGGAACTCACCTTCGGGGAATTGAGCCGAGCCAAACGCCTCTAGATCAGCCTGCAATGCGGGAATGTCATCCAGAGTTTCTGTACGGATGATCATGTGGCCATAGCTGGGGTTCGGTTTCTCTGCCGAATAGGTCAGCAGAAACCGGGTTGCCCCCTGCCCAACAAATGTGGTGACGGCAACGACATCGTCGCGTTTGTCCAGCCATTCTTCGAATACAGCCATATCCTCGGCCGTTCGCGCGATGGGCGTACCTTGCGGCAGTTTGTAGTGCACGAAGAACAGCGGCGTGTTCGAATCCGGGAAGAACTGCTGTTTGACCAGTCCAAACCCGGCGAAACAGGCAACAGTGACGCTAATCAAACCGGCAACAACCAGCCAGCGGAACCGGAGCGCCCAGCGCAGGATGCTGCCGTAGACACGGAACATGATCCCGCCATAGGCATCCACAGCGCCTGCCTCACCCTGCTTGAAGAAATAGTGGCCCAGCATTGGTGTCACCGTCAGAGCCAGCACCCAGCTCAGCAGCAGTGAAATACCGATCACCGCAAACAGAGAGAACAGGAACTCGCCCGTCGCATCGGGGCTGAGACCGATCCCTGCAAAGGCCATGATCCCGATGACGGTCGCGCCCAACAACGGGATTTGCGTCTTGGAGGCAGCCTCATCCGCGGCATCGCGCGAGTTTTTTCCGCGCAGCATCGCAATCTGCATGCCCTCGGCAACAACGATCGCGTTATCCACCAGCATACCCATTGCGATGATCAGCGCACCCAGTGAAATCCGCTCCATCTCGATCGAGAACATCGACATGAACAGAAGCGTTCCCACCACGGTCAACAAAAGGGTCGAGCCGACAACAACCGCCGCGCGCCATCCCATAAACACCGCGAGTACGATAACCACAATGGTCACGGACATGGCCAGATTTACCAGAAAGTCATTCGAGGCCTGCTCGACCACCACGTGCTGTTGGTAGATCGGCAGGATTTCGACGCCAAACGGGATTTGCGAGTCCAGCTCGGCGAATTTTGCATCAGCGCGTTTGCCGACCTCGACAATGTTCTCGGTGGACAGACCCGCAATGCCCAATGTGAAAGCTTCGGTGCCGTTGAACCGGATCATCACCTCGGGGTCGGTCTGGCGACCACGATACACGTCGGACATATCAAACAGGTTGATCACCTGCCCTTGCGAGCCAACCGACAATCCCGCAATCGCTGAGACACTGTCCGACCCTTCGGCAGTCAGGATGGTCGTGCGGTCATTCTCTGAGCGGACCGAGCCCGAAGCGTTCACCGAATCCGCATTGGCAATGGCCTCGTTGAGGGACTGCAGTGGCACATTCTGGTTCACCGAGATGGCCAGATCGGGCTCCACAAAGATCGCCTCTTGCGGCAGGCCCATCACTTCTACGTCTGCGACGCCTTCGACGGTCAGCAATTCGCGCCGCAAGTAGGTCGACAGTTCGTGTTTTTCAGCGTCTGAAAACCCATCAGCCGTTACCGCATAGAACAGTCCGAACACATCGCCGAACCTGTCATTGACCAGCGGTGCCTGCACACCGGAGGGCAGACTGCGGGCCGTATCACGCACTTTGGCGCGCAGTTTGGTCCAGATTTCAGGTAATTCGGTTCCGTCATATGTTGATTGGATCTCAACCTCGATCAGCGAAAGACCGGGCTGGTTCACGGATGTGATCGTATCAACCTCACCCATTTGCTGGATGGCGGATTCTAGTGGCTCGGATACCTCCAGCGCCACCTGTTCAGCGGTTGCACCGGGATATTGGGTCACGATGACCGCGTTTTTGATGGTGAAGGCCGGATCTTCCAGACGTCCCAACGACAGGAAACCCCAGACGCCACCAAACAGGGCGATCAGGATTATCAGCCACGTATAGATCGGGCGATCAATGGATGCGCGCGCAATGTTCATCGACCCGCCCTTCAGTTCGCAAAGCCAGCAAAGCGGCGAACGGCTTGACCATCTGTCAAGGTGCTGCCACCCGCGACGACGATCTCATCGCCATCGTTCAACCCTGTCAGAACACGGACTTCGCCGGTCTGCGTGGGTTCGATGGTAACCGGCACAAGCTGGACGGCGCCTTCATCGGCCCCAACCGGTGAAAACACCATGACACCCAGACCGCCCTCTGCGTCCGAAATGATGGCCGTTGCAGGCACAACGATACCTGTCCGAGCGTCCTGGACCTTCACATTCACGGTCACTGACGAACCCGGCAAAATCTGCAATCCTTCAGGTGGCGTGAGGCCAAATTGGATGCGGAAAGTCTGACCCACGCTCGAGGTTTCGGCGTCAAATTCCCGGATCTGCAGAGGGAAGACCTCGTCGCTGGTTGGAAACTTCGCCGTAATCGCAATGTCATCTTCCTGACCCGATCGTTGGAACAGGATTTCCGGAACATCTACTTCAATCCGCAATTCGGACATATCGTGGATACGCACGATGGGCGCCCCTGCGTTTACAGTCGTAAAAGCCTCGACCGTTCGGCGTGAGACCAGCGCGTCAAACGGAGCAGTGAGTGTTGCATGTTCCAGATCGTATTCTGCATCGCGGACGGCGATATCCGCCAGTTGCGCTTCGGTTTCCGCGTCATCCACTGCCACCTGACTGGCTGTAGTTCCGCGCAGACGGGAAAGGCGGGCGACGGTACGATCTGCCTGATCCTTTTGCAGGACAGCGCGGTCATAGCGGCGCTGGAATGGTTCCTGATCCAATTGTGCGATCAGCTCGCCCTTGGGTATCACGAACCCCTCGGTCACCGGCATTTCGACGATTTGCCCGGAAACCTGAAAGGCCAGGTCGACCGTCTGTCGCGCAGCGACGCGTCCAAAAAACTGGCGCGAAAAACCGGGCGATGTCTCTTGGACCATCATGAGTTTTACGGGTTTGGCGCTATCCTGCGCCAAAACAGAGGTGGCAAACACGGTCAGAGCGACGCTCAGTACAGTGAAGAGTTTCATTTCTTCAATCCCTCAGGAATTCCTGTTTTCATTATGTTTTCCCGGATCTTCCGGGCCAGTCGTGCAAATTCGGCAGTTTCGTCAGCATCCAGCCCAGAGGCTCGGCGGAACAGATCCCCCGCCTCGGACATCAGAACCTGTCGCATCTCAAGCCCCTTGTCGGTCAGAACCAACAACCACGCCCGACGGTCCTCCGGATCGCGCTGGCGGGTCAGGTATCCTGCCTCTTCTAGCGCGTCAGCGGTTGACGTGATGGTGGACGGCACCGTCAGCATGTCTGCAGCCAAAACGCCCATGCGTTTGGGTCGCTCAAGCTTGACCATCATATGGCATTCCTGATGGCTCAGCCCGACCTCTAGTGCGTCCAGGCTTTCTTCCAGTTTCCAGTACAGCGCATAGACCCCCATCATCGCCTGCACTTCGGGGCTGAGGCAGCGGATCAGCGCACTGTCGTCATGGGTCATCGGTGAATCCGTTTGTAACTTTGGCCCCGCATATACTTCGAAATATGAACTATTCAAGATGTGAAGTGGGTTTCAGCGCAAACTTTGACATTCCCTTGGGTCAACGTCTCTTGATCTAACCCATATATGACTGCATTTTGGGCGAATCCGAAACATTCAGGTCTTATCATGTACACGCCCGCGATCACTGGTTCAGGTGTTTTCACCCCCGAAAACGTCATCACCAACGCCGAGCTTGTCACGGCTTTCAATAAGTATGCCGACAAGATGAACGCCCAAAACGCAGACGCAATCGCGGCAGGCGAGATTGAGCCGATGCAGCATTCATCGGAAGAGTTCATCTTCAAGGCCTCCGGCATCGAGAAACGCTATGTGATGGACAAGGACGGTGTTCTAGACCCTGACGTGATGCATCCCTTGTTGCGTCAACGTGGCGATGACGAACCGGGCATTATGACCGAGATGGCCGTGGATGCCTGCAAAAAAGCGCTGAAACAAGCCGGGCGCAGCGCCGAGGACGTTGATCTGGTGATCTGTGCCGCGTCTAACCACGAACGCGCCTATCCCGCCGTCGCGATCGAAATCCAGCAAGCGCTTGGGATCAACGGGTTCGGGTTTGATATGAATGTCGCCTGTTCTTCAGCCACTTTCGGGATTCAGGCCGCCGCAGACATGGTCCGCTCCGGCTCGGTCCGCGCCGCATTGGTGGTAAACCCCGAGATTTGTTCAGGCCATCTGGAATGGCGCGACCGCGATTGCCATTTCATCTTTGGCGACGTGGCCACCGCCACTTTGATCGAGCGGGTCGAAGACGCGAAGGGTCCGCATTTCGAAATTTTATCGACACGCTGCGCGACCGAATTCTCGAACAATATCCGCAACAACAACGGCTTCCTACGCCGTTCACGCCCTGACGGGGTGGTCGACCGTCGTGACATGCAGTTCATGCAGAACGGGCGCAAAGTCTTCAAAGAGGTGCTGCCGATGGTCAGCAGGCACATCTCGGATCACATGGACGCGGAAGGCGTGAACAGCGATGACCTGAAACGCCTGTGGCTGCATCAGGCCAACAAAACGATGAACGATTTCATTGGTAAGAAAGTGCTGGGCCGCGAGCCTGAAGCAAGCGAACAGCCCAACATCCTGCAGGACTATGCCAACACCTCCTCGGCCGGGTCCATCATCGCGTTTTCCAAGTATTCGGATGACCTGTCAGAGGGAGATGTCGGCCTGATCTGTTCGTTCGGTGCGGGGTATTCGGTTGGATCGGTGATCGTCAAACGGCACAGTTGACTTCTTGGCATCGCGACACACCGATCACAATCCAGGATACGCCGCACCACAGCGCGCAAAACGACATTAGGAACGCTTGATTGGGACGCAAAAGGTATAATACCCGCTTAACTTACACTGCGGTGTAGAATCGTGGAAAGGCGTTCGGTTCCATCCCAATGGACAGCCTTCCATCCTGCGGATCGGGCTGCCTCAATATTCGGCAGGGTATCATCGACCAGCAAAAGTTCACCCGGTTGGCGCCCGACCTCCCGCGCTGCGAAAGCGAAGAACTCAGGTTTTGGCTTTCTGCACCCTGCTTTTGCTGAGTACACGATGCCGTCAACTTCATCGCCGAGCGCCATTGTCTGCATGAGATAGATTGCTCTCATGTGATCCTGGTTGGTTGCAAGATAAACAGGTATGCCTTTGCGTCTCGCCTCTTGCACATCCGCAACAGTGGTTTCGACTATACTTGAATCCCCTCTAAACCAATAGTCTATCAAATCAGGAGCTTTGATGGTCGGTGCAACACGCTTCAGAACAGCCTCTAGTATCGGTAAGAGTTCAGCCCGTCCCTCGACAATGGCAGTCCATTCAGTTTTGAAAAACTCTTCCGCAAGCAGATTAGGATCTAGTCCCAGATCCTTCGATAAATCAGTGTCCCATCGCAGACCATCGCCGGGACGACCGTCGACGAGGACACCATCAACATCAAGCATCAGGCATTTTGCCATTACCGAACCATTTGGTGATGTAACTGGAATGGTGCACTAGTCGCTTGCGGAACAAATGAAACGAAACACACCTGTTCAAATCCAATTCAACCTAAAGACTGCTGAAGAGGTTGCGGGTTGTTCACAGGAACATCGTCCTGATCCCTGGGCGGTGCACACCGAAACCTCAGCTCACGCTTTCCTCTTCCAGATGCAGCTTCATGTCCAACAGGACCTGTTGCAGCTGGCTCGTTTCCCTCAACAGGCGCTTGGCTTCGTTCACCGTGATGATGCCGTCCTCGATCGCCGATTGATATTCGGTCATCAGCATCGCAAACCGCTGGCTCAGCGCGATGACATCGGAATTCACTCCACCAGTGCGGGGGCTGTCGTCATTGCGCCCGTCATAGGACAGGGTGATATTTTTCAGATCGGCAAGCGCCGAGGTGACGTGGGGGAAGTTTGCCACTGCCTCAAGCCGCGCCACCGCATCGACCGGCATGAACCGATCAGTATGTTCGACATTGTCAGAATAATAACGGCCCAACGTGGCTTTGGATTTGCCTGTAATCTCGCACGCGGATTCGATTCCCACGTCTTTAACCAGCGCTTCTGTGTGTTTTTTCAGGTAGGCCCCGATATCTGCCATGTTTTTACCTTTTCTGCCTGCACGCCCCACTAAATCTGCCATTGCGGGGGAAAGGGAAAAGAAAATTCCCATACTCGATTCATAATTGAAATGTCATATGTTGGCTATCCCTCAGATATGCGGGGGTTTTGTGAGTGAGTGGCGGCATTTAATGCCGGTAATGAGTGATTGCGGGTCGGTATTCTTGTCCCGCTACGGTTAGGCCGCATGTTGGCCGACGGCGTCGCCGTTGTTGGGGCGGGGGGATCCATCCCCAATGGGCTTACGCTCGACCTCCGCAACGATAATGGCGGCGTCGCTTTTTGAAGGCTATTGATGGCTTGCCCGAATTGGACAGGCGTTTTAGACCCAACCCATGGCAAAACTATACTTTAATTATTCGACGATGAACGCGGGAAAATCGACCGTGTTGCTGCAAGCCTCGCACAATTACCGTGAGAGGGGGATGGACACCTATTTGATGACCGCGGCCCTTGATGGCCGGGCCGGTGTTGGCAGGATTGCGTCGCGGATCGGCATATCGGCCGATGCGGACACGTTCGCCGCCGAAACCGACGTTTTTGCGATGATTGAACAGCGCCTGAAAATAGGGAACGTCACCTGCGTCTTTATTGATGAGGCGCAATTTCTGACCGAAGAGCAAGTCTGGCAATTGGCCCGTGCAGTGGATGACCTGCGGGTGCCTGTGCTTGCCTATGGCTTGCGCGTGGATTTTCAGGGCTGCCTGTTTCCCGGCTCCGCTGCCTTGCTGGCATTGGCAGACGAGATGCGCGAAGTGCGGACCATTTGCGAATGCGGCCGCAAGGCGACGATGGTCATCCGTCAAGACGAAAACGGCAACGCCATCACCGAGGGCGCGCAGGTGCAGATCGGCGGCAATGAAACTTATGTTTCGCTGTGCCGCAAACACTGGCGCGAGGCCGTCGGGCGCTAGACCGGGTTCGGCAAAGATCGCCCCGCGACGAAAGCAGTAACGTTGTCCAGCGCTATATGCCCCATATCGGTGCGCACCTCTTCGGTCGCGGTGCCAAGATGGGGCAGTATCGTCACATTCTCCATATCGCGCAGGGCCTGCGGAACGGTGGGTTCGAACTCATACACATCAAGGCCGGCGCCTGCGATCTGACCGGATTGCAGGGCAGCGATCAGGGAGGATTCGTCCACAACTTCTCCGCGCGCGATGTTGATCAAGATGCCCGAAGGTTTCATCGCCTCCAGCACCGGCGCATTGATCAGGTGGCGCGTTTGCGCACCGCCTGGAACGGCGAGCACCAGGAAATCGACCGCAGCCGCAAGTTCTTTCAGGTCTGGTATGTTTTCTGCGGGAAACTCCACCTCTTTCGGGGTGCGCGACTGGTACGCCACGTCCATCCCAAAACCGAAATGACAACGCCACGAAATGGCCTGACCAATTCGGCCCATCCCGACGATCCCAACGCGTTTTCCGGTCACATGATGCCCCAGCATTTGCGTCGGATGCCAGCCTTGCCATTTGCCCGAACGAACCAGCCGTTCCCCCTCGCCCGCGCGGCGCGCGGTCGACAACAGCAACGTCATCGCGATGTCAGCAGTGGCATCGGTAACCGCACCGGGGGTGTTAGTGACCTGAACCCCTGCGGCCTGCGCGGCAGCGACGTCGATATGGTTGTACCCCACACCGAAATTGGCCAGCAGTTTGCAGCGCGGTTGCGGCACTTCCGCGAAAATTGTGGCCGAAAACTGATCGCCCAGGGTGGGCACGACCACATCAAATTCGGCCAATGCGTGCCGCATTTCGTCGGGCGACATTGGCAACGTGCTGCTGCGGATTTCGACGTCGAACTCGGCGCGGGCGCGCGCCTCGACAGCGGCGGTCATGGGGCGTGCGATCAAAAGTTTCATCAGTGTATCCGTCCGCCGGTTGGAACCTCGCCATCCGGACCGATCAGAACGATCTCGCCCTTGTCATCGGGCAGGCCCAGCACCAGAACCTCGGACATGAACTTGCCGATCTGGCGCGGCGGGAAATTGACAACGGCCATCACC
Organism: Ruegeria sp. CDSC002; assembly: GCF_059610905.1. NCBI lineage: Bacteria > Pseudomonadati > Pseudomonadota > Alphaproteobacteria > Rhodobacterales > Roseobacteraceae > Ruegeria > Ruegeria sp. CDSC002. The sequence goes on from NZ_JBXWOM010000003.1 coordinate 331,073, forward strand.
TGTTTGCCCACCAGCGTCTCCGGATCGTAATGCGCCGTTATCTGGGCTGAGGTTCGGCGCTCGCCAATATCGTCACCAAAGTCGATCCACATCTTGATCGCGGGCTTACGGGCCTCAGGATAGGGTTCTGCCCGGATGACCTTGCCGACGCGGATGTCGACCTTCAGAAAATCGTCGAATGAAATCTCACTCACGGGACAGCTCCTTGGATCGGTCAGTTGCGGCCTTGACGGCGCGGTGCAGCAGGTCCGGGAAACCTTCTTCCTCGTGCATCAGCACTTCAAGCGCGGCCTGCGTCGTACCATTGGGCGACGTTACGTTGACGCGCAGTTGCGAAGGGTCCTCGTCGGCCGCCATTGCCAAAGCTCCTGCCCCGGCCACCGTGGATTTGGCCAGCTTCATCGCCAGATCGTTCGGCAGACCCTGAGCCTGCCCGGCAGCGGCCAGCGTCTCGATCAGATGAAAGACATAAGCCGGACCAGAGCCACTAAGACCTGTCACCGCATCCATCTGCGATTCTTCCTCAAGGCGAACTGTGTCGCCGATGGCGGACAGCAGGTTTTCGGCAAGAGAAACATCAGCATCCGATGCAACCAAATTGCCAATCAGCGCCGTGATTCCCTGCCGGATTGCTGCCGGAGTGTTCGGCATGGCGCGCACGATCGGAGTGCCTTCGCCCAGTACATTCTCGAAGGTTGCAATAGACGTACCCGCAGCGACCGAGACGAAAAGGCTACCGCCACCGCCCAGCGCCTTGATCGATGGCAGCGCATCGCCCATCATTTGCGGCTTGACGGCAACCAGCACGACCGCCGGGGCCTCGGGTAATGGAGTGTTGATATTGACGCCCTGCGCCTTCAGCCATTCTGAGGGGTACGGATCAATCACCCAGACAGCTGACGCAGGAAGGCCATGCTCCAGCCAACCGGCGAGCATGGCCGAACCCATCTTGCCGCACCCCAGAAGAACCAGCCCCTGCTCGGCGACGCGTGACATGTCCATGATTGCCCCTCTCCTTATCCGGTTTGGGGCAAAGCTTTACGCGCGGCCGTAGGCCTCTGCAATGGCGACCTGCATTGCATCCTCGGGATCGCGGTTGCCCCAGGTGACCAGTTGGATCGCGGGGTAATAGCGCTCGGCGCTCAGAACCGCAGCGGTGATCATCGTGTCGATCTGTTCCGGGCTGGCCATCTGGCCACCCGCTAGAACCAAACCATACCTGTAGACCATCAGCTTTTGATTGGCCCAGTAGGTGAACGCCCCTGCCCAGCACTGATCGTTCATCTTGTTGAGCAGCTCATAAAGCACGTTTTCACGCTCGGAAGGCGGCTCCATTTCGAAAGAACACACCATGCGGAGCGTTTCGTCATAGTTGGACCAGGCCAAGGTGATCGAATAGGTGCGCCACTGTCCTTCGACAGCCATGGCAATCTGATCATCCCCGATCCGGTCGAAATCCCAGTCGTGGTGTTCGGCAAGATGTTCAACAATGTCGATTGGATGAAGGTCTTCTTCGAGAAACTGTTCGGAAAGGGCCATAATGCCACCTCACTAATCTCTAGCCTTTTAGGGGCTGGCAGCGCCCCAGCGCTAGTTGCTTGCTCTACAAGCCGGGCTTCCCCAGTCTGCCTGTACTAGATATGGTGCGCCGCGGGCAGGGATCTGGCAACCCTATTTGTTGGGGATAACGGCAATAAGTTGTGGACAGTCAGCAACGGCGATCAAAATATTGGTGCTACCGCCAGCTTTGTCTTGATTAAATTTGGTAAGGCGTCAGAATACACAACACCGCACAATCCCAGCGTGGATTGCGCGGCGGTTTTCTTTTTTCAAAATCTCGAGTGTGCGGAACTTATTTGTCCAGTTTGACTTCAAGCGCCGCAATGCGCGCCTCAAGTGCGGCGTTCTCTTCGCGCGCTTTCTGGGCCATGGCGCGCACAGCATCAAACTCTTCGCGCGTGACGAAATCGCGGTCGGCCAGCCAGCGGTCGATCATCGACTTCATCGCGTTTTCGGCCTCGTCCTTCGCGCCTTGGGCCACGCCCATGGCATTGGTCATCAGTTGGGAAACGTCATCAAGAATCTTGTTACGGGTTTGCATGGCTTTACTCCGGTATCGCGGTTGGTCTCTATATGGGTAAAGAATGGCCCGGGCTCAAGGTTGACTTGCCCCGCTAACCCCGGGCAATGAGACGCACATGCAGGCTGTTCTGAATTTCCCCGACCTTTCGCCCGAAGTTTTCTCGATCTCGCTGTTCGGGATGGAGTTCGCACTTAGATGGTACGCGCTGGCCTATATCGCCGGTATTCTGATCGCATGGCGATTGGGTACTGCGGCGCTGAAGCGTCCGGCCCTTTGGCCTGATCAAACACCACCGATGAAACCGCAGCAACTAGAGGATCTGATCACCTGGATCATCCTTGGGGTGATTCTCGGCGGGCGACTGGGGTTCGTTCTGTTTTATCAACCGGCCTATTACTTATCGCATCCACTAGAGATTTTGATGATCTGGCAGGGCGGCATGGCCTTCCATGGTGGTCTGCTGGGGGTTGTCGTTGCGTCCTATCTCTATGCTCGGCGTTACCAGGTGCCGGTATTGTCTTTGGCTGATCTGATCGCACATGCTGTGCCGCCCGGGCTGTTGTTAGGGCGGTTGGCGAACTTCACTAATGCCGAGCTTTGGGGGCGACCCAGCGACGTTCCATGGGCGGTGATCTTTCCAGGTGGTGCCGCACAGGACTGCTCGGGTGTTGTAGCCGGGATGTGTGCCAGACACCCTTCACAACTTTATGAAGCCGCACTGGAAGGTTTGTTGCTGGGCGCACTTTTGCTGTGGATGGCCTATCGACGTGGGGCGTTTCACAAGCCCGGTCTGGTGATGGGTGTATTTCTGGCAGGTTATGGTGCCTCGCGTTTCATTGTTGAGTTCTTTCGTCAGCCTGACGCACAGTTCGTCTCGGCCGGGAATCCGCTGGGGCTGGCATGGCACGTGGGTGGTTATGGCCTGACCATGGGGCAAATGCTGTCGCTGCCAATGATCGCGCTTGGCCTGTGGTTTGCGCTGCGCGCGCGACGCACTCAATGAACCTTAAGGATCACCTACTGGCGCAAATTGCGCTGAATGGCCCGATGAGCGTGGCCGATTTCATGACTGAATGCCTGCTGAACCCCAAGTTTGGATACTACACCACTCGTGATCCGCTGGGCGCGCAGGGGGATTTCATCACCGCCCCGGAAATCAGCCAGATGTTCGGAGAAATGATCGGACTTGCACTGGCGCAAAGCTGGATGGATCAGGACAAGCCGGACAGATTCATTCTAGCAGAGTTGGGACCGGGTCGCGGCACCCTGATGGCGGATATCCTGCGCGCAACCAGCAGCGTATCCGGGTTTCACGAGGCCGCAGAAATTGTTTTGTTCGAAGCCTCCCCTGCCCTGCGGGACAGACAGGCGCAATCGCTGAGCGGTCACAACCCGCGTTGGATCGATATGCTCACAGACCTCCCCGATGCACCCCTGTTTCTGGTGGCGAACGAATTTTTTGATGCCCTGCCAGTCCGCCAATTCATACGTGACGGCGATGGCTGGTGCGAACGTCTGATCGGTGTGCAGGGTGAATCGCTGACGTATGGGCTGGGGCCGAACACAGCTCAGGTCGCGCTAACGGATCGCATGATAGACACCCAAGATGGCGACCTGGTTGAACTTTGCGCGGCCGCAATTCCGATCCTGACCGTGATCGCTGGGCGGATCGCCACTTATGGCGGGGCGGGTCTGATCGTGGATTACGGTGACTGGCATTCGCTGGGCGACACATTTCAAGCTTTGCAATCACATGAACGTGTTGATCCCCTGCAATCTCCGGGTCGGGCGGATCTGACCGCGCATGTAGATTTCGAGCCCCTTGCCATAGCCGCACGGGCCGCCGGTTGCGCCCATACAAAGCTGACACCTCAGGGCATGTTTCTGGAACGGTTGGGCATCACGGCCCGCGCGCAGGCGCTGGCTGCGCCACTCGGCGGGTCTGAGCTTGAGACGCTCATTGCTGCACATCGCCGGTTGACGCATCCCGAGGAAATGGGAAATCTGTTCAAAGTACTGGGTCTCTATCCTTCTTACGCTGCACCTCCACCGGGACTGGAACCATGACATTGGAAATTCTGACCTCGGACGTCCTATCGCCTGTCCGCCACGGGTTCTTCAGCCGTCGGGGCGGTGCGTCCTCCGGAATATTCGCGGGTTTGAACTGCGGCTATGGCTCGTCTGACCAAACCGAAGCAGTGGCGGTGAACCGTCAGCGCGTGGCCGCCGCGATGGAAGTCAACCCGGACGCTTTGGTTGGTGTGCATCAAGTGCATTCCCCAACTGTTCTGACGGTGGACGCTCCGATAAATGGCGACAAACCCAAGGCGGATGCGGTTGTCACCGCAACCCCGGGACTGGCACTGACGATTCTGACAGCGGATTGCCAACCGGTCCTGTTTGCCGATTCTGACGCGAATGTGATCGGGGCTGCGCATGCCGGGTGGCGCGGAGCGTTGGACGGTGTATTGGAGGCAACCTTGGACGCGATGGAGGCATTGGGCGCAAAGCGGGAAAACACCGTGGCTGTCATTGGTCCTACGATTTCTCAAAACGCCTATGAGGTCGGTCCAGATTTTCTGGATGAATTCGCGGCGGATTCACCCGAAAACCTCAGGTTCTTTGCGAATGGCAATGGGGATCGGCTGCAGTTCGACCTGCCCGCCTTTGGTCTGCACAAATTGCGGCAAGCCGGGGTGGGTGAGGCCGAATGGACGCGGCACTGCACCTATTCGGACCCGGACAGGTTTTATTCCTACCGCCGCTCCACCCACGCGAAAGAAGCCGATTATGGCCGCCTGATTTCCGCCATAAAATTATAGTGCTCGTCCCAAATGTGGCAAAAGCGCCGCTTTTTTGCCACATTTGTTGTGTCTGTTTGAGTCGAGACATTTTGATTTTTATTGTCCGTACTCAGGTGTTTATCAAACGATTATCCAGCAGTACGAGGCATTCCGAAAGAAGAGGATCTGCTGACTTTCAACTTTGCTGCTTTAACCCCGGATCAGCCTTATCGGTGCCGTATTGACGCATCACAGTGATCCAACAAGGGAAACCGGGTGTTCACCCCGATACGAGCAGGAATAATAACATGAAGGTTAAATCTCGCTTTCTTAGCGCCGTTGTTGCGGCGACGCGAGAGCAGGCACCGGAAATGCCGTGGAAACGGGTTTCCAGTACTTCGGTCAGGGTCGCGCGCCGCTTGGCACGCCAACGCTGACCAAAAGCCCAAGGAACCATGCTGCCGGTTCCAAGGGTCAAGACGCACATCGGAGGGGTGCTCCGGGCCGATGTGTGACTAACCGCTGAAATTTCCAGCGGCCATGTTCAGGGGTGTGTGTGCGCAGGTAATTTCCGCCTGCGTTTAGTGAGTTTGTCTGGGGGGTCAGTGTGTTGACCAAAGAAAAGCAAAAACTTATCGCGTCGCGACGCCGGAATGGCGTGCGCACTATGGTCGCTCTCTCATTAAAGACAAAGAAAACGCCGGTCAGGTTGCCCTGTACGGAGGGCTTTACCCGTCTGAACGGTATTTTAGAGGGGACGGAATGAAAATGACAATTCCACATTCCTTGACGCGCGCAGCCAGAAACGCGGTCGAAACTTCGGCCATGCTGCGCGAAATTCCGAGGACAAACGCAAGACCAAAGGCCCAGTTGCGGCGCTATGAGGTCAGTACCTTGATGCCAAACGGAGATGTTTCGCAAACGCGCCACATCGCTCCGGCATTGCCCATGTTCGAAGACGCCTTTTGTGCCTTTACACGCGGATCCCTGGTGGAAACCGAAAACGGCCCATTGGCGATCGAAGATCTGCTGCCGGGCGACTTGGTTCTGACACAGGATGGCGCGCTGCAGACCGTGTTGTGGAAGGGGTCGGTGACCCTGATTCCCGGACGCGAGGATTCGCGTGGTCGAACACGCCCGCTAACTCGGATCATGGCCGATACATTTGGAATGCAAAAGCCGCTGTCCGGCGTAATCGCGGGACCCGCAGCACGTCTGCTGGGCACACCTGCGCATCTGCGCCATTTACACGACGGGGCCGAAATTCTGACCCCTGTCCATGAATTCCAGGACGGTATGAGCGTGATCGAAACATTGCCGCCGACCCCGATTGAGCTGTTTCACATCTGCCTGAAACGTCATTCGGTCATCAAGGTCGATGGCCTGCAATTCGAATCATACCATCCAGGAGTCAATGCCGCACGCCAGGTTAGCCAATCGCTCAGATCGATCTACCTGAACTTGTTTGCGCATATCGAATCGCTGAGCGATTTTGGCCCGCTGGTTTTGCCACGCGCCGGAGACGGTGAGATAGATGCGCTTACGGCCTGAAAACAAAAAACTAACTGCAGTGTGGGGGCATTATGCAGCTGATAATTAGTTGGGTTCTATCATTGACGGTCGCAGCATTTCTGCCGCCGTCAAAATCGCATCAAAAGCGAATGATGTTCACGCCGTCCGGTTCATTCGTTCTTCCAGAACGTCGAAGGGAACGCCGGGTTCGTCCTTGGCGCCGCGAATAACCAGCGATGTTTTTACGCTGGCTACATTGGGCGTAGTCAGCAGCTCGCCCGTCAGAAACTGCTGAAAACTGCTCAGGTCGGGGGCGACGCATTTCAGGATAAAGTCCACCTCGCCGTTCAACATGTGGCATTCCCGAACCAGCGGCCATTCGCGGCAGCGTTCCTCAAATGCGTTAAGTTCGGATTCGGCCTGGCTTTCCAACCCCACCATGGCAAAGACCTGAACCTCGAACCCCAACTCGCGTGAGTTCACATCGGCATGGTAGCCGCGAATAAGCCCGGATTCTTCCAACGTACGCACGCGCCGCAGGCAAGGCGGCGCTGAAATACCTACGCGTTTTGCCAACTCGACATTGGTCATGCGACCGTCTGCCTGCAATTCTGCCAAAATCTTGCGGTCAATCTCATCCAGCCGTATCGCGACCATGAAATGCTCCTAATTTTTCGGTTGTTATATCAGCACCCGACCAATGCGCAATTATCTTTCGCACCTGCGCAATATTCTATATTTTCAATGTTCTTTTTTTGGGCACCTTGCCGCAAATGCATGACTGCCTGTCAAAAGGTTGGGGGTTTAAGCCCTGCGCGACGCTCGCTATATCCATCCGTCAGGGGCCACGCGCCCCAATCAGGCAGATCGAGTTGGGGGTACTATGGCCGAAACACGACACACCAGGGTTCTGATCATCGGATCGGGACCGGCCGGTTACACGGCCGGCGTTTATGCAAGCCGCGCGATGCTGGAGCCGATTCTGGTTCAGGGCATCGAGCCGGGTGGCCAACTGACCACAACGACCGAGGTCGAAAACTGGCCCGGAGACACCGAGGTTCAAGGCCCCGACCTGATGGTGCGTATGCAGGACCATGCCAAGGCGATGGGCTGTGAAATCATCGGTGACATCATCAACGATCTGGACGTCAGCAAACGCCCGTTCACCGCAACAGGCGACAGCGGCACGGTCTACACAGCTGATGCTGTCATTCTGGCCACCGGCGCGCGCGCCAAATGGCTGGGCCTGCCGTCGGAAGAGAAATTTAAGGGCTTTGGCGTTTCCGCTTGCGCGACCTGCGACGGCTTCTTTTATCGCGGACAGGAAATCGTGGTCATCGGTGGCGGCAACACCGCCGTCGAAGAGGCGCTGTTTCTGACTAATTTTGCCAGCAAGGTCACTTTGATCCATCGTCGTGATGAGCTGCGCGCGGAAAAGATCCTGCAGGACCGGCTGCTGAAGCATGAAAAAATCGAACCCCTGTGGTTCCACGAGTTGGAAGAAGTGACCGGCACCGATGCCCCGCTGGGTGTCGAAGGTGTGCGGGTCAAAAACGTGAAGACCGGCGAGATTACCGAGATCCCCTGCAAAGGCGTTTTTGTCGCGATCGGACACGCACCTGCCAATGAACTGGTCAAGGACTCACTGGAAAGCCATATGGGCGGCTATGTCGTGACCAAGCCAGGTTCGACCGAGACCTCGGTGCCGGGTGTATTTGCCGCCGGGGATCTGACGGACCATATCTACCGGCAGGCTGTGACCAGCGCCGGCATGGGATGCATGGCCGCACTGGATGCCGAGCGTTTCCTGGCCGAACAGGATTGATCTGATGCTGGAATTCTCCGGCCCGGTCTGGAGAATTCTTTTTCTGACGCAATTGGACGCCCCTTTGGCCCCTGCTCGGGCGCCAGAGGGGCGTTTTCATTACTCGGGGCAGACGGCGCTTTACGCCTCGCTCAGCGCAGAAGGTGCCGGGGTTGCTATTCGAAGATATGTTTCGGCGGGCGATCCACCACGGGTCTTACAGCGGGCAACCGTGACAGGCGCAAAACTGGTCGACGTACGTGGACAGCGCGAGGCATCGGTCGTTTGGCAGGACATTCACGCCAAGCAGGGCACCTCGCCGACATGGAGCTTCTCGGACCGCGCGCGTGACGCAGGCGCTGACGGGTTGCTATACAGCTCACGCTCGCGCCCCGAACTCAGCCACATTGTCCTGTTCGACCCGTCTCCTTCGCTGATCCGTGCGAATACGCCGTCAACAGATTGGACACCGCCCTATCCGCAACCTGCGCTTGACCGCTAAGCTGCGGCGTATCAGACTCGGCCTCAAGCGAGACCAACGCAGGTGATCTGATTGAAAACTGTTCTGTGGCAAGGCGGGTGGGCGACCCGGCTGAGGATCGGCAGCGGCCTAGTTCTGTTCGCCTTTGCGTTCTTTCACTTCATCAACATCGGCCTTGGTCTGTTTCACACGGACTACCTGCATGACATGCAGGATGCCCGGCATGTAATCACACGTCACGATGTAGGCAGCATAATACTCTATGCTGCTCTTTTGATTCACGCGGGGTTAGCCCTGTACTCGATCAGCCAGCGCCGGACTTTGCGCATGCCGTTCAGCACGGGGTTGCAGATGGTTCTGGGGTTGTTGATCCCATTGCAGCTGATCTCGCATATCGTGCAAACGCGCTATGCGAACACGGTTTACGATGTGAACGATGAAATGGGCTATATCATCGTTCTGATGTGGCCGAGCTACGCGGTCTGGATGCAAAGCCTGTTGTTGCTGGTGGTGTGGGTACATGGCTGTATCGGACTGCACATGTGGCTGCGGCTGACCCGCTGGTGGCCCAAATTGGTGCCATATCTGATTGGCCTGGCTGTGTTTGTTCCGACATTTGCCCTTGCCGGAGTGTTGACGGAGGGGCGCCGTATCTGGGCTGATTTTGCAGACCCGTTTTTGCGCGAACAATATATCGAGCATTACAACTGGCCCTCTCCCGAAGACTTCCAGCACCTGTTCAGCGTAAAAGACAATGCGCTCATGGCGTTCTGGGTGGCCCTTGGCGCATCCCTGGCGGTATTTGCGATCCGCAAGCTGTGGCGCCGCCGACATTCCGTGCGCGTCAAGTACGCTCAAGGCCCTGAGGTCGTTGCCGAAAAAGGGATGACCCTGCTTGAAATTTCCCAAGCCAACGGCATTCCACACACGGCGCTATGCGGTGGCAAAGGGCGCTGCACCACCTGCCGCGTGATTGTCGAGGCGGGCGGGGATCAACTGCCCGAACCTGGTGAGGTCGAAGCCCGAAGCCTAGCTGCGGTCAGCGCCCCGGCGGGTGCCCGGCTGGCATGTCAAATCCGACCGATGGCTCCGATCACAGCGTTTCGCATGTTCCGCCCAGATGGCGCCCGACACCGGGCACATGCAAGCCAGGGTCAGGAACGGCAATTGGCGGTCCTGTTTCTGGACATGCGCGGCTTTACCTCGCGCACCGCTGGCCAACTGCCCTACGACATCGTTTTCCTGCTAAACCGCTTTTTCGACGCCATCGTCCCCGCGATCACGGCCGAGGGCGGAGTGGTCGACAAATACATGGGCGACGGCCTGTTGGCCGTGTTCGAAACCAACGACGCCCAAAGCTCTGCTCGGGCAGGGATGAAAGCGGCCATTGATATCAGCCTTGCCTTGCAGCGTTTCAACCAGCAGCTGGAAACAGAGGGCAGCCCTCGGATCCGCATCGGAATGGGCCTGCATCTGGGGGACCTTGTTCTGGGTGAAATCGGTGCCGCGGGCCACGCCGCCCGTACAATCATCGGCGACACCGTAAACGTGGCCAGCCGGTTAGAGGCGGAAACCAAGAACTTGGGCTGCGAACTTTTGGTCTCGGAAGAGTTGTTGCTGGCGGCAGGATATGACGGCGATATGCGGCAGGTTCGCCCTTTCGACCTGCGTGGCGTGACGCGACCGATTCCCGCCCTGCCCGTCCCTAAAGCGGCGGATTTGAGCGCCAGTGCGGCTGCATAAGAACACTCGCCCTGAATTGGGTGGAATTGTTGCCCACCTCGGGAACCAGCTTCGCAGATTGCCACACAAACCGGAATATCCTTCCATTGCGGGAAAAAACCGCGCATATCGTCCTTTGTTTCACCAATGTATATGGACTTCACCCAAAAGCCGGGGCAAACGCCCCTTAATCAATGGCAAAGCAGCACTTTTACAAGAGTAATCCCATGACGATGTTAAGTAACCTGGCCCCGATCCCCGAATTGTTCGTGTCCTACGATTCAGCACAGAAACTGAAGGTGGAAGCCGCAGATCTGACCAGCTGGGACCTGAGCCCGCGCCAGATCTGTGATCTGGAACTGCTGATGAACGGCGGGTTCAACCCTCTCAAAGGTTTCCTAGGCGAGGCGGACTACGACAACGTCGTCGAGAACATGCGTCTGGCCGACGGCACACTGTGGCCGATGCCCATTACTCTGGACGTAGACGAGGCGTTCGCCGACAAAATCGAATTGGGCCAGGACATCGCTCTGCGTGATCAGGAAGGCGTCATTCTGGGCACCATGACAGTCACGGACCGCTGGACGCCTAACAAGGCACGCGAGGCCGAAAAAGTCTTTGGTGCAGATGACGACGCCCACCCGGCGGTGAACTACCTGCACAACGTCGCGGGCAAAGTTTATCTGGGCGGGCCTGTGGTCGGTATTCAACAGCCGGTCCATTATGACTTCCGCGCGCGCCGCGACACTCCGAACGAGCTGCGCGCCTATTTCCGCAAAGTCGGCTGGCGGCGTATCGTTGCGTTTCAGACCCGCAACCCGCTGCACCGCGCGCACCAGGAACTGACCTTCCGCGCCGCGAAAGAGGCGCAGGCCAACCTGCTGATCCATCCGGTCGTGGGCATGACCAAACCGGGCGACGTGGATCATTTCACCCGCGTGCGCTGCTATGAGGCAGTGCTGGACAAATACCCGGCCTCGACCACATCGATGTCGTTGTTGAACCTGGCAATGCGCATGGCCGGCCCGCGCGAGGCCGTCTGGCACGGGCTGATCCGCGCAAATCATGGCTGCACCCACTTTATCGTCGGTCGTGACCATGCAGGCCCGGGCAAGAACAGCCAGGGCGAAGATTTCTACGGCCCCTATGACGCGCAGGATCTGTTCCGCAAATACCAGGATGAGATCGGCGTCGAGATGGTCGATTTCAAACACATGGTCTATGTGCAGGAACGCGCGCAATACGAGCCGAACGATGAGATTTTGGACAAGGACAATGTCACTATCCTGAACATCTCGGGCACCGAGTTACGCCGTCGTCTAGCCGAAGGTCTGGAGATCCCGGAATGGTTCAGCTTTCCCGAGGTTGTCGCCGAATTGCGCAAGACCCGCCCACCGCGCAGCCAGCAGGGCTTTACTGTGTTCTTCACCGGCTTTTCGGGCTCGGGCAAATCCACCATCGCCAACGCGCTTATGGTCAAACTGATGGAGATGGGCGGCCGCCCGGTTACTTTGCTGGATGGTGACATCGTTCGGAAAAACCTGTCGTCCGAACTGGGCTTTTCGAAAGAACACCGCGACCTGAACATCCGCCGCATTGGCTATGTGGCCAGCGAGATCACCAAGAACGGCGGCATCGCAATCTGCGCCCCGATCGCGCCCTATGCCACGACCCGCCGTGCGGTCCGGGAAGAGATCGAACAATTCGGCGCCTTCTGCGAGGTTCACGTGGCCACCACCATTGAGGAATGCGAACGCCGCGACCGCAAGGGACTGTACAAGCTTGCCCGCGAAGGCAAGATCAAAGAGTTCACCGGAATCTCGGACCCTTATGATGTTCCCGCGGACCCCGAACTGAGCGTCGAGACCGAAAATGTCGAGGTCGACAACTGCGCCCATCAGGTTCTGCTGAAACTGGAAAGCATGGGTCTCATTGCAGCATCCTAATTGCTACAACGAACAAGCAAAGCGGCCAGCATTGGCCGCTTTTTTTGTTGGATTGACAAGCGCACGCTGCCTTGGTGCAAATGCAGACCCTAATCAAAATGCAAAGTGCCCATGACCCGCGACCTGCCTGCAATTGCCAGTTTCTGGTTTGGTTCAGACCTGAGCTGGCTCGAGGCGTTATGCATTCAATCCTATCTGGATAACGGTCACCGGTTTATCCTGTATACCGTGCATGACATCGAAGGCGTGCCTATCGGCACCGAGATACGGCCCGCTTCTGATATCCTTTGGCCAGCGCCGTTTGATTTTCGACCGGAAGACCGGTTAGGGGTCGCAGTGTTTTCTGACATCTTTCGACTGCGGCTTATGCAGAAAACTCCGTTTATCTGGGTCGATCTGGATGCATATTGTGTCAGGCCATTCGACTTTTCCTCGACTTACGTTTTCGGGTCGTCGCAATCAGGCACCTTTCCCAACGGCGTCCTGCGGCTGCCGGAAGGTTCAGAGACACTGGCGTTATGGATTGACTTCGTGACCTCTGCCAACCCAACACAGCCCTGGCGCGGCGGTCGGCTGCTTCGACACAATCGCAGGCGCATCCGAAACGGTGAAACCTGGGGCATTGAAACACTGCCCTGGGGCAGCTCTGGCCCCAAGGCGCTGGAGTTCTTTCTGCGCCAGACTGGCGAAGACAGCCACGCGATGCAGCCGGAGGTGTTCTATCCTTTGGACAAGGATCAGCTATGGCAACTGCACGATCCGCGCATTTCCACGGCCGAGATCGAACGGGATAAGGTGCATACAGTCCACATCTACGGACATCAGAAAAAGTTCATGGCAGGCAAAACCGCCGGGCTGCCGGTCAGCGGATCATATCTGCAGCGGCTTTGCCTTCGACATGGGATCGACGCCTCGGCGAATCCGATCTTGCCGGTGGGGTGGCTGGCCCCGCGGCCATAGCACCACTAGGCTGCGTTTATCTGTTCGCGCAGGGTCCGCACCGCACGGCCTTCAAAGTCACCGAACTCTGCCGCCTTGCTTTGCGCAGCTTTCATATGCGGCAGGCGTTCGGCATAGTCGTCAGCGGACAGGCTGTTGATCGCGCGCTGAATGTCGGCCTCGGATTCACAGAGGATCATACCGGCTGTGTCCATGAATTCCCCTATATTCGGACACCCCCAATAGATCGGGACCGTTGAGCATAAGATCGCATCTGTCAGCTTTTCCGAGAAATAGTTCTTCTCGCGAACATTCTCGATCACAATGGAATAGCGATACGGGGCCAAGCCGTCGGATTTGCGGTCAAATGGCATGTATCCCCGCCCCATGATATCAACGTCAGCACCCGTTTCCCGCACCCAGTCAATCACCGAATGGCGCAGTTGGTGCCCCTCCAGATCGCGTTTGGCTGAGGCAATGAGCGAGCAGGACTTCGTTTTCTCTACGTTGAGGTCACGCCAATCCGGCACCATCGTCACGCCGTAAGGCAGAAACACCGCATTGGGAAGGTTTCGCAACAGCACATCATGAAACGTCATCACCCGAAAGAACCGCCGCCATGTGTAGCGGAGCATCTTGTCGTGCTTGGCGTGAATGGCCGACGGTTCGCCCATCATCAGCGAAATCCGGGCGCCGGTGCCCCGGCGCAGGCGCAAATGCACGGTAGAATTGGGATACATAATCAGATGGTCGGTACGCTCAAGATCGCCAACCGTTTTGCCCATCAAGCGCTCGGGGCACCCTTCGGGCCAGATCAGATCGGACAATGGAACCGAAGCCAGTTTCGGCCCTAATCGATGCCCGTAAGGCAGGATGGCGATCGCGGGTTCGGTCATGACAGTTGCCCGGGAAAATTCACCTGACCGCGCATTAGAATATAGCCGCGACCCGCCACCTTGATACCGGTCATCGCATCGGCGGGTCCAACGCGTGTAACGGTCGCTTGGCCGGGGCGGCCCAAGTCGTGGCCCTGTTCTGCCGTAAACGTATCTTTGGGCATCAAGCCATACTTCCACAGATAAGCTGCCATCGCCCCGGTTGCGGATCCCGTGAACGGATCCTCGGGCGGGCTGGGCGGCAGCATCAACAGACGTGAGAATGTGTCGCCCGCCTCGGTCGCACCTTCCAGCGTCACAAGGAAGGGCTCGGCCATGTCCGACCCCGAATACCCGCCTGCTTCGATCACTTTTCGCAAAGGTTCTTCAACCAACTTCGCGGCGCGCAAGGCTTCATGATCACGCAAAACGGTGACACAAAAAGGCAACCCTGTGGATACCATCTGAGGTGGGGAGATGATCGCGCTTTCCGGCAGGCTGATGGCGGCGGCAACCAGATCGGCAGGAACCATCGCACCAAATTGCGGGGCAACCTGCGTCATCTCAATCTCATCACCATTGAGTTGGATGGAAACGATCCCTGCCCCGGTGTCCAGTGTCAGCGCATCCCCCTGAAACAGCCCACGCGACCGCATCGCTGCGACAGTGGCAATGGTTGGATGCCCCGCAAAAGGGATTTCACGGCTGGCCAGAAAATAGCGCACTTGGAAGTCGGCCACGTCAGACGGCCCGGTAAAGGTACATTCGACCAAGGACGTTTCGCGCACGTAAGCCGTGCAGACATCTTTGGGTAGGACGGCCCCACCATGCACCACGGCGCATCCATTGCCGCCAAAGGCGCGGTCGCTGAATGCGTCCACCCAGTCAAAATCAAACCAACTCATGTTTGGTGCCTCCGCCTGCGAACCCGTATTGGTTCGCATATCTCACCCGTGGGGCGGCGGATGTCACGGGAAAATCACACGCTGCGGGGGCCGATTTAGTGCACGGCCACCGGGGAAAAGTCATGTTCGCGCGCCAGAATAAAGGCCAGCTTGCGATCTGCGACCAGGGCCAGTTGCTGACCATCCGAGTCATGCACAGCGTAGAGCTGATCCAGATCACCAGCCTGTTCGCGCACTTCACGCGGCAGGTCAGCCACATCGACGGCTTTTACATAGACGATCCGGTCGCCTTCGGTGTTGATTTCAATCGGTGTATTCATTGCTCTTACCCCTTCCGTATATTGATTGTCTGAACCACGGTTTCAGGCACGGCGCGGGTCAGATCCACATGCAGCAGACCGTTTTCCATGATCGCCTCGCCCACCTCGACACCGTCCGCTAGCACAAACATGCGCTGGAACTGACGCGCCGCGATGCCGCGATGCAGAAAGATGCGCCCCTCGCTATCGTCGCGTTGACGGCCCCGGATCACCAGTTGGCGATCCTCGATGGTAATCGACAGGTCCTCTTCCGCAAAACCGGCAACTGCCAAGGTGATACGATAGGAAAAATCCGAGGTCTGTTCGATGTTATAGGGCGGGTATCCTTCGTTTCCGGCCTTTGCAGACCGTTCTAGAAGGCGTTCCAATTGCTCGAACCCCAAAAGATGCGGGTATGAGCCAAGAGTAAGTTTCGACACGTATTTTCGTCCTTTATTGCCAAAGCGACGTGTGGTGCGGTCCCGTTTTGGCAACCGCGTATGATAGAATATGGGAATATGCAGGGATGTCCACAAGGTCTGGCCGGATAAACCCTGACACACTATCTTGTGTGGAAAGCACCACAACAACAACCGAGTCGTTCATGAACGCGCCCACTGACATTTCAATGAAAACAGATGAAGTTCTTCGGGTCGAGCTGGAGGTATTTCGCCGCCAGCACCGCGATCTGGACGAGGCGATCGAGGCGCTGCAAGCGACGGGGACGTCGGATCAGTTAACGATCAAGCGGCTGAAAAAGCAGAAACTGCGCCTTAAGGACATCATTCGCCTGATCGAGGATCGTCTGACCCCGGATATCATCGCCTGAAGGCCCTGTACCGCATTGCCAGATAGGCCGATTTGGCTATAGTGCGCGCTCTTTCGGCAGGCAAGGGCGACAAGCGGATGAGCGATGTGAAAGTGGGGATCATCATGGGCAGCCAGTCGGACTGGCCCACGATGAAAGAAGCCGCAGACATTCTGGATGAACTGGGCATTGCGTATGAAAAACGCATCGTTTCGGCCCACCGCACCCCTGATCGCCTTTGGGACTATGGCAAAACCGCCGTTCAGCGCGGCCTGGATGTGATTATCGCCGGTGCGGGCGGTGCTGCGCATCTGCCTGGGATGATGGCCTCAAAAACCCGCGTGCCGGTGATCGGTGTGCCTGTGCAGACGCGGGCCCTGTCCGGCGTCGATTCGCTGTATTCCATTGTGCAGATGCCCAAAGGCTTTCCGGTGGCGACGATGGCTATCGGCTCGGCCGGTGGGGCCAATGCCGGGTTGATGGCGGCCGGTATCCTTGCTCTGCAAGACCCAGCGCTGGCTGATCGTCTGGATGCCTGGCGCGCGGCCCTTTCGGCCTCGATCCCCGAGGAACCGCAGGGATGAGCCGTATCGGCTTCATCGGAACCGGACACATTGCAGCCCCCATTGCGCGTTTTCTTGCGGCAAAAGGGCACGAGATCGCTGTGACAGAGCGCAACGCCACAGTCTCGTCCGAACTGAAAGCTGAACTGGATATCGTGGTCGCGAACCCACAAGCGGTTCTTGACGCATCAGATATCGTTTTTCTTTGCCTGCGCCCTCAAATCGCCCCGGAAGTATTGGAACAGCTAAACTTTCGCTCGGATCAGCAGATCGTGTCAGTGATGGCGGCTGTATCGGTGGATCAGCTTGCCGCGTTATGCGCCCCCGCAACTGACTTTGTACAAACGATCCCATTGGGTTTTCTTCAGCAAGGTGGATGCCCGCTTGCAGCGTTCGGAAACGACGCCTTGCTGGCTGAATTGTTCGAGCCCGAAAACCCGGTCGTCAAGGTATCCAACGAGGCCGCGCTGAATGCACATTTTGCCGTCTGCGCCATGGTCCCGGGCATTCTGGACGTGTTGGCAACGGGTGCCGAGTGGCTGGCCGAGCAAACGGGCGACGCGGATGCCTCAGAGTTTTATACGACACAGCTGCTATCCGGGTTTCTGCACACGATGCAAACCGGGCAAGCCGGGCGTTTGGCCGAAGAGCGGGACGCGCTGGCAACGGATGGAACACTCAGCCTGCAAATGACGCAGGCCTTGCATGCGGGCAACGCACATGATGCGCTGCGCTCGGCCCTGCAGGCGATTGGAAAAAGGTTGGAGACTGATTGATGACGGACATGCTTGCTCCGGGGGCGCGGATTGGAATTCTGGGCGGTGGCCAATTAGGCCGGATGTTGTCCGTCGCGGCGGCCCGGTTGGGCTTTGTAACCCACATCTTTGAGCCGGGAGCCAACCCACCCGCCGGTCAGGTGGCGGATCATGTAACGACTGCAGCTTATGATGACGCTGCGGCACTGAAGGCCTTTGCCGAGTCCGTCGATGTCATCACCTATGAATTCGAAAATATCCCGACCGAAGCGCTGGACCTGTTGGAAGCACATTGCCCTATCCATCCGGGGCGCGAGGCGCTGCGTGTCAGTCAAGATCGACTGACCGAAAAGACTTTCCTTGCCGGGTTGGGTTTGAAGACAGCGCCGTTCGCCGACATCACCAATCTGGACAGCCTAAAGGCAGCGATTGACCAGATTGGCACGCCAGCCATCCTGAAAACACGTCGTTTCGGCTATGACGGCAAGGGACAGGCGCGGTTGCGCGGCCCCGAGGATGCCGAGGCCGCACTGGCCGATATGGCAGGCGCGCCCGCAATCCTCGAAGGGTTCGTAAATTTCAGCCACGAGGTATCGGTCATCGCCGCCCGCAGCATCGACGGTCAAGTGTCCTGTTTCGACCCCGGTGAAAACGTGCACCGCGATGGCATCTTGCACACCACCACGGTACCCGCCCGCCTTGCCCCGGCGCAACGAACCGATGCTGTTCTTCTGGCCGCCAATATCTTGAACGCGCTGGATTACGTCGGTGTCATGGGTGTCGAACTGTTCGTCACGTCAGAAGGGTTGATCGTGAATGAGGTTGCGCCTCGGGTGCACAACTCGGGTCACTGGACACAGAACGGCTGCGCGGTGGATCAGTTCGAACAGCATATCCGCGCTGTGGCGGGATGGCCCCTGGGTGATGGTCAACGCCATTCGGACGTGGTCATGGAGAACTTGATCGGTGATGATATGGACCGTGTGCCGGAATTAGCACGGGAACGCGACGTAGCGCTGCATCTATATGGCAAGGCCGAGGTAAAGGCGGGCCGCAAAATGGCGCATTTCAACCGTATCTCGCGGTAACTCAGCCCACGAACCGTGCGGCGATATCGCCTGACATGAAGCTAACCCGCCCGCCCGCCAGCGTGGCGGCGACGCGGTGGGACCGAGCATCAAGGATCACCATGTCTGCGCGCTGACCAGGGGCAAGTGTGCCCCGGTCCTGCAACCCAAGAACTCGCGCCGGCCCTGATGACACCAGCGCCCACGCCATTGCCAAATCCAGCAGGCCAGATTTGGCAAGCATCAGCGCAGCCCGCCGCGGGCTGGGATAGTGATAGTCCGATGCCAAGGCATCGCACAGCCCCATCGTGATCAGATCCAACGCACTGACGTTGCCCTTGTGCGATCCGCCACGCACCACGTTGGGTGATCCGAGAATCACGTGATCCCCAGCAGCCCGTGCAGCCTCGGCTGCCTCTAGCGTTTCTGGGAATTCCGCGATCTGCGCCCCCCGCGCCCGCCAATCGGCGCGGGTTTGGGCGGTTGCGTCGTCATGACTGCCCATACGGACACCCTGCTCGGCCAGCGCCGTACAGAGTGTGTCTAAGGCAGCGGGCACGTCATCCCGGCGGGCATGCATGGACAGCAGCATCTCAAAATGTGCGTCCGGATTGCGTCCGGCCTTAAGCGCCTGACCCGTCAAACGTGGCGGCTTGCGCCCCTCGGCCAACCGGTCATGCGGCAAGTGGTCGTTGAACACGACATAGGGCACCTGCCAATCGGTGATGCGTTCAAGCAGGCTGGGGTATTCCTCCAGCATGTGGGTTTCGAACCGTAGCTGAGGTAGCAGATCAGTCACGACGCGATCTTTGACCGACGCGATAGCATCAAACACTTGGCCAGCGAATTCCGGGCCGCGTACGCCGCCCTCCCAACTCAGGAACTGGGCCAGAACCGCCGTCGTGATCCCGTTGGCGGCCAGTTCAGCTTCGACCGACAAAATACCCTCGCCCATCTGCTTCATCGCCCCGCGGCGCGGTGCGATATGACGCTCAAACCCATCACCGTGCAGATCGATAATACCGGGCATCACAAGATATCCCGATAGATCGATTGTTCTGCCTGCGCGGTCCTCTTGCACGATCCCCTCGGCAATGGGCAGGTCTGCACGAGTCATCCCTTGGTCCGGCAACAAGACCTCTGCGCCGGTTAAAGTCAGAGAAAGTGCAGTCATTGGGAGGGCTCCGACGCGGGTTCCGAACAATCCTGCCCGATGCAGATTTCGTCGATGATTTCCATCACCCCGTCCAACCAAGTAATCTGTGGGTCAAACTGCCCAAACTCTATGAAATGCAACGCCTGCGCCATTACGCGCGGGTTGTTCATCATGAATGTGTGTGTCACCGGCAAAACGATATGGTCCGCCATCCCTTCGACCTTGGTGGTCTCAACCGAGACCTTGCCGTCATCCGACCCATCGATCATCGACGAAAACAGCGGGTTCAGCGAATTCTCACCGGCGATGACACCCAGTTCGAAATCCGCTGGCGGCAGTTGCCTTGGGATACCTTCGGGGCCTGTGCCCAGCGCCAGGCCAGCTGGGCCATTCAGCATCCCAAACACCTCATACGCGCTAAGTTCGTCCACCAGCTGACTTCCTTGATTGGGCGGCCCGAGCATGACTACGCGGCCCAGATTCTCCGGATGGTTATCCTGCAGCCAATAGCGCAACAGGATACCACCCATCGAATGCGCAACCACATTGACTTTATCGTCACCGCATTCAGCAAACGCGTCCGGCAGTGTCTGTGCAGCCAATTCGGGAATAGGTAGGTCAGTGGACGGATATCCCGGGCGCACGACGGTATAACCATGCGTCTTGAACAGCTGCTCCATCACGGTAAAGGACGCTTCGGTCCGTGCCAGCCCATGCAGCAGGACCACGCATTTTGCCTGCACAATGGCAGGCACAAAGAACAGAAAGAGTGCAAGCAAACAACGCATAGCCGCCAGATAAGGCCTAACGTCCAGCGAATAAACCCCTACCGCGGCGTCCTGCGCAGAACGGCCAGTGCAATTCCGCCCAATACCAGACCCGCCCCCAGGATCAGGCGCAGACTGGCGGCCTCGCCCAGCAGGAGGACACCGCCAACAATGGCTATGATCGGAACGCTGAGTTGCACGACGGCCGCCGTTGTGGGCGTCAATTCCCGCAAAACCTGATACCAAAGCGCATACCCCATCCCCGAAGTAACCGCGCCGGCCAACGCGGCCAGCAAGTATCCGTTAGCGGTCATGTGCCAGGCCCCTCCTGTCGCCAACAAAGCCAGCGTTGTCACGGGCAATGCCACGACAAAATTGGCCGCAGTGCCGGATAAGGCATCCGGTTCGGACTTGCCAACCAACGAATAGATCGCCCAGCCGATCCCGGCGGCGATCATCAGGACAGCCCCGATCGGGTTGACCTGTATCGATCCGGACGGCCACAGCACGTAGACCAACCCCAGCAACGCGATTGCGGCGCCCGCGATCTGCCGACCAGTGGGCAGCGTGCCTTTCACTGATGTCACAGTGAACATCGTCACCTGCACCACCCCAAACAGGATCAGCGCGCCAAGACCCGCGTCCAGCGTCAGATAGGCGACCGAGAATCCGATCATATACAGGGACAACGACCCCGCCCCGGCAATCCTGCGTCGGTCAAACAGGGGCAAGTGGCCAGCCCTTAGAAGAACCAACCCGGCCAGCACCACTGCACCAGCTAAGACCCGCACCACGGCAAAGGCAGCAGGATCGCTGGCGCCACTATCAATCGCCAGACGATTAAGTATTGAGTTGGACGCAAAGGCGCACATCGTCAGGCACGTGAGTAGGAACAGTTTCATATCAACCGCATAACCGGTTTCGGCGCGTTTTGCACACTCACATCCCCGCGGGTGGTCCGCAAAACGAAACGGGGCCGCCCGAAGGCGACCCCGTCCCTATATTTTAAGGCTTCCCCTTCGGCAGCTTGGCCTTACAGCCAAGCGCCTGTCGGGACCGTCAGAATTCGCCGAGGCGAATTCGACGTCTTACATCATGCCGCCCATGCCGCCCATGTCGGGCATGCCGCCGCCAGCAGGCGCGCCGTCTTTGGCAGGCTTGTCAGCAACCATTGCTTCGGTGGTGACCAGCAGGCCAGCAACCGATGCTGCATCTTCCAGCGCAGTGCGGACAACTTTGGCCGGATCGATAACGCCGAACGAGAACATGTCGCCATACTCTTCGGTCTGAGCGTTGAAACCAAAGGCCGCTTCCGAAGATTCGCGAACTTTGCCTGCAACAACTGCGCCGTCGACGCCCGCGTTCTCAGCAATCTGGCGCAGCGGCGCTTCGATGGCTTTACGCACGATATTGATGCCTGCGTCCTGATCAGCGTTTGCGCCTTTCAGAGTGTCCAGTGCTTTACCGGCCTGAACCAGCGAAACGCCACCGCCCACAACAACGCCTTCCTGAACGGCTGCGCGCGTTGCGTTCAGAGCATCGTCAACACGATCCTTACGCTCTTTCACTTCAACTTCGGTCATGCCACCTACGCGGATAACAGCAACACCGCCTGCCAGTTTGGCAACGCGCTCTTGCAGCTTCTCACGGTCGTAGTCCGACGAGGTTTCTTCGATCTGAGTGCGGATCTGAGCAACACGTGCTTCGATCTCGGCTTTCTCGCCAGCACCGTCGACGATGGTGGTTTCGTCTTTGGTGATTTCGATTTTCTTGGCAGTGCCCAGCATGTCCATAGTGACGGACTCGAGCTTCATGCCCAGATCTTCGCTGATGACCTGACCGCCGGTCAGGATTGCGATGTCCTGCAGCATGGCCTTGCGGCGATCGCCGAAGCCCGGTGCTTTGACAGCAGCAATTTTCAGGCCGCCGCGCAGTTTGTTGACAACCAGAGTTGCCAGCGCTTCGCCTTCAACGTCTTCAGCAATGATCAGCAGCGGCTTTTGCGACTGGATCACTTGCTCCAGCAGCGGAACCATCGGCTGCAGCGAGGACAGTTTCTTTTCGTGCAGCAGGATCATGCAGTCGTCGAGATCTGCGATCATCTTGTCAGCATTGGTGACGAAGTAAGGCGACAGGTAGCCACGGTCGAACTGCATACCTTCGACAACATCGGTCTCGGTTTCCAGACCTTTGTTTTCTTCGACGGTGATAACGCCTTCGTTGCCAACCTTCTGCATCGCGTCTGCGATTTGCTGACCGATTTCGGCTTCGCCGTTGGCCGAGATGGTGCCAACCTGAGCGACTTCTGCCGAGTCTTTGACTTCACGCGCCATCTCTTTGATGCCTTCAACGACCTTGGCAGTTGCCAGGTCGATGCCGCGCTTCAGGTCCATCGGGTTCAGGCCAGCAGCAACCTGCTTCAGACCTTCTTTGACGATCGACTGAGCCAGAACAGTTGCAGTGGTGGTGCCGTCGCCGGCTTCGTCATTGGTGCGGCTGGCGACTTCTTTCACCATCTGCGCGCCCATGTTTTCGAACTTGTCTTCCAGTTCGATTTCCTTGGCAACCGATACACCGTCTTTGGTGATGCGCGGTGCGCCGAAGGATTTGTCCAGAACCACGTTGCGGCCTTTGGGGCCCAGGGTCACTTTGACAGCATCGGCCAGGATGTTCACACCTGACAGCATGCGGTTGCGGGCATCGGTGTCGAACTTGACGTCCTTAGCAGCCATGTTGTTTCTCCTTGAGAAAAATGTTGGAAATGAAGATCAGAGAAGCGCGGGCGCTTACTCGATGATCCCCATGATGTCGCTTTCTTTCATCATCAGCAGCTCTTCGCCGTTGACCTGAACCTCGGTGCCCGACCACTTGCCGAACAGGATCTTGTCGCCAGCTTTTACAGCCATTGCGATCAGTTCGCCGCTGTCCTTGCGCGCGCCTTCACCGGTCGAAACGACTTCGCCTTCGCTGGGCTTTTCTTTTGCGCTTTCGGGAATGATCAACCCGCCTGCGGTTTTCTCATCGCTTTCGGTACGACGAACCAGCACACGGTCATGAAGCGGTTTCAATGCCATCTTTGCAGCTCCTTGGGCTCAAAGTTTATCTATCCTCCCCCCGCCTTTCAGCGAGGCGTTAGCACTCGGTAGTAGAGAGTGATAACGACGCATAGCTAGGGGGTCGAAATGACCGAGTCAACAAGTTGCCTGAATATTTTTCGCACGCAGAGCCCCAGAACGCCCGGTTTACACAGCGCCCTAGCCAACTAAGGTGATGGCAACCACATTTGACCAAGGCAGATTCGATGCGTGGGCTCAGGAAAATCACAACTACCCTGTTGTTTTTAATTACTATTACTGTTGGTTTAGCCACATCAGCACAGGCGCAGCCCCTTACCGAAACGGTCCAGAGCTGGGAGCGCCGCCTTGATGCCCGGATCGGACTGCTACTTTATGATCCCGGCAACGAATGGGAAGTTTCATACCGCGCCGATGAGCTGTTTCCGATGTCCAGCACGTTCAAAACGCTCTTGTGCGGCGCCGTGCTGGCAGAGGTGGATGCAGGTACGGAAAGCCTGTCAGATCACGTCACGTACCAGACGACGGACCTGGTAGATTACGCCCCTGTCACCAGCAAATATGTTGAGACCGGTATGACTGTCGGAGCGCTATGCGAAGCAACAATGACGATCAGCGACAATGCTGCGGCCAATCTGCTGTTGCGCCGCTTGGATGGGCCTGCCGGACTGACCGAGTTTCTTCGGACAAACGGCGACGACATCACCCGCCTTGATCGATGGGAGACGGCGCTGAACGAAGCCACTCCAGGCGATCCGCGCGACACTACAACGCCTCGGACAATACTGGCGACGCTGGACCGGTTGCTATTTGGCCAGACGCTCTCACCCGCATCCTCTGCTCAACTCAGGCAATGGATGATAGACGATCAAGTGGCCGACGGTCTTATCCGCGCGCACGTGCCTGACGGGTGGACGATCGGGGACAAGACCGGTGCCGGAGGCCACGGCAGCCGAGCGATCGTTGCCTTTTTGCAGACACCCGAGCCCCGCACCTATCTGGCCGCCATCTATCTGACCGAAAGCGATGCGCCATTTCCTGAACGCAATGCCGTCCTTTCAGATATTGGCCGCGCTATGATTTCCGAAATCGCCGCACGGCCTGACTAGTTCGCATCTTCCCAGCTATACGCCCAGTGCTTCAACCCTTCGGCCCCCGTAGCCGACAGCGCATAGACCCCTTTCTCGACCTTGTCGAACCACCCGTAGTGATTGTCCCGCATCAGGCGCGTGGCCTGGGCGACGCCGGTGGATTGGGCAACTTCCGCCCCCTTTGTCGCGCCGCATTCGGCCAGATGGGCTGCACATTTCAGCGCGTCCTGACGATAGGCCGTCACGATCCCGTGCCGGGTGGCCCCACCTGCGTTGGGGTCACCTTCAAGCCGGTCAAATTCACGCAAAAGACGAGCCGCTTTTGCTTTGTTTTTTCGCGGTGCATACGGGCCAGGGTCACATTGCACCTCGACCGCGCCGTCAGCACGTACAGTGATCAGACCGAGACCAAGTCTGCGGCACAGCGCCAAATTGTCCTTTAACGCACGCCGCGCCGTTCGCCCCTTGGGTTTGCACACGCCGACATAGACCTGGTCAGTCACCCTTAACCGCGTGATCGCCTGATGAAACAGCGCCAATGAGAACCGCAGCTTCAGCTCAACAATCACCGGCTCATCGCCATCCCGAACAGCGACGATATCGGCAGCGCCGACTTCGCCTTTGACGGTATAGCCCTGACGCTCGAACAGCGCCTTGATCGGCGGGTATAGATCCTGCTCGCGGTCCATTTCGCCATGCTATGCAAATTTGCCGCGAACGCCAGCCATCACCTGCATCTGACTTGAATACAATGCTGCGCAAAGGCAATGTCGCGATCACACTGAAGATTCCGAGATGATCCTTATGCGCTTGTTTGCACCGCTGCTTTTCCTTTTCCTGCCCGCCGCCGTACAGGCCGCATGCGAAGGGAATGATCTGAGGCCGGGACTGAGCCCTGCGGTAAAGTCCGAACTGCAACAGGCAGTGGCCGATATCCCGTTTCCCGAAGGTAATCACTGGATCGCGTCCAAGGGCGACACGACCCTGCACCTTGTTGGTACGTTGCATGCCAATGACCCACGCATGGACGCAGTGGTCGAACGACTAACGCCGGCCCTCAGCGATGCGGACGCGTTTTATTTCGAGGTAACGCAGGAAGAAATGGACGCGTTCGAACAAGACCTGGCCAAGGACATGAGCCCGGTGATGATCACCTCGGGACCCAGCCTGATTGACCTGATGTCCGATGAGGACTGGTCTGCCCTGTCCGACGGGTTATCCGAACGCGGTATCCCTGGCTGGATGGCAACCAAAATGCGTCCCTGGTTTCTAAGCATGATGCTGGGCATCCCCCCGTGTATGATGCAGGACCCCACTGCAAACCACGGGATGGACGCCCGTCTGGATCAGCTGGCTGACGAATTGGGCATCCCCAAACGCTCGCTTGAACAGATTGCCGATCTTATGAGTATGTTCGACAGCCACCCCATCGAAAAGCAGGTCCAGTCCCTTGTGCGGATGGCCGGCGCCATGGGCGGCAGCGAGGATCAACTGGCGACGATGGCCAACGCCTACCTGGAAGAGAAGCATGTCGAAATCATCCAGCTCGCCCGCCTGCAGGGCTTGGAAGACTCGGGGCTGCCGCCCGAGGTTTTCGACGAGGAATGGAACGATTTCGAACAAAAACTTCTGGTCGAGCGCAACAGCAACTGGATGCAGAAAATTCTAAACATTCAGGACCAAACTGTCGTGATCGCGGTCGGTGCCGGGCATCTTGGGGGCGACTACGGGCTGCTGAACCAATTGCAACAGACTGGGTACACCCTGACCCGCGCCCCGTTCTGACCCCACCTCGATTTCAGACCAACCGTCGCAGCGTAAACACTGTCGGGTGACAACCCCGGCGGACCGCCCTATAAGGCGCGCAAAATGATCACCCTCAGGACGCTGACATGACAACGCTCGTATTTGGACATAAATCCCCCGACACCGACTCCACAGGCTCACCTATCCTGTGGTCATGGTACCTGAACGAAATCAAAGGCGAACAGGCTGAGCCGGTTTTGCTGGGCGAACCCAACACCGAAGCGGCATTCCTGCTGCAGCGCTGGGACCTGCCAAAGCCGCGCATCATCGAGGACGTGGCCGAGGGCGCACCGGTAGTCATCGTGGACACCAACAACCCGGCCGAGCTGCCAGCCAGCGTAAACAGCGCCGACATCCGCGCAATCATCGACCACCACAAGCTGGTTGGCGGTCTGGAAACCAAAGGCCCGATCGACATCACCGTGCGTCCGCTGGCTTGCACTGCGACCATCATGATGGACCTGATCGGTGACGACGCCGCCAAGATGCCCGACGCCATCAAAGCCGCCGCACTGACCTGCATCCTGTCGGATACGCTGGAATTCCGCTCACCCACCACCACCGCACATGACCGCGCAGTGGCCGAGAGGCTGGCCGCTGATCTGGGTCTGGACGTTGCGACCTATGCCGCGGAAATGTTCGCGGCCAAATCGGATGTGTCGTCTTTTTCGGACGCCGAACTGATCCGAATGGACAGCAAGGAATATGAGGTCGACGGCACCAAGTTCCGCGTTTCGGTTCTGGAAACCACTGCACCGGGCGTCGTTCTGGACCGCAAGGCCAGCCTGGCGGGTTCGATGGCTGACGTAGCCAAGGAAGACGGCGTTGATCAGGTTCTGCTGTTCGTGGTCGATATCCTGAACGAAGAGGCCACCCTGCTGGTGCCGAACGATCTGGTCAAAGGCGTCGCGGAAAAGAGCTTTGGCGCAAGCGTGGACGGCGATGCCGTAGTCCTGCCTGGCATCATGAGCCGCAAAAAACAGATCATCCCGAACCTCAAGGTTTGACGCTGACAAACATCCCAACCGAAAGGCGCCCCTCCCGGGCGCCTTTTTTCTTTGCTACTATTGTTTTGCGCGAATGGCATCCGTTGGTAGTCTGACATCAATAGCCAGACAGCGAATTGGGTCAGACGACGTTCATGAGTTCCCGCAAGTTCAGCACCACACGCGACATCCTGAGGTTTGAAGGCAAGGACAAATCTGCCTATTGGCGACGGTTTGCCATGCTTCTGACCTTATCCGTTGTGATCGCCACGATGGGCATGCTGCGAGATTCCGGTGCGGTGGTCATTGCCGCAATGCTTGTTGCGCCATTGATGACACCTATCCTTGGGGTCGCGGCCGCGATGGTCATGGGGTGGCTGGGTCGCGCGTTCAAGTTAGCTCTGATCGTCTGCGGCGCGGCGGTAATCAGCGTCTTGCTGGCGTGGCTTCTCGTCTATGTCGCAGACGTCCCGCGCGGTATTCTGATCCCCGATCAGGTTCTGGCCAGAACGGATCCGGGCACCGAGGATCTGATCGTTGCGCTGGCCGCCGGGGTGGC
Organism: Ruegeria sp. CDSC002; assembly: GCF_059610905.1. Lineage (NCBI taxonomy): Bacteria > Pseudomonadati > Pseudomonadota > Alphaproteobacteria > Rhodobacterales > Roseobacteraceae > Ruegeria > Ruegeria sp. CDSC002. Next base: position 359,054 of record NZ_JBXWOM010000003.1, read on the forward strand.
CGCCGCCTACGTTCAGATCAACCGGTCCGAGGCCAGCCTACTTCCCGGTGCAGCCATCGGCGTGTCATTGGTGCCACCTCTGTCTGCATCGGGTGTGTTGCTGTATTTCGACGAACCCGCCGAGGCCTATGAAGCCGGCCTGCTGTTTGCCACCAACCTTGGTGCGATCATTCTGTCCGCTTGCGCGGTTTACATCGTGTATGCAGCGCGGGCGGTGGTGTTTAGCAAGGGTAGGCGCAAGCTGAACTTCACCGCAAGCGTGGTGGTGACACTGGCATTCCTAGCCTTCGTTGTCCTTCAACTGGGAAAGTCGACCTACAACCGTTACCTCGAAACCCGGACCGAGGCGCAGTTGGCGCAAACGATCCGGGACTGGGCCGATCCGGTCTCAGTTGAGATCATCCGCGTGGACGTGAATGCCAAACGTAAACACGCCGATATTTGGCTGATCGTGGACCTTCCGATTGAAGCGGCTTACAAAGTATCCTCGATCGCCGGTTTGCTGCCCGAGACCCTGCGTGACACGCCTTTGGTCGACGTACTTCAGAAAGAACTGGGGCCGGGTTTTCTGGTCGTAGTGCGTTTCCAGAACAGGATCGGCGCACAGATCATATTGGGCACCGAAAACGTCCAACAAGCACCCGATGTCGAAGAAATCGTCGAATGACGCGATCAGACACACCGTGTTCGACCCGCAATTGATATTGCGGGATGGCCAAGAGGTGAAAGCTTTGCCATAGCTGTCACAACTCAGAATTTCAGGTCCCGAGGCTCCCATGACCCAGATCATCCACACGCTTTCCGAGATTTCAGGCCGCTACAAGGCACTGTTCGTTGACCTGTGGGGATGCGTTCACAACGGCATCACTGCCTATCCCGATGCGGTCGCGGCTTTGCAAAACTACCGGGCGCAAGGCGGGATCGTTGTGCTGGTCACCAACTCACCCAAACCGCGTGCTGGCGTGGCTGAGCAGCTTGGGCAGTTCAATGTCCCCGCAGATGCCTATGACACCATCGCCACCAGCGGGGACTCGGCTCGGTCGGCCATGTTCCGTGGGGCGGTTGGTGAAAAAGTCTATTTCATGGGGGAATGGGAACGCGACGCGGGTTTCTTTGAGCCGCTAAAAATACTACACCATCCGATCCACATCGAACGTGTCCCGCTGGATGAGGCCGAAGGGATCGTCTGCTGCGGGCCGTTCGACCCAATGGCGGATCCGGCGGTCAATCGCGCCGATTTCCTCTATGCCAAGCAGAAAGGCATGAAGCTGCTCTGCGCCAACCCCGACATCGTTGTTGACCGGGGCGAGATACGCGAATGGTGCGCGGGCGCGTTGGCGAAGCTGTATACCGAGATGGGAGGCGAGAGCCTGTATTTCGGAAAACCCCACCCGCCGATCTATGATCTTGCGCGGCGCAGGCTGCAGGAATTGGGTCATGACATCCCTGATGGCGACATTCTTGTGATCGGCGACGGCCCACATACGGACATTCTCGGCGGTATGGGCGAAGGGATTGATTCTCTGTTCATCTCGGGTGGTTTGGCCGCAGCGGAAACAAAAACTGAGCATCATCCGCATCATGAATCCCTAAGTGATTATATTGCAAAGGAAAACATCAATCCTACCTACACAATCGGTCGATTGAGGTAGTCAGAAAAGACTTGATTTTCTGCAGTTGCGAAGTAATAAAGTTGCCAAACCGGGGCAACTTGAGTTGTTTTGTTGCCCATTGAACTCGAGTGAGGGCGACATGTTGGATAATCTTCCACGCGGCACGATCTGTATTGAAGACATCGAGATGGGCATGACCCGCCACCTGCGCAAAGTGGTGACGGACGAAGATATCGAGATGTTCGCGCAGGTTTCGACGGACCGGAATCCCGTACACTTGGACGACGACTATGCCCGCGACACGATCTTTGAAGGGCGTATCGCCCACGGCATGTTGACGGCGGGCCTGATCTCGGCCGTGATCGGCGAGCAGCTGCCGGGCCACGGCACGGTCTATATGGGTCAGTCTCTCAAATTTCTGGCTCCGGTGCGCCCCGGTGATATGGTCTATGCCGAGGTCAAAGTGATCGATATTGATTTTGCCAAGCGTCGCGTGAAACTGGATTGTCACTGTGCGGTCGACGGCAAGAAGGTGTTGGTGGGCGAAGCGATGGTTCTGGCCCCGTCGCGCAAATTCGACTGAAGCCTCGATACCTCTATCCTTTTGAAGGGCGCCGGAAACGGTGCCCTTTTTTGTTGCGCAGCATTTGGACCAATCAGGTGCTTGAACCCGGTCTCCAGTCCCGCTAGGCAAGCTGCATGCAGATCATCCGTGATTTCCAGTTTGTCGAGCCAGAAGACCGCGGTGCCAGTGTGGCAATCGGGAACTTCGATGGCGTACATGTGGGCCATCAGTCGGTGATTGAACTTGCACAAAGCGTGGCCCCGGATGCTCCGCTTGGTGTTCTGACGTTCGAGCCTCACCCTCGCGAGTACTTTGCACCCGATGCCCCACCTTTTCGTCTGATGCGCGGAAACGCACGTGCGCACCGGTTGGAGAAACTGGGTGTACAAAAGCTGTACGAATTGCCGTTCAATGCAGCGCTTGCCGGTCTGACGCCCGAAGGCTTTGCCCGCAATGTCATCTGCGAGGGACTTGGTCTATCGCACGTCGTGGTCGGCGCGGATTTCTGTTTCGGCAAAGGGCGCAGTGGCACCGCCGAAGATATGGCCCGGTTCGGGCAAGAGATGGGGTTTGGCGTCACCATTGCACCGCTGATGGAACGGTCTGACGATGTGGTATCCTCGACTGGTATCCGCACCGCGCTGACCGATGGCCGCCCCCGCGACGCAGCGGCAATGCTGGGCCATTGGCACCGCGTCGAGGGCGAAGTGATCGGCGGCGAACAACGCGGGCGCGAGCTTGGGTTCCCCACCGCGAATATGTCTATCGAAGGGTTGCACCCGCCAAAATTTGGCGTCTATGCGGTGCTGGTCGATGTGCTCGACGGACCTCATCAGGGCAGCTATCACGGCGCATCCTCTGTCGGCGTACGGCCAATGTTCAACGGAGAGGTTCCGAATATCGAGACCTTCCTGTTCGATTTCTCAGGCGATCTATATGGTTCGACCCTGTCCGTCGGCCTGGTCGAATACCTGCGCCCCGAGATGACGTTTGACGGGCTGGATGCCCTGATCGCGCAGATGGATGCCGATTGTGACAAGGCGCGCATCCTGCTGGCCGCGCTATGACCACCGATCCGATCAATCGCAAAGGCCTTGGCCCGCGGTTCTGGGAACGCAAACCCCTAACCAAGATGAACCAGCGCGAATGGGAAGCCTTGTGCGACGGCTGCGGCAAATGCTGCCTGAACAAGCTTGAGGATGAGGACACCGGCGAGGTCGCCCTGACCTGCGTCGCCTGCCGTCTGCTGGACGATGAGACCTGCCGCTGCACGCAATACGACATCCGCCACCAATTCGTCCCGGAATGCATCGTGATGAAGCCCAACAACATCGACGATCACGCCTATTGGCTGCCTCAAACCTGCGCCTATCGACTGCTGTGGGAGGGGAAACCGCTTTACGAATGGCATCCCCTGATATCAGGTACACCGGACAGCGTGCACGCAGCTGGCATGTCAGTTCAGGGGCGCACGGTGTCCGAATTCGAAACCCCCTTGGAAGAGTGGGAAGACTATATCATTGAGGAACCCAGCTGATGTATTTCGCCTCTGACAATTCCGGTCCGGTTCACCCACAGGTCATGGCCGCATTGAACGAAGCCAATCAGGGCTATCAAATGGCCTATGGCGCGGACACCCTGATGAACGAAGTGCGCGATCGTATTCGCGGAATCTTCGAAGCGCCAGGGGCCGCAGTTTATCTGGTAGCCACCGGGACAGCCGCGAATTCGCTGGCTCTGGCGACACTCTCAAACCCATGGGAAACCGTGTTCTGTTCACCCGTCGCGCATATCCACGAGGATGAATGCAACGCGCCCGAGTTCTATAGCGGCGCAAAGCTGACACTGGTGCCGGGCGGCGACAAGATGGAGCCCGCAGCGCTGCGTCGCTCGATTTTGGCCGAAGAAACACGTGGCGTGCACGGCCCCCAGCGTGGGCCCGTGTCGATCACTCAGGTGACAGAGCGTGGCTCGGTTTATTCACTGGCCGAATTGCAGGTGCTGTGCAGTATCGCCAAAGAATACGACCTGCCAGTTCATCTGGATGGTGCCCGGTTCACTAACGCATTGGTCGCGCTCAATTGCTCGCCTGCTGAGATGACGTGGAAAGCGGGCGTCGATGCGGTCAGCTTTGGCGGCACCAAGAACGGGTTGATGGGTGTCGAAGCGGTAGTTTTCTTTGACGAATCCAAGGCCTGGGAATTCGAACTGCGGCGCAAGCGTGGTGCGCATCTGTTCTCCAAGCATCGTTACTTGTCCGCCCAGATGGCCGCATATCTGAACGATGATCTGTGGCTGCAGATGGCGCGACAAGCCAACGCCAACTGCGCGCATTTGGCCGGCGGTCTACGCGGCAAAGGCGCAACCTTTCTACATGAGCCGCAAGCCAACATGATCTTTGCGCAGTTTTCGCGCGCGCGTCACAAGCAGTTGCACAAAGCGGGTGCGGTCTATCATCTGTGGGGCGCAGAACTGGACGGTGCGGATGACGACGAGATCCTGGCCTGTCGACTGGTCTGCGACTGGTCGATCAACTCGAATGATATCGACCGGTTCATCGGCTTGTTGTGATTTCAGGGATTAGGGGCGTCATCCTGTCCACAACATGGTTCAGGATAGACCACCCCAAAACTTTCGAATGACGGCAGCCGTCTGATCCGGGTGAGTGATTGGGACCATGTGGTCAGCACCCGAAACAACACCCGTTCCGGCATTGGGAAGCCGCCGGGCAAGACCTTCTCCGATCGCGGGCATGACGGGGTGCGTCTCAGACCCGCTCAGGATCAGAACCGGCATAGATGCGCGGTCGAGAACGCCAGGGTTCAGCATCCCCTTCTGATCAAGGAACAAAGCGTCATCAACGGCGGGCACAACGTGAATACCACGGATCATTCCCGCGCGTGTCCGCTCTGGCAATTCGGGCCATCGTGGGCCGTCCTGTGCGCCCCACATCCGGTTGAACAAACGGGCGGCCTGCTCAAAATTTCCGGCCGCGAGCGCATCAGAGACAGGTTTCGCCTCTTCATCATGTTGCCGCACCAAATCGGGCGTGTCCTGAATCGCAACCGCAAAGAACACTGGCTCGATCAGGACCGCACTGCGGACCAGGTCCGGAAACTCGACAGCCAGCCGAAGGGCTAGCATCCCGCCAAAGGAATGCCCGATCACATCCATCGGTTCGGTCAGATGCGCGGCCGACAGTTGGGTCACTTGGTCAAAGAAATCCCCGTGCCCATCCCAATCCGCGCTGCGGCCATGGGACGGCATGTCGGGGGCCGTAAATGTCGCCTCGCCCTCTAGAGCCGTCGCCAGCCCCGACCACGCCCCGGAATGCGCGATTGTGCAGTGCAGGGCGAGCACCTCGCGCGCGCCCTGCCCCAACGTTCTGACAAAAGTGTTGTCTGCCAGGGGGGTGTCCCTCACCCCTTCAGTTCCGACATATGGCGGTCCAGATCATCCAGCCGGTCCTGCCCCCAGAACCGCTGATCGTCTTCGGTGATGTAAAACGGCGCGCCAAATACACCGCGATCCACGGCCTCTTCCAGATTGGCGGCATAAGTTTCCGCGCCCACCAGAAGGCCGCTATCCGCCAGCCCCGGATTAAAACCGGCCTTTGTCAGGCAATCGCGGATCACATCGTCCTGCGCGATGTCTTTCTCCTCGGCCCAACAGGCCCGCACGAAGGAATGCGCAAGTTTGCCAACATCCCCTGACCCGTCCTTGATCGCAGCGATGATCGCATAGGATGACGGCGCCGCATTGGTCGGCCAATGCGCGGGCTGTAGATTGAATTCCATACCAAGCTGCTTGGACTGTCGCTGTAGTTCCTGCGCCCGATATTCGATGCGAGAGATGTGGCGGTCTTTGGGAGGAGTGCCCCCCGTACGCCCAAACAGAGCGACAATATCCAGCGGTTTGTAGTTGATCGTCGCGCCATGTTTCGCCGCCACCTCTTCCAACCGCATACCTGCAAGGTAGGTATAGGGCGAGAGTGTCGCAAAATAGTAGTCAATCTGGGTCATCTGCACTTTCTCCGCTGCGTTATCTTTGCTGGACGTTAGACCCGTGCTAAGCGGTGTCAACATCACGAATCTGTCACATTGCCATTGCTGCCCGGGGACCTCAGCCGATGCCGACACTCAACGAACCCAAGCTTATCGCTGGGAACGCCAACCTTCCTCTTGCCGAATCTATCTCGCGACGCATGAGCCTGTATCGCGGCGTCGATCAGAATCTGGTCGATGCGCGGGTCGAACGCTTCAATGACGGCGAGATTTTCGTCGAAGTGTTCGAAAACGTGCGCGGTGAGGATATGTTCATTGTCCAACCGACATCGAACCCGGCGAATGACAACCTGATGGAGCTGCTGATCATCGCTGACGCGCTGCGTCGATCTTCTGCACAGCGTATCACCGCCGTGATCCCCTACTTTGGTTACGCCCGTCAGGACCGCCGCACCAAGGCGCGGACGCCAATCAGCGCCAAGTTGGTGGCCAACATGCTGACCGGTGCAGGGATCGAGCGGATCCTGACCATGGACCTGCACGCAGCTCAGATTCAGGGGTTCTTCGACATGCCTGTCGACAACCTTTATGCATCGCCGATTTTTGCGCTGGATGTGAAACACCAGTTCCAGGACAATCTGGACGAGCTTATGGTCGTATCACCTGACGTTGGCGGCGTTGCCCGCGCGCGGGAATTGGCCAAGCGCATCAACGCCCCCCTGTCGATCGTGGACAAGCGCCGCGAAAAGGCTGGCGAAGTGGCTGAGATGACAGTGATTGGCGACGTCAAAGACAAAATCTGCCTGATCGTCGACGACATGTGCGACACTGCCGGTACGCTTTGCAAGGCCGCTCAGGTCCTGCTGGATAACGGCGCGAAAGAGGTACATTCGTACATCACCCACGGCGTCATGAGCGGTCCGGCGGTCGAACGTGTGACGAATTCTGTAATGAAATCTTTGGTGCTGACCGACACGATCCAGCCCACCAAAGAGATCACCAACGCCAAGAACATCCGCATCGTGCCAACCGCGCCTATTTTTACTCAGGCGATCCTGAACATCTGGAACGGAACAAGCGTGTCTTCATTGTTCGAGGACAAGACACTGACACCGATCTACGAGTCGATGTATCACATGGACTGACCGAGTTGGGCGGCGTTACAGCCGCCCTTTTTTGTCAACACAGCAAGACAGGACGTACCCGTGACAGCCTCAAAACGCATTGTTCTTTCCAGCGACCACGCGGCTATCGAGCTGCGCCAAGCGGTCGCCGACCACATCGCAGCGCAAGGCTGGGAGGTCGTCGATATCGGCCCCAAGACGCCTGAAAGCACACATTATCCCATCCACGGTAAAGCTGCGGCTCAGGCCGTTGCCTCGGGCGATTGCCACCTTGGGATCGTCCTGTGTGGTACAGGTCAGGGCATCATGATGGCGGCCAACAAGGTTCCGGGCATTCGCTGTGGCGTGTGTTCTGACGCCTTCTCGGCCCGCATGATCCGCGCGCACAACAACGCCAACATGCTGTCGATTGGCGCACGTGTCGTGGGTGAAGGTCAGGCCCTGGATATCGTAGATGCGTTTCTGGAGGCCGAGTTCGAAGGCGGGCGTCACGCAACCCGTGTGGACATGATCGAAGAAAAAGACGGTTAGGGCTCCGTTCCAAAGGCCATTCAAAGTGAAACTAAGTGCATCACCGCGTGTCCACGACACGGATGCAAACATGTAGCGCCTGCCCCCTATGAACCGGGTGGGTGGTTCAGCCTAGCCGCCCGTCCTTGTCGCACACCCAGTTACAACGGGTTTCAACGTTGCGCCTGTTTGGGAAAACTCAGAAGCTCCCTCCCGACCAATTGTCACCACATTCCGTCGGCACGATGAAGTGATTTCGAAGCTGAAAGAAGATACCATATGTCAAACACCAATTTTCAAGATCGAATTCAACGCATCAACGCCAAAAGCCCACAGCCGAATTCTGCTCTTGCACAAAGGGCTGCCAAAACCCCGTCATCCCGACCAAATTACGGAAAGGTATTGATTGGCGCTGTGTTAATGAGCACCGGACAACATGCGGTAAGGCAGGCGAACGAAAACTACGAAGCGATAAAGCAGAGCTACGGGATCGGTGCAGCAGCCGGGTTGGGGCTTGCGGGCGCGGTGGCGCTGGTGGTTGGCGTTGTCCTGATGTACTGAGGCTTCACTGCGGCCAATAAACAGGGGATCGAACCAATCTCCGACGGGTCAGAAACAGGCCCGGGTCAGAACCGCACGGCGTCCAAAAGGGCGCGGACGCTTAGTTCTGTTTTAGGCCTGATATTCGACGTTTGTGCATGCACAAGCTTAATTCTAGGAGCCGGAGCTACAAAAGTTGCAACCGAGACCGCGTATCAGTTCTTTCGGATTGCTTTTCATACTTCGGTTTTATTGCTTGTTGCCTCGATCGTCATTGGGTTAGTTGGCGTTCTTCTGCGCAGATATGCGCTGGTTCGAGTGCCGGTGTACTTTCTAATCGGTGCTTTGGCGACTTATTCGACCGTCCGCTTCACAGGATTTCCCATTCAGTTCTTGGAATATTTCAATTCTGCGCTGCAGTAACTATGAGCAAAAATAACAAAGGTATTGCCAGACCTTAGCCCCCGGATGCGTTAAGAGATATTCCAATCGTCGTCATGGGCCACCTCTCCGATGGCGGTCCATGTGACCCGTATCCGGGCGATCCGTGTATCGGACCATGTGCGAAAAACGGCGCTAAAGCCCTCTGGCGTGATGTCTTCAGCCGTGACTTCGGCGCGCAGAGCGGAAGATGTATCCACATCCCACAAAGAGACACCGATCTGAACCACCGGATTTGATCGGAAGGGTTGGTTGAACATAACGCTCGAACGCCGCTGGCGCGGTCCTTCGCCCGTCCACATTTCGCCACCATCGGCGAATTCGGAAAAAATAACTGCCTCGCCTTGGTCAATACCAATTGGATGGGTTCGAAACGTCTTCATTGATTTGTCTTTATCTATGTAATTCCGGACCTTAACCCGTCGCATTGATAAAATCACGATAAAAAAAACGGCCCCGTGTTTACGGGGCCGTTTCTAACTGTCGGAATGCGGTGAGCCTTACAGGCTCATATGCGTTCCAAGGGCTTCCATGTCGGCCAGCAGTTTGGCAGCGTCATCGACAATTGTCTGATCATCGCCTGCCTTGGCTGCTTCGTGCGAAGCACGCGCCTCGGCGACCAGATCGTCCAGATGCGACCGTGTCACTTCGGCGACCGGAATGGCTTTTTCAGCCAGAACCGACAGGCCATCGCCATTGATCTGAGCAAACCCGCCGGTGACCAGATATTCACTGGACCCTTCGGGTGCCTCGACCTTCAGGATACCCGGGCGCAGCGTCGTGATGGTGGGGGCATGATCAGGCATCGCCGTCATGTCCCCGTCCGCGCCGGGAAGCTGGACCGCGGTCGCGCTGTGCGAAGCAAGGCTCCGCTCGGGGCTGACGAGGTCGAATTGCATCGTGTTTGCCATCAGGTTTGCTCCTTAGGCGGCTTCTGCGGCCATCTTCTCCGCTTTGGCGATCACGTCGTCGATGCCGCCAACCATCAGGAAGGCTGCCTCGGGCAGGTGATCGTATTCGCCGGCCACAACGGCCTTGAACGACGCGATGGTGACATCCAGAGGAACCTGAACGCCGGGCGAGCCGGTGAAGACCTGTGCCACGTCGAACGGCTGCGACATGAAGCGTTCGATCTTACGGGCACGGGCCACGGTCAGTTTGTCCTCTTCCGACAGTTCGTCCATGCCGAGGATGGCGATGATGTCCTGCAGCGACTTGTAGCGCTGGAGGATCTGCTGAACGTCGGTCGCAACGGTATAGTGCTCTTCACCGACGATTGCCGGATCAAGCAGACGCGAGGTCGAATCGAGCGGGTCAACAGCAGGGTAAATACCCTTTTCCGAGATCGCACGGTTCAGAACGGTGGTCGCATCGAGGTGCGCGAACGACGTCGCAGGCGCGGGGTCGGTAAGGTCATCCGCAGGGACGTAGACGGCTTGCACAGAGGTGATCGAGCCCGACTTGGTCGAGGTGATCCGTTCCTGCATCGCGCCCATGTCAGTCGCCAGCGTCGGCTGATAGCCCACCGCCGAAGGGATACGGCCCAACAGGGCGGACACTTCGGAACCTGCCTGTGTGAAGCGGAAGATGTTGTCGACAAAGAACAAAACATCGGTACCGGTTGCGTCACGGAATTGTTCCGCAAGGGTCAGGCCCGACAGAGCGATCCGCATACGTGCACCCGGAGGCTCGTTCATCTGGCCGTACACCAGCGCGATTTTCGAATCTTCCAGCTTTTCGGGAACGATAACACCGGATTCGATCATCTCGTGATACAGGTCGTTGCCTTCACGGGTCCGTTCACCAACACCCGCGAACACGGACACGCCCGAGTGCACTTTGGCGATGTTGTTGATCAGCTCCATGATCAGAACTGTTTTACCAACGCCGGCTCCGCCGAACAGACCGATCTTACCGCCTTTGGCGTAAGGGGCCAGCAGGTCAACAACCTTGATGCCGGTAACCAGAACTTCGGATTCCGTTGCCTGATCCGAAAAGTCTGGCGCAGGCTGGTGAATGGCGCGCGTTTCTTTGGTTTCAACGGGGCCTTTTTCGTCGATAGGTTCGCCCACAACGTTCAGGATTCGTCCCAGTGTTGCGTTGCCGACCGGAACCGCGATCGGTGCGCCAGTGTCAGTTACAGCTTCGCCGCGAACCAGACCTTCGGTTGCGTCCATCGCAATGGTGCGGACAGTGTTTTCGCCCAGATGCTGTGCAACCTCCAGAACCAGCTTTTTGCCGTTGTTGGTTGTATCCAGCGCGTTCAGAATTTCTGGCAGCTGATCTTCGAAGTGCACGTCGACGACGGCCCCGATGATCTGTGTGACTTTGCCTTTTGCATTCGCCATGTTTCGTCTCCGGTTTGTCTCTACAGCGCCTCAGCGCCGGAAATAATTTCAATCAGCTCGTTGGTGATCACGGCCTGACGCGAACGGTTGAACTGGATCGTCAGCTTGTCGATCATCTCACCCGCGTTGCGTGTTGCGTTGTCCATCGCGGACATACGTGCACCCTGTTCCGAGGCTCCGTTTTCGAGCAGAGCCGAGAAGATTGCAGTCGCAACCCCCTTTGGTAGCAGGTCGGCCAGAATGGCCTCTTCGCTGGGCTCGTAGTCGAACACGGCACCACTGTCGTCGCCCTCGGTATCCTCAAACGAGGCTGGGATGACCTGTTGTGCCGTCGGGATCTGGGTCACAACGTTGACGAACTTCGAGTAGAAGATCGTGGCAACATCGAACTCACCCCCATCGAAACGGGACAGGATGCCCTTGGCGATGTCTTGCGCGTTGGTGTAACCCAGACGCTTGACTTCGCTCAGGTCGATATGTCCAACGAACAGATCGCCAAGGTCACGCTTGAGCGCGTCGCGGCCTTTTTTGCCGACAGTCAAAACCTTGACCGTCTTGCCTTTCAGGCGCAGCTCTTCCGCTTTGACACGGGCCAGCTTGGCGATGCTCGAGTTGAAGCCGCCACACAGGCCGCGTTCAGCTGTCATGACAACCAGCAGGTGGACATCATCACTGCCCGTACCACGGAGCAGCTTGGGGGCGCTGTCGCTGCCCCCGACCGATGCCGCCAGCCCCGCCATCACGGCATTGAACCGTTCAGCATAGGGACGCGAGGCTTCGGCAGATTCTTGGGCGCGGCGCAGTTTTGCAGCCGCGACCATCTGCATGGCCTTGGTGATCTTGCGGGTCGATTTGACCGACTCGATCCTGTTTTTAAGATCCTTAAGATTTGGCATGTGCCCGCCTCTCCCTTAAGCGAAGGTTGCGGCGTATTCGTCCAGCGCAGCCTTGATCTTGTCGGAAGCGTCGCCCTTGATCTTGGGATCTTCGTCGGTGATCCACTGAAGCAGGTCGGCGTGCTTGCCGCGCAGGTGCGCCAGCAGGCCAGCTTCGTAACGGCCAACATCGGAAACGTCGATCTTGTCGAGGTAACCGTTGGTGCCGGCGAAGATGACACAGACGATTTCAGCGTTGGTCAGCGGCGAGTACTGCGGCTGCTTCATCAGCTCGGTCAGACGCGCACCACGGTTCAGCAGCTGCTGGGTCGCGGCGTCAAGGTCGGAACCAAACTGCGCAAACGCAGCCATTTCGCGGTACTGAGCCAGTTCCAGCTTAACCGGACCGGCAACCGACTTCATCGAGTTGGTCTGAGCCGAAGAGCCCACACGCGAAACCGACAGACCGGTGTTCACAGCAGGACGGATGCCCTGATAGAACAGTTCGGTTTCCAGGAAGATCTGGCCGTCGGTGATCGAGATCACGTTGGTCGGAATAAACGCCGAAACGTCACCACCTTGCGTTTCGATAACCGGCAGAGCGGTCAGCGAGCCAGCACCGAAGTCTTCGTTCAGCTTCGCCGAACGCTCCAGCAGGCGGGAGTGGAGATAGAAAACGTCGCCAGGATAGGCTTCACGTCCGGGCGGACGACGCAGCAGCAGCGACATCTGACGATAGGACACAGCCTGTTTCGACAGGTCATCATAGATGATCAGTGCGTGGCGGCCATTGTCGCGGAAGAATTCGGCCATTGCGGTCGCGGCATAGGGTGCCAGGAACTGCATCGGCGCCGGGTCGGACGCGGTTGCGGCCACAACGATCGAGTAGTCAATCGCGCCGGACTCTTCCAGTTTCTTCACCAGCTGCGCAACGGTCGAACGCTTTTGGCCGATCGCAACGTAAACGCAGTACAGCTTCTTCGACTCGTCGTCGCCTGCTGCATCGTTGTAGGTTTTCTGGTTCAGGATGGCGTCCAGAGCAACGGCAGTTTTACCGGTCTGACGGTCACCAATGATCAGCTCACGCTGGCCACGACCAATCGGGATCATCGCGTCAACCGATTTCAGGCCGGTTGCCATCGGTTCATGAACCGATTTACGCGGGATGATGCCAGGTGCTTTGACGTCAGCAACGCCACGCTCGGTGGATTCGATGGGGCCTTTGCCGTCCAGCGGGTTGCCCAGACCGTCAACAACACGACCCAGCAGACCGTTACCAATCGGAACGTCCACGATCGAGTTGGTGCGCTTGACGATGTCACCTTCTTTGATGTCACGGTCGGAACCGAAGATAACAACACCAACGTTGTCGCTTTCCAGGTTCAGCGCCATGCCCATGATGCCACCGGGGAATTCGACCATCTCACCCGCTTGCACATTGTCCAGACCGTATACGCGGGCAATCCCGTCACCGACGCTCAGCACGCGACCGATTTCGGCCACTTCGGCTTCCTGACCAAAATTCTTGATCTGGTCCTTCAGGATTGCAGAAATCTCTGCAGCTTGGATTCCCATTTATCCGACCTCTTTCATTGCATTCTGTAGGGAGTTGAGCTTCGAACGGATCGAGCTATCGATCATCTTCGAGCCCACTTTAACGACAAGACCGCCAATGAGGCTTTCATCAACGGTCGCATTTATTGTCACGGTCTTGCCCACACGCTCGGACAGCGTCTTGGACAGTTTTTCCAGTTGTGTCTTGGTCAGCGCCTTGGCCGACGCGACATCGGCGGTCACTTCGCCACGTTCGTCCGCCAGCATGTCGCGCAGAACCTGCACCAACTCGGGAACTACGAACAGACGGCGCTTCTGAGCCATCAGAGCCAGCGTGTTACGCATGATGGCGTGCAGACCCATTTTGTCAGCGATTGCGGTAATGGCGCCTTCTTGTTCGGCACGCGAAACCAGAGGCGATGCGATCAGGTCGCGCAGTTCGGCGCTTTCGCCCAATGCTGCTGCCAGATCGTTGATTCCGGTTTCCAGACCTGCGAGGTCATTATTCTCTTTGGCGATCTCAAAGATCGCGGTGGCATAGCGCTTGGCAATGCCTGTGGAAATCGAAGCTGGTTCGGACACGTCCACCCTTCCGATATTTTGGGCCCCGAATTCGCGTTGCGGCAGCTACCCCGGGGGCGTGAAGAAACCCCGGCCAGACGGTCGGGGATCAAAATCACCGGGGATGTAGCAGAGCCGAACCCAGCTAGCAATATATTATCACGGCAACAGGTTTATCCACAAAATGTTCAATTTCAATTACTTAAGGAGGGTGCGACCCTTTTATCCGGCTGAAGCAGACGAAAAATGTTACGAAAGTGTAGGTTTTTGCGATTCCTGTGTCCTTTTTCCCTCAATTTTTGCGAATTGAAGAGGGAAAACGACCGGGCTGCTCAGGCTGGTTTCAGAAGGCCATCAAGTGCCTTTATCGGACGACGTTCGGCATCCTTTGCAACACTGCCGCTGGGCGGTCGGATGTGTTTTGTCACCTCAACCATAAGCACTCCGCCTGCCATGACTGTTGGCAGCCTTTGGCCAGTCTTTTCGATCAGGCTCGCCGACTTCAGCCAGAAACGGCGAAATGACGGCGGCAGATACAGAGCCGAGCAATGGCTTTCCGGGATGAAGTGGTGCGCCTTGAGCTGACTTTCCAGCTGCGAGGCTGTGTACGGTCGGCCAAAGCCAAACGGGGTCTTATCCGTCCGCGACCACAAACCAGCCCGATTGGGCACGACAAAGAATGCGCGCCCCCCTGGCCCCAACACGCGCCAGCACTCATTTAGCAATTGGCTGGGCCGCTGCGAGGTTTCAAGCCCGTGCATCACAATCAGCTTGTCGACATGACCTGTTTCAATCGGCCACAGGGTTTCTTCGGTCAGAACCGACACATTGGGCATTCCGGCGGGCCAGGGCATGACGCCTTGCGGGCCTGGCATCAAACCGATCACGCGGCGGGCGTCCGCAAGATAAGGACGCAGCAATGGAACCGCGAAGCCGAATCCAGCAACCGTTTGCCCCTTGGCCTCGGGCCATTGCTCGATCAGTCGCCCACGGATCGCCGCCTGCGCGGCACGACCCAGAGTGCTGCGATAGTAGAAGTTCCTCAAATCCTGCACATCAAGATGCATTGCAGACACCCGGTCAATCGGCTTAGCTGGGCGCAGTCTAGCAACGAAAGGGCAAAAGGCCATGCCTCTTGAGGTCGTTACCATCCCATGTCTCAGCGACAATTACGCATTTCTGGCGCATGACGCCGCAAGCGGCAATACCGCACTGGTCGACGCGCCCGAAGCCGGACCCATTCTGGCCGAGTTGGACAAGCGCGGCTGGACATTATCCCATATTCTTCTAACCCATCACCATTGGGACCATGTGGATGGCCTGTCTGCCATTTTGGAAAAGCACCCGGCTAAAGTTGTTGGCGCGGCCTCCGATGCACACCGCCTGCCCCCGCTGGATCAGCAGGTCAGCGACGGCGATACGTTTGAATTCGGAAGCGAGCAGATTCGGGTGCTGGATGTGTCCGGCCATACTGTTGGCCATGTCGCCTTTTACATGCCGGACAGCGCAGTGGTTTTCACAGCAGACAGCCTCATGGCATTGGGGTGTGGACGCTTGTTCGAAGGCACGGCACCGCAGATGTGGGCCTCTCTCAGCAAGCTGGCCGCGCTTCCCGATGAGACAATCGTTTGCTCGGGCCACGAATACACGCAATCAAACGCAAAATTCGCTTTAACCGTCGATCCCACCAATGCCGCACTGCAAAAACGCGCGGATGATATTAACCGCGCTCGCGCTGCCGGAGAACCCACGGTTCCTTCGACGATGGCGCTGGAAAAGGCCACAAACCCGTTCTTGCGGGCCGCTGACCCGGCGATTCAGGCTCATTTGGGAATGCAAAATTCAGACCCCGCAGACGTTTTTGCTGAAATTCGGACTAGAAAAGACAGCTTCTAGTACCCAAATTGCCTTCCTCACGGCCACGGTCACGTGAAATGTGACTGTCAAGAGCAAGAAAACCCTTGAAGCCGGGCCACGATCAACCAAACTCTAATAGTATGAGGACATGGTTGGGATGGGGTTCCGGCCGAAGCCTGCCCCTTTCGACCCAAGACAGAGGAGCACCCGCGTGCCTTCATTCTCGAGCACATTAGAACAAGCCATCCACGCGGCCTTGGCAGCTGCGAATGAACGGCGTCATGAATTTGCCACGCTAGAGCATCTGCTTCTGGCGTTACTGGAAGAACCTGACGCCATCCGCGTCATGAAAGCCTGCAGCGTCGATCTGGAAGAACTGCGCAGCACTCTGGTCGAATTCATTGACGAAGACCTGTCCAATCTGGTCACGGATATCGACGGTTCCGAGGCCGTGCCAACGGCCGCTTTCCAGCGCGTCATACAACGCGCGGCGATCCACGTCCAAAGCTCGGGCCGGACCGAAGTGACCGGCGCAAACGTTCTGGTCGCCATCTTCGCCGAACGTGAAAGCAATGCGGCCTATTTCCTGCAAGAGCAGGACATGACGCGCTATGACGCGGTTAACTTCATCGCGCATGGCGTGGCCAAAGACCCTGCGTACGGCGAAAACCGCTCGGTATCCGGCGCGGATCAGGTCGAGGAAGAAGCTCAACCTGGCGTTACCGAAGGCGAACAAAAGGAAAGCGCGCTTGGGAAGTACTGCATTGACCTGAACGCTAAATCGCGCGCAGGCGATGTCGACCCGTTGATCGGTCGAGCTGACGAGGTTGAGCGTTGTATTCAGGTCTTGTGCCGCCGCCGCAAGAACAACCCGCTGCTGGTGGGTGATCCGGGCGTGGGTAAGACCGCCATCGCCGAAGGCCTGGCACGCAAGATTGTTGGCGGCGAAGCGCCAGATGTGCTGTCTGAGACCACAATTTATTCTCTCGACATGGGTGCTCTGCTGGCAGGTACCCGCTATCGCGGCGACTTCGAGGAACGCCTGAAGGCGGTTGTGACCGAATTGGAGGACCACCCCGACGCGGTGCTGTTCATTGACGAGATCCACACCGTGATCGGTGCCGGTGCCACCTCGGGTGGCGCGATGGATGCGTCGAACCTGCTGAAACCTGCCCTGCAGGGCGGCAAGCTGCGCACCATGGGCTCGACCACATACAAGGAATTCCGTCAGCATTTTGAAAAAGACCGCGCGCTGAGCCGCCGGTTCCAGAAGATCGACGTGAGCGAGCCTTCGGTCGAAGATAGCGTGAAAATTCTGCGCGGTCTGAAACCCTATTTCGAAGAGCATCATGAGATCAAATATACCGCCGATGCGATCAAGACCGCGGTGGAACTGTCGGCCCGCTATATCAACGACCGTAAACTGCCCGATAAAGCCATCGATGTAATCGATGAGGCTGGTGCGGCGCAGCATCTGGTGGCTGAGAGCAAACGGCGCAAGACCATCGGGGTCAAGGAAATCGAGGCGGTCGTCGCCAAGATCGCCCGCATTCCACCCAAGAACGTCACCAAAGATGATGCCGAGGTGCTGAAAGACCTCGAGGCCTCGCTGAAACGTGTCGTATTCGGTCAGGATCTGGCAATCGAGGCGCTGTCCAGTGCAATCAAACTGGCGCGTGCCGGTCTGCGTGAACCTGAAAAGCCCATCGGCAACTATCTGTTCGCCGGCCCGACCGGTGTGGGTAAGACCGAAGTAGCGAAACAGCTGGCGGATACGCTGGGTGTAGAACTGCTGCGCTTTGACATGTCAGAGTACATGGAGAAGCACGCCGTCAGCCGTCTGATCGGCGCGCCTCCGGGCTATGTAGGATTTGATCAGGGCGGTCTGCTGACCGATGGCGTCGACCAGCATCCGCATTGCGTGCTGCTGCTGGATGAGATCGAAAAGGCCCATCCGGACGTGTTCAACATCCTGTTGCAGGTGATGGACCACGGTGAGTTGACCGATCACAATGGACGTACGGTGAACTTCCGCAACGTGGTGCTGATCATGACCTCGAACGCAGGTGCGCAGGAACAGGCCAAGGCCGCCATCGGCTTTGCCCGTGACCGACGCGAAGGCGAGGATACGGCCGCAATCGAACGTATGTTCACGCCGGAATTCCGCAACCGCCTGGACGCTGTGATCTCATTCGCGCCACTACCGAAAGAGGTCATCCTGCAGGTGGTCGAGAAGTTCGTTCTGCAGCTTGAGGCGCAATTGCTGGATCGCAATGTGACCATCGATCTGACCCCCAAAGCCGCCGCGTGGCTGGCGGAAAAAGGGTATGACGACAAGATGGGTGCACGTCCTCTGGGTCGTGTCATTCAGGAACACATCAAGAAACCACTGGCCGAGGAGTTGCTGTTCGGCAAGCTGGCCAAGGGTGGTGTGGTCCGCGTGTCTGTCAAGAAAGGCGATTTGAACCTGGATATCCTTGGCCCCGATCAGCCAAGAATTCCGGGCGACAAACCTCCGCTTTTGACCGCGGATTAAGACGCCGCATTCGCCTAACAAGTCTAATCGCCCGGTTGTTCAGCAGCCGGGCGATTTCGTTTCGGCCACAAACTTTTTCGACGGAACAGCCAAACCTGCGCGTTTCATTATCACTGATAAATTGCAAAGGTGATTTTGATGACCAAAACCGTCGCCGTTTGGAGCGTAGCATTCGCCCTTTCTGCCGTTGCCGCCATAGCAACCGCTCAGCATAGATTTCGGTATCATGACGAAACGGAAACACGACCGTTGCGCCTGCAGGCCGCAACGGTTGATCCGGGGCACAGCCACTCTGAAATCTCTGAGACCCGCAAAAGTATACGCGTCTCGGCCAACGGGATCCCCGATCACCTTGTCGGGCGCTTTCCGAACCAAGGCAATCCGCACAGCATTTCCGAGCAGCGCGTCAACTTGAAAGTACCGACGAACCCGAAATCCAATCGATCCACCACCCCGCTTGAAATGGGTTGGAACTTTGGTGTGTCTCTAAACGGCGTCGTGTTTGACCCGTTGGCCGCAGAGTTTTGGCACGGCAATCCCCGCTCAGGCTGGTCCTACAATGCGCTTGGGGGCGCGGTTACTTTGGGGTTCGACGAAAACTATGCCCATGTGCAACCCAATGGAAAATATCATTACCACGGCATCCCCACGGGCTTTATTGAGCTGCTGAACTATACACCCAGCCAACATTCACCGCTGATCGGATACGCGGCAGACGGCTTCCCGATTTACGCAATGACCGGCGTTTTGGATGGGAAAGTGACGCAAATGAAGTCGTCGTACAGATTGAAAAGCGGCAACCGCCCTGGAGGAAGCGCACCCGACGGAAAGCATGATGGCACGTTCAATGAGGACTACGCTTATGTAGCAGGCGCCGGAAGTCTGGATGAATGTAACGGAGCCTTTACGATTTCGCCTGAATATCCATCTGGAACGTATGCCTATTTCCTGACCGAAAGTTACCCGGTCGTCCCGCGCTGCTTTGCGGGTAAGCCAGACAACAGCTTTCGGTTTGGTCGTCGCTGACCCGTACCCTTAACGAGTGTCTCGGTTACCTTTCGGTGAGTTTCAGCTCGATCCGGCGGTTTTGTGCCCGGGCCTCCGGGGTGTCTGCCGGGTTTACGGGCTGGAACTCACCAAAACCGTTTGCGGCCAACCGGCTCGGCGGGATGCCCAGCGCATCGACCATGTAGCGCACGACGGACAAGGCGCGGCCCTGACTAAGCTCCCAATTGTCGCGATAGCGCCCGGACCCGGCAAGTGGCACGTTATCGGTGTGACCATCGACGCGGATCACCCAGTTCAGGCCTTCGGGAATTTCAGCCGCCACGCTGCGAAGGATATTGGCCACTTTGGCGATGTCCTGCTGCCCGGCCGGTGACAAAACGGCCGAACCCGTGTCAAACAGGACCTCGGACGAGAATACAAAACGGTCGCCTTCGATCCGAACGCCTTCTTCATCCCCGAGAACGTCGCGCAGTCTTCCAAAGAACTCTGACCGATAGCGCTGCAGATCTTCGGCCTGCGCCGCCAGTTCCTGATTTTGTCCAGACAGAGCTTCTGCCTCGGCTTCAAGCCGGACACGCTCAGCCTCTTCCAGCAGGCGCCGGCGACGTTCTTCCGAGGCCGCGCGGGCCAAAGCTGCGTTCAGGTCCTGACCCAGGGTCTGAATTCGAATGTCCGAAGCGGCGTTGCGTTCTTCATAGTCGTCCAACAACGCCTGCAACCCGCCAAGTTGTTGGCGCAGCGCCGCCATCTGTTGATTCAACAACGCCGTCTCTCGCTGCGCTTTTGCGGAAATCGTTTTCTCCGCCGAGATCGCTTCACGGGCCACAGCCAATAGGTTTGCACGCTCTTCGGCTAATGATCGCTGCGATTGTGCCTCGGCCTGTGCCGCGGTCTGCGCAGCCAAAGCGGCTTGTAGTTGCGCCTGCAACTCGTCCGCATCCAGCGCACCGAACTGGCGCTCAAGCTCGGCCCTGGCGGCTTGTGCTGCGGCAAGCAGGGTCAATGTATCCTCAGCTTCTTTGCGCTGTGCTTCCAAGGCCAGTGTCATTGCTGTCAACTCGGCATCTGCATCCTGCAGACGGTTGCGCAGGTTCTCGGCAGCTGCAGCTTCGGCTAGCTTGGCGGCCTCTTCCGCACTGATCTGTTCTTCCAGTTCACTGATCCGGGTGGATTGCGCCGCGTCGCTTTGTTCAAGATCCGCAACCAACGCCTCCAGCGCCTCGCGTTGGGCGGCAGCCAGCCGGGCGGCTTCGGCCTGTTCGTCGATCTCAGATCGGCTTTGCGCCAGTGCGAGGTTCAGCGCCTCTTGGTCCTCCAGCAACTTGGCGCGCTGGGATTCCAGTGTTGCAATGGCACCGCGCGCCCGCTCCTGATCCGTCAGAAGTGCGGCGACCTGCGCCTCGAAATCCGTGATACGTGCCTGCGACAAGGCCAGGTCCACTTCGGCCCGCGCCAGCGTATCTTCAGTTTGCGACAGGGTCGTGTTCAAGGCGCCAAGACGGGCCTCCAGGCGGCTATTCTCACGCTCCTCCAATCCCAATGCCCCGGCCAGCGCTGCGACTTCGTCCGACAGGGCGGTCAATTCGTCCTCTTGCCCGGAAATGGTTTCGCGCAACACGAACTGCACCACCATAAAGATGGTCAGAACGAAGGTCAGCACCATCAGCAAACCGGTGATCGCGTCAACAAAACCCGGCCAAACCGAGCCCTGAAAACGCTGACCTGTGCGACGGGACAGAGCCATGGATTACTCTCCTTCCGGAGCGGTGCGCACGGCGCCTCGGGGCAATGTCAGAGCTTTGACCAGCAATTCGATATCCTTGCGCAGTTCGCTCATGCTTTCCTGACGACCGGCCGAGATTTCTTCGAGGATGCGCAATAGCTGAACGTCCATCGACCGCAGGCGCATCCGGCTTTCGGCGTCAATTCCTTCACCCGTGCCCTGATCACGCATGTGATCCAGAAGGGCGTCCTGCCCAAGGGCCACGCGTTCCAATGCGGCTGTCACCCCTTCGGATTCAGACTGTCGCACATTCATCTCACCAATCGCGTCGACCAACTGGCCCAGCTTGACCGACACGGTGGCGCGATCAGCCTCTTGCCCCGAAAACAGGTCTTGCAACGCGTCCATCTGTTCAGACATCGCGTCTAGAACGGGTGTCAGGACCGCAATTTCCGCCCCACCCTCCTCAGCTGCGGCAAAGCCAACACGGGTGATTGAGGACAACCATTCCTCAAGCTCGCGGTAGAACCGGTTCTGACCGTGACCCGTGAACAGTTCCAGCAACCCGACGATCAGAGACCCGGCAAGGCCCAAAAGGGACGAACCGAATGCCACGCCCATTCCTTGTAGCTGGGCCTCAAGCCCCACCATCAGGCGGTTGAACACGGCCAGTCCTTCTTCGCCCTCTTGCGGGTTCAGGCTGCGGATCGTGTCGACAATAGCTGGGACAGTGGTCGCCAATCCAAAGAACGTGCCCAAAAGGCCCAGATAAATCAGAACATTGGTAATATAGCGCGTGATCTCACGTTCTTCCTCGACGCGTTCTGCAACCGAATCCAGGATCGACCGGGTCGAACTGGAACTGATCTGTGACCGTGCACCACGTTCGCGCAGCAATGAGGCCAAAGGTGCCAGCAATTGCGGGGTGCGCGCGTCCTCGCGGACAACGCCGCCAACAAAAGCCTCGATCCAGCGCACCGAGCCAATCAGCTGTGTCACCTGAAAGAAACAGGCGAAAACGCCGATTATGAAAACCAGGATGATAAAGCCGTTCAGGTACGGGTTGGCCTGAAACACCGGCAGCACATAAGGCAGCGCCATAAAGACGCCCAAACCCGCCAGGCCAATTGCGACCAACATCATCACAATCTGACGAATGGGATGCGAGAAATGGGGTCTCGCGCCCTGATGTGCCTGCGCCATGCGCGTGTTTCCCGGTTTTTGCCTGCTCTGGCTTGAATCTAGCCAAAATCCGCCGGTGACGCCAAGGGTTTATGCTGTGATACTGCGCACCCGTTGCGCTAACCACTCAAGATCAGGATCGCGCAGGTCGATCTCGGCCAGATGTTCCGCAGTATTATACAGGTATTCTGTATTCGGCCCGCGCCCGCCAACCGCATGCGCAATGATCTGCGCTTGCTCCTCTAACGGCATACCACCACAGTATTGAACGTGGTCTGCGTCGATCACATAGGTCACGGCGGTGATGACATCGCCAGTGTTCAGATGCACATCAAGGTTTTTCTCGACATAGGCCGATGAGATCAGCTCGCGTTCACGCAATTCGTGAAGGGTTCGTTCTTCATGGCCAGCTTCGACCGCAAGCGCCAAGCCTGTGCAATTGGCGTCGATCTGTTCGTCCAACGCCAGCACCAGACCCGGATGTTCCTCGGTTCCGCGGTGGTGGATCGAACTCATACAAAAGGACCGCGCATACCCATGCAGCGTGGCGTGTTCGCTTCGGGCCACCGGAAAGCCCGGATTCCACAGCAGCGATCCATATCCGAAAACCCACATCGTCATAGCTCTGGTCCTTGCCCGTTTGGGCCTATAAACATCAAATTCAACGCGGGAAAAAGGGCCAACTGCCATGCGCGGTCTAATACGAGTAGTCATTTTCTTAACGGTTATCTGGAGCGCCTACTGGTTCGTTGCCGGATTCGGATTGCGCAACGCAATCACCGCCTGGTTCGACAATCAGCAGAAACAAGGCTGGCAGGCGGACTTTTCCGATGTTTCAACAGCCGGGTATCCGTTGCGCCACGTTACGCGCCTGAACAGTCCGGCGCTGGCTGATCCAGTCAACGGCACCGCATGGAGCGCCGATTGGATCGAATTCCAAAGCCCTGCAATCTGGCCGGGACGTCAGGTGCTGCGCTTTGCTGACACCCCCCAGCGCCTGTCCTATTTTGATCAGACGGCGACCATTGAAGCCAGCGACCTGCAAGCCGAGCTGCAGCTACAGCCCGGTGTCGCGCTGGTACTGGAAAAAATGGCTTTGACCGCGGGTTCATGGTTGATCACTGATGATGCCGAAGCGCTGGCTGGCGGCGATACGCTGACAGTGGTTATGGAACAGACCTCTATTCCGGTAACCTATGCCATCGGTGCTCGAATAGACGGGTTCACCCCGGGAGATGGTCTGCGCGATTTGATGCGGTCGGCCACCACATTGCCGCAGGCGTTTGAGACGCTCGAACTGGACATGACAGCCACGTTCAACAAACCGTGGGATCGTACGGCTCTGGAACAGGGTAGACCACAGCCGGTGAAGATTGACCTGAACCTTGCCGAGATGAAATGGGGTGCTTTGCGTTTGTTTGCAGCGGGTGAGCTCGACATCGACCACCAGGGAATCCCAACGGGCGAGATTGCGGTCAAAGCTGAAAACTGGCGCGACATGATTGCAATGGCCAATGCCGCAGGTGCCCTGCCCGATCAGGCCGTTGATCCTGTGACGCGCGCGCTGAATTTCATGGCCGGGCTGGGCGGTAATCCAAATGCGCTAGACCTGCAGCTTAACTTCCGCGACGGATTCGTGGCGCTGGGGCCTTTGCCGCTGGGGCCTGCCCCCCGCCTGATCCTGCGCTAACGGCAGTATGGCCCGCGACGGTGGCGGGCTGTATCCAGATGGAAATGATCCCGGTGATAACGGTCCGCGTTTGGCCCCAATACGGTGCCAAACGGCCCGCATGCATCGCGCCAGATCTTGACCAGTTGTTTTTGCGATGGGTTCTTGCGCCAGCCATTCAGGACCGTCACAACCTCTCCATCGGCCATCTTGAAGGCCGAGATATCAATCGCGCGGCCTTTTCCATGCTCGGAAATGCGGGCGCCCTTGCGGTTGTTGCGCGTCCGACACGCGTAGTGTGCGGCAACCTGCAATTGAACCACAGGCCCGCGTCGCTTGAACGTCGGCTTGACCGCTTTCTCAACCCATTTGTTCAGCGCAATCGCCGTTCCACAATCCATCGTGGAGGGACGGCTAAGCGTCACACCTGAGACCGAGGTGATCTGAACAGCGTCCTTGATCCCGCAAGCCTTGATTTTGCCCGGTACCGTCCCGACAGGCTTACCCTGAATATCGATGTCGCCACACACCGATCCTTTACGCAGTTTGCGCTTTTTGAACAGCGCCTCCTGCTCCAAGGCTTTGGGCCGCAGGTAAGGCATCAGCGACGTGTCCGGGCCAAGCAGAGGCAGCTCTGCAGGCCGTGCCGCGGCTGCTAAAACCTGCGGTGAATCCGGCCGCAATTCTGGGCGAATGGTTGCCGGAGGCAGCTGAGGCACTGCGCTGCTAAGGACCGCAAGTGTAGCCTGAGGTCGCGATATCGGTATTAACGAACGTTCCAGCGAACCAGCCTGAGTTGACATTGCGCAAAGCGCTGCAAATCCGGTCAGAATGGTTCTCCAGCCCTGCGTCATGGGTTCGTTTTTCCCCGTCCGAAATCAGGCGCATCCGTATCCTGGCCTGCATCAATGATGCCGCGGCGGATGGCGCGCGTACGGGTGAAATAGTCGAATAACTGCTCGCCGTCACCTGTTCTGATCGCGCGCTGCAGTGCAAACAGTTCTTCGGTGAACCGGCCAAGGATCTCCAGCGTCGCATCCTTGTTGGTCAGGAACACGTCCCGCCACATGGTCGGGTCAGAGGCCGCGATGCGGGTGAAGTCTCGGAATCCTGCGGCGGAATACTTGATGACCTCGGTATCGGTGACCCGGCGCAGATCATCCGCAACGCCCACCATCGTATAGGCGATCAGGTGCGGCGCGTGCGATGTGACTGCCAGAACCAGATCATGGTGATCCGCGTCCATCTCATCGACGTTTGACCCCATGCCTTCCCAAAGTGCCCGCAAACGGGCAATCGCATCCGGGTCCGACCCTTCAACCGGAACCAAAAGGCACCAGCGGTTGTCAAAGAGTTCTGCAAAACCCGATTCCGGGCCAGAATGCTCAGTTCCTGCCAGGGGGTGCGCGGGGATGAAATGCACACCATCCGGGATTACCGGCCCGACGGCCTGAATAACGTGACGCTTGACCGAGCCGACATCAGTCACCGTCGCCCCGGGTTTCAGGACAGGTGCAATATCTTTTGCAACAGCGCCCATCGCGCCGACAGGAACGCAGAGAACGACCAGATCCGCGCCCTCGACCGCCTCTTGCGCAGTATCGCAGACGCGATCACACAAGCCGATGCGGCGGGCCGTGTCGCGGGTGGTCTCGGACCGGGCATAGCCAGTCACTTCGCCAGCAAGCCCGGCACGTTTGATCGCCCAGAACATGGACGAGGCGATCAGGCCAAGACCAATCAAGGCCACACGGTCGTAAACTTGGCTCATGCGACGCCCCCTTTGAACGCGGTGATGGCCGCAACAACGCGGCGGCAGGCTTCTTCGTCGCCTACGGTGACCCGCAGGGCATTTGGCAGGTTGTAGCCCGCCACACGGCGCACGATCAAACCTTGTGTCTTCAGATAGTCGTCACACGCCTCAGCCTCTGCCCGATCGGCAAAGCGGGCGAGGATAAAGTTGGTGCAGGACGCATCCGAGGGCACGCCGATCTTGGCCAGTTCTTCCGACAGCCACACCCGCAGGCGCGCATTTTCAGCCTGACAATAGGACAGGAATTCTATGTCATTCACCGCAGCCTCTGCTGCCGCCAAAGCGGTCAAGGACAGGTTAAAGGGCTGACGCACCCGGTTCAGTACGTCGATAATCGATTGCGCAGCATAGCCCCAACCGACACGCATTCCGCCCAGACCGTACACCTTGGAAAAGGTCCGCGTCATGATCACGTTGTCAAACCGATCCACCAGCGATGCACCACCGTCGAACCCATCGACAAACTCGGCATAGGCCCCGTCGATCACCATCAGGCAGGTCTTAGGCAATGCTTCGGCCAGACGCAGCAACTCAGCCTCGGGGATCATAGTCGAGGTCGGGTTGCCCGGGTTCGTCACAAACACGATCCGGGTCTGGTCGCTCACGGCGGCCAGAATGTTTTCGACATCCACGTGGCGATTGCGCTCGGCCACCATCACCGGTGTCGCGCCCGCCATGCGGGCGATGATCGGGTACATTGAAAACCCGTGCTCGGTATAGATGACCTCATCCCCCGGGCCCGCATAAGCCTGAGCGATGAACTGCAGGACTTCGTCACTGCCAACGCCGCAGATAAGTCGTGCCGGGTCCAGCGCGTGACGCTCGCCGATCGCCGCGCGCAGACTGGCGTGGTCGGTGCTGGGATAACGATGAAGCGTTGCCGCGCTATCGCGAACCGCTTCGATAGCCTTGGGGCTTGGCCCAAACGGATTTTCGTTCGAGCTGAGCTTGATCACATGCTCGATCCCGGCCACATGCGACTGACCGCCTTGATAAAGCGCGATGTCCATAATGCCGGGTTGCGGGGTGATCTTGTTCATAAGAGGCTCCGTTGTTGGAGCCTCTCATACCCGTCTCAACGCGTTGAGAAAAGCGGCAATTCCGTCACGCCGCTTTGAAGCGGGCGGTCGCCGGGTCCGCGTTGTAATAAGGGGTAAATTCCTCAGTCCGGTGGGACAGGTCATTGACGCTGTCGATGATGAACTGAACCGTCTCTTCGCTCATAAGATACGAGAAATTCAGGCGGACCCATCCGGGTTTCTTCATCTCTTCCCCTGCGGACAATGCGGCATGCAATTCAGCGGACGTTTCACGGTCGATTTCCAGCAAGCGATGCGCATATGGCCCGGCACACGCGCAACCACCGCGCGCCTGAATGCCGTAGATGTCGCTGAGCATCCGGGTAAACAGCTGCTGATGCACCGGCTGGCCAGAGTTGTCCCGCACAAGGAAAGAATAGATCGGCAAACGATGCGGGTTTTCAGTACCTAGCAAAGTCAGGTTCGGATTGTCGCCCCACCCTTTCAATGCCATTTCATTGTACCGGGCTTCCCGTTCAGCAATTTCATCCGTGCCGACGACATCCTTAACGATGAAGGCCAGCGCGGCGCGAATATCTCCGATCACATTGGGTGTTCCGGCTTCTTCTCGCGTGGCCAAATCCTCGCTGTAGTCATGGCGCCAGGGCGACACAAAGCTGACAGTGCCGCCACCAGGCCAACTTGGGCAAGTGCGGCGAACTGCGTTCTGATTGACGATCAGCACACCGGACGCGCCCGGGCCGCCCGGGAATTTGTGCGGGGATACTACGATGGCGTCCTTGCGCGCATCTTCCGGCCCCATGTCCATCGGCAAATATGGTCCACCACCAGCGTAATCCCAGATCGAAACAGCGCCATGAGACTTGAGCAGCCGCGTGATCGGGTCCGGGTCTGTAATGATGCCGGTTACGTTAGAGGCAGCGGAAAAAGAACCGACAATCAGATCGGATTCGGCATTGTCCACCAATGTCCGTTCAAGTGCACCGAGATCAACGCCGCCTTCGGGCGCTTCGGGGATTTCGATGACCTGCGCTTTGCTTTCCCGCCAGGGGAGGATGTTCGAATGATGCTCATACGGCCCGATCAAAACAACCGGCCGGTCAGCCCCCTCAATTCCCATCAAACTGACCAGCCGGTTAAGACCCGCAGTGGCGCCGGACCCGGTAAAGATCACCGCGTCGTCTTCCTTTGCTCCAACAATGCGGGCTATTTCCGCGCGCGCTTCGCGGCGCAGACGGGTCATATACGACCCACAATAGGAGGCCTCAGTGTGGCTGTTGGCATAAAAAGGCAGCACCTCATGGGCGACAAAATCCTCTACCTGCTGCAGCGCACGACCCGAAGCGACGTAGTCCGCATAAACCAGCGGCACGTCCCCATTCAGACCGGGGATCAGAACATTCTCTCCGATCAGCCCGTCGCGCAGGGTTGAATTGCGAGTGGTGGATTGGAGGTCTGCGCGAAATTTGGACAAGGTCATGATTAATTCTCCGTATTGCATCACCAAATATGATTGAATAGGGATGCAGAAACTTCACCTTTCTTTTGGTAGATATCTAAAATTTTGTGTCATATGCTCCTTTATGGCAGAAAAATTAGATCATATTGACAAGCGCATCCTTCGCGAACTTCAAACAGACGCAACACTGTCCCAGCGTGAGTTGGCGGACCGGGTCGGGTTGTCGCAAAATGCCTGTTGGCGGCGGCTGAAGGCGTTGAACGAAAATGGCGTCATTACCGGTTCGACCGCGCGGATCGCCCGCGAAAAATTGGGGCTGAACCTTGTGGTCTTTGTTATGCTGCGCACCCGGCACCATTCGGCGGAATGGCTGCAAGCCTTTCGAAGCCATGTCCTAACCATCCCCGAGGTGGTGGATTTTCACCGCATTGGTGGCGACTATGACTATCAGTTGAAAGTCGTCACGCAAGATATGACGTCATATGACAAGGTGTATCAGCGATTGATCGACAAGGTCGAACTAGACAGTGTGACCTCGTACTTTGCGATGGAGGCCATCGCCGAAAGCAGGCCCCTGCCAATTTGACCCAGCGCCTTCGGCGGACTTCTTCAATGGTCAGGCTGGAATACTGCTCGTAGGTTGTTACGCGTTCAATTCAAAACACAGCCTGCGCCACCCAAGCGTGTACTTCAGCATTCCCACCCACTGCAGGCGTTCCATTGGGGCACTTCGGTGGATATTTTCTAATAGCCGAGATGCAACTTGCTGGATCAGCCTTCAAACCCAATACGCGTCATCGCATGTCCAAACAAAAAAGGGCCGCGCAAATTGCGCGGCCCTGGAATTCTGGATGTCGGCGAAGATTAGTTCTTCGCGTAGAATTCGACGACCAGGTTCGGTTCCATGACGACCGGGTAAGGCACATCGCCCAGGCCCGGCGCGCGAACGAAGGTCGCGGTCATTTTCGAGTGGTCGGCGTCGATGTAGTCAGGCACGTCACGCTCGGCCAGAGCAGCGGCTTCCAGAACTACAGCCAGTTGCTTGGACTTGTCGCGTACTTCGATCACGTCGCCTTCTTTGACACGGTAGCTGGGGATGTTGACCCGCTTGCCGTTCACTTTGACGTGGCCGTGGTTCACGAACTGACGTGCAGCAAAGACGGTTGCAACGAACTTGGCACGGTAGACAACCGCGTCCAGACGACGCTCCAGCAGACCGATCAGGTTTTCACCGGTATCACCGTTCACACGTACAGCTTCGGCGTAGATGCGGCGGAATTGCTTCTCGGTCAGGTCGCCATAGTAGCCTTTCAGCTTCTGCTTGGCGCGCAGCTGCAGACCGAAGTCCGACAGTTTGCCCTTGCGGCGCTGGCCGTGCTGGCCGGGGCCGTATTCGCGACGGTTAACCGGGGATTTCGGACGACCCCAGATGTTTTCACCCATCCGGCGGTCAATTTTGTACTTGGCAGACGTGCGTTTGGTCACGGCTGATCTCCTTCGTTAGGTCGAGGCCCGTACAGGCCACTATGAAGGGCGTTGTCCTCTTGAGGTTTCCCCCATGACAGGAATCCCCTTACGGGGTCCACCAACACCAGTGAAGCCGCGCTTATATCCGCAGAATTGGCGGAGTCAACACGGCTGTGGATTTTTTGCTATGTGCGAATTTCGTCGGCCTGCTTGGCGTTTTAGTCTGCTACGCTTCGGACGCCCGCAACTGTGTTTTCCCAACTCTTATCCATCGGCGACCGCGTCGGGAAAGCGACAACGTTTTGGTCCGGGAGGCTGGAATTGCTTTCGCTTTCAAACTCGGTATACGCACTGACCCAGAATTCCTGATCGCGCGCGGGATACCCGTTTTCAAAAACCAGCGTTGGGTTTGCTTCTCCGGCGACCAAAAACAGGAGCGCCGTGTACTTTTGCGCGCCATTGGTCAGAACGATACGACCCAGCGCCCCGTCCGCCAGATTCGGCGACGGTGCTATGCTGCTTTGCAATTTTGAGGAATAAACTTCGGCCTGGCCTGACAACACAAGGCCCTGCTCGGCCGGACTGGCCAATGAAAGAGCCTGCCCACGCCACGACCATGCGGCTCCGATTTTCAAAAAAGACTGAGGCGCCGCCTCAAGTCCGTTTAACTCTGTCTGCGTCCACGAAATGGATATGCGACCGCTGTCCCCGGCTGTCATTGTATCCGCCTGTACCTTTCAACAAATCACTGCTTACTGCACCTTCTTATCAGGACAGAATCTGGCGGAAAAGAGACCGAAGCGCAGCAATCACGTAAATGTTTCCGGTGTGTCAAGTCAAACTGATACTAAAAGTGAAATAAATTCAACCTTAGATTGTTTTTGAAAAAAAGGCGATGGACCAACCTCAAGAAAGCTCAAAGCGATTCTCTACTCAAATATTTGTTTTTAAATTGCAAATTATACCTAAGGTATTCGCTCTTCATGCACCACCAATTCCCAGCGGTATTTCGGAAACCATGATATTCTGGTTCATCCAATCCTATCTGGGCATCCGATTTGAGCCGTCTGATCGTTGCATTACAGCAACTAAATTGGGCAGTGGTACCAATCTGGGCCAACCCTTGCTTCAACTCATCAATGGATGCCATTCGACCGCTTCAGCTTGTCCAAGTAAGCTCGTTTCGCGGCCGCTACCTCTTCATCGCTCAAATTCGATCGGTTCAGGTCCAGAAAATAGTCCGTGCCTCCGGCTGGCTGGACGTTCCGATTGTCACTTGTGATGAGCCTATCGGATCTCACGTTTAGAATGGACAGTGCCTTAATCAACGGGAAATCGTGATCGTCCGGACCAGAAACGTTGACAGATTCCACCTCGGCGCGCGGTGAAACCACCTCTTTCACGCGGCGGACCACCGCCTCAAGATCTGCACCCTGTTGCAACGCCTTGCCGTATTGTGTCAGATCCTCGCGGATTCTGTGGCTGCGAAGGTTTTGCCAATACGTACTTCTGATCCAATCAGCCGCGTTTCTGGTCGTAAATAGAAAGATAATGCGATCCCCGGCATCAGTCAGGCGCAAGACCTGATCCAACAGAATTTTGGCAAGAACGTGCGTTTGCTCATATGACCAAACCCCTTTGCGACCGGGGATCAAACCAGCGAATTCTTCATTGCTGATCAGCAGGGGTTTGCCACCATGGTCCGCAAAAGGCTTCAGCGCCTCGCGAACGATTGCTCCGAAATTGCGAAGGGTGCGATCCTTGGGGGCGACCGCATACCGCCGTGCAGCCAGGCTGGCTTCTTGCAAGTCATCAGGCAATAGAACATTCACGCGATCTTTCAGGTATTCCCGATTTTTCGAGAGCGTCTTTTGCAGGGTCGTTGTGCCCGTTTTATGGAAACCTTGATGAATTACGACCTTCAATACAATACGTCCCGTTCGTCCTTGGCCTGCGTGCTGCAGGGCTTTCAAAAAAAATGCCAAACCTGCTCAACACAGGCTTGGCACTTCTTTGGTCAGACCAATTTGAAACCGGCTGTTCCGTTGGGCATAAATAACCCATAATCGGCAGCCCCCAAAAACCAAAACATTGTTTTTTATATACATTTAGTATCACCCTTGATTATGCTGCGGCCACTTCGCCCATCTTGACAACTCATTGTCGCCCACAAAAAAATTTGGGCCACAAAAAAGCCGCCCCGAAGGGCGGCTGTTACTCCAGCTTTTTGTTCTTCTAGAATTCTGAGGTTCTGTAGAGCTCCACTCCCGCCGCTTTGGGTTCCCAAACTGGCAAGATCCCTCGAGATTTTAACTTCCTTCGGGCTTCCGGAACTGTTGTTGCCATTCTCGTCGCAACGTCGGTAATCTTTTGATAGTCCACCTTGAAACGGTCCACGCTAGCAGGGCTAACAAGATCGCGCATCTGCCCCATGTGTCTAGCTTGTCCGCAAATTGTCAGAACCGGTTCCATTCCGTCTGGTGGAGTTCGAAGAAGGAAGTCGACTGAGGTGGCAGAAAAGCCAAGCTTTCGCGCGACATCCGAAATCGATTTCCCGGGAGAACCGGTTTGACAACCGAGTTTTTCACCCACTTCTGCCACGTCAACAAGTACAGATTGGTAACGCAGTTCTTCGTCGAGAAGCTCAACTCCAGTTAGTTGCCTTTGGAGCAACAGTTCGACAATCTTGACAGCGGGCACTTTCAAGGCTTCAGCCGCATTGGCAATTCCCAACATACGCTCTGAGGGCTCAGAAATGGGCTGTCCGAAACTTCGCAAGCGATTCACAAAACTGTCCAGGTCGTTGGCGTCAACTCCCTGAGCAATGCTCCTTCGGCCATCTCTACAGCCCGCGATTGGTTTAAGCATCCCAGCTTCGATGAGCTGCGTCACTTGGGGCCGTTTGCAGCCTAGGTATTTTGGAACCTCTGAAATCGGAACCGAACGCCGCATCCTGCTGAGAAGGTCTTCAGAACGAGCAACGTCAATGGCTCCGAAATCCCGTTTCGCGTCATAGTCCGCAGGCAGCAGATCGGCGACCATCAGCGCATTTCGAACTGTTCTGGGGTGCACACCAAACTTCTGGCTCAGTGACACTACAGAATGACGCCGCCGCTGCAAAACGGGTTCTCCAAACAGAATCGTCCCCGCACCAATTGGCATGGTTTCCAGAATATGTTCACGGAAAACCTCCCGAAATGGCCCAATCGGTTTTCGGTTTTTTTTGAACTGAATCCACTTATAAAGAACACCGAACACACCTTGCGGCCCGGCTTGGACCTTGGACCTTGGACCTTGGAGCATGGCGTCTTCTTCTGCACCGCTTCAAGCCCTTCTCGAACGCCTTCAGGGCCACATCGAGTAAACTCGTACCCAACCGCCCCGGCCAAGTCCCAATCCGCTTGCGATAGATTTGGAAGATTTGCATTTGGACCAAATGCGATACACGCACCGAGCATTTCAGATGTACGTGAGGCTAGATCAATCAGCTGCCCATCTAGCCACTCTGGCCCAGGGCGTCCTTCAAGTCTGGCTTCAAGGTAAGATTGCAATTCAGAGACGCGCCTCTGTTTCCCAATTTCGGCCAGCTTCGCCAACCGCGCTTCGTCTGGCATATGGGCAGCCAAGTCCAGAAAGAGATT
Source organism: Ruegeria sp. CDSC002 (assembly GCF_059610905.1). Taxonomy (NCBI): domain Bacteria; kingdom Pseudomonadati; phylum Pseudomonadota; class Alphaproteobacteria; order Rhodobacterales; family Roseobacteraceae; genus Ruegeria; species Ruegeria sp. CDSC002. Next base: position 392,584 of record NZ_JBXWOM010000003.1, read on the forward strand.
ACCTCGGCCTCTCCCAGGCTCTCGGACCAAAGAAACGGAATGAACGGGACAAGTTCTCACAGGTGAAAAAGCCCAATTGATCTTCCCAACCGGCATTCTCAACGACTGATGGCAGTCCGAGATGTCGTTCAAGATGCATTGCGGGCAATAACTTACCCGATTGCCCGCAACGAATTCTGAATGAAACTCTTCATCTCGATGTTTGTAGTAGCGAAAGGCAAGCTGTGTGTATCCGCCCTGAGTAAGTCGCTCCGCAGGAATGCCGGTCAGCTGGCGCATCTGCTCAACCGCGTTGTCTCGGGTCCTTGCGAGGTCCTGAAGCGGAATACGTACAAAAGAAGAAAACTCTTTCGCAGACATATCACATTGAACACGGGCGAACCGGCTGACCCATGAAACAAAGCTCTCACCTGGCAAAATGGGCATCATTGGCAAAATTGTACTCAATGAATCAACCCCGTCCAACTTGCTGATGTTGCCGCCGGGTTCGTTCTGCATCAAACTCTTCGGCGTCGCTATCGATCTCCAGCGCTGCCCAATCATTGATCTCGAACACGTTTTGATCCCAAGAACAGCCTTCTTGGATGCTCCAAGCTTCAGCAAAGTGAGATCGCTTCAAACAGCAGCTCTCTTCGTAGAGGGCTTGTTCGATGGCCGCGAGGATAGTCTCGATTGCTCTTCCGAACAGACCCCGGCTGCCATGGATAAGTCGCGTCAGTGTATCCGGTTCGATGTCGGGTCGGATGCCGGCCATCAGACAGTATGTATCAATCAAGCCTTGAAGGTTTTGTTCGTGGTGGCCCACGACGAGCGGTCGAGACATGATTTTTCTGAACCGTCGGTCGACTTGCTGATCATAACGCGCCACCTCAAGAAGCCGGTCAGTACCACTGAGAACAAGGACTACTGCTTGGTCTCCTTGCATCAACGATTTCAGCGTTTTGAGCATGTCGTCAATCTCACGTGCTGAGCGTGACAGGAAAACGTCTTGGGCTTCATCGATCCAAAGCACGACGATGCCCAACAACGACAAGCGATGCTTCACGACACGCCAGATGTCCCAAGCGGGGGCCCGCTCTGAAACGTCGTTCATTCCAAGTTCTCCGAGAATGGCGCGGCCCAGGCTTTTGAGTGTCGCTGGACTTGGCACCTGAATGCGGATGTACCGAGGCAAGTCCTGCTCTGTCGCCGCTTGCAACGCCGGGTGGCGACTCAGGACCCTGTGAACCGCGGTAGTTTTGCCATCCCCCGGCTTTGCAACAACCATAAGCCCCCTGGCCTCAAGCCCTCCTGCATGGAGTTCCGGAGCAGGCAACCTACCACCTTGCTGGTCGGGTTGAAGCAAACGGTCAAGTTCACGCGTAATTTGGTGGTGCCGATTGTTTGTGAAGTACTTGGCCCGCAACGACTGCATAACAGTCTGAGGATCGATAACTGGGTTGGTCTGGTTCATTTGTCACCCTCCTCGTCGCTCTCCCAAACATCTTTTTCAACGAGTGGATGACGGTCCTGGTTACCCTCGTCCTCGGACAAGTAGTTCGGTTTTTTCGGAGCAACGGTAGTGCCAAACTGCGTTGGCCCCTGTTCCAGCCGTGTCTCAGACGAGGAAACGGTGAATCCGACAAACAGTTCCTTTTCCAACGCCTCCATGCGTGACTCAGAGTAGACCTGTGAAACCAGACCGAACTCGAGCGATTTTTTGAGGTTCATTGCGTCAATGGCTTCAAGCGCATTTGCGACGACATTTTGCTCCCACGCGCTTTGGCGCGGTTCAGCACTCTTCATCTTGCGTCGAGCTGCAACCCACTGTTGTGCATGAACACTGTCGAATTCATCGTAAACCGCTGGCACTTCATGCCAGTGTTCCCCAAGCTTCACAGAGATCGTCCCAATATTCTCAGGCAACCAGCTGACTTGCAGATCCTGCTTGCCACGATGCGCAAACCACTCCGCCAATTGCTCTGAGTGATACTGAACACCCAAAACTGTGACACCTGATTTGCTCAGGGTCCGTTCAAGTTTCTTTCCAAAAATCAGCCGCCTCTTGCGCATATCAGGCGCTGCCTGAGCGGGGAAGTTGCCGTCCGCGATGTCTTTGTTCCACTGCTCGAGCGGTGTCCGGCCGTGCAGACCTTCATGAGGTGTATTATGGTAAACGTCCACAATCCAGCGTACCAGCGCAAAGCACAGATCTTCTGTGTTCAAGCAGGTGCGCTCCTCTGTCGGATGATCTCCGCGTTCAACCGAATTCGAAAACGTGCGACCATGAAGTCGGGCGGCAAGCCCCGTCGATGCAGTCTTGAAAAACCTTTCGACTGTTCCGCGCATACCAGGCATGCCGGCGATAGTTTTTTCGACGGTAATACCCAGATCCAGGCAAGTGCTGATGAACTCTTGAGATTTGAATGCAGCTCCATTGTCAGTAACAAGGACTTCCGGCAAACCAAACATGTCCCAAGCCGCTTCGGCGCCTACGGCATCCACCCATGCACCTTTATCCTGTACCGCCATTTGCAAGCAATCGATTGCTGTGGCGGATTTAGGGTTCTTCGTCAGCTTCATCGCAAGAATGCAGCGGCTGCGGCAATCAATAATGACAGACAACCACCAACGTGTGCTCTTTGCCCCCTTTTCACCAAGCAAACCGAGGTCCTCAAGCTCTTTCAGGGTCAAAAGTTCGCCGAGACGTGTACTAGAAACCAGAGTGCGAAGATCGACCCGCCATTCGTCCATTTCGCACCGTTCAAGCGGCCGGGATGTCTCGATCCCTCGCCCAACTGGCTTGCACCGTTTCATCGCCTCGTCGTACCCGTACCGGTGCAGCAAAACTTCGAACTCACTGAAGCTCTTGATGCATTGACGCACCGCACTCCGACTAGGAACCCGAAGCGGGGTCAGACCCTCCTTTTTGCGATCTTCATTGACCTTTTCAAACGCCCTCTGAACGTCTTCTGTGGTTTTTACTTGAGTGGGACGGTTGAGATTGAAGTAACTATTTCGCGTTTCTGAATTGAGCAACTTCTGCTCTTCGGAGCTAAAATAGCTATACCGATTTCCGCGGTTGTGAACGCTATCGAGAAGACCAAGCTTGCCGTTTCGACGATATGCGGTCACCCACTTCCTCAGCGTGGTCGCATGGACGGGCTCAACGCTCCTTACAATCCGTCCGCCGCCCTGCCGACGCCGCCGCTTTCCAGACCGAATTTCTTCGTCGCGCATGCACTCTTCTGGGGTCCGCATCTCTTCCGAGGCAATTGTTGCGGCCAATTGACAAATTTCCGCCATACACTCCTTGATCGACTTGTCATTTGGTGAGACACGATCCTCGCTTTCCAGCTCCAGATAAGCGCTTACCAAGCTGTAGCGTTTCCAGAACCGCTCTTTCTGCTTTTCCGTCAAATCGAAAAGCGAGATAGAGTTATTGAAGTTTTGATTGCGATCCGCCTTGGGCAGGAAGTGGTTACGTTCATGCACAATTTCGCCAGAGGCGTTGCGACGGCTCAATTCTTCATAACCAAAAAACTCGGCAAGTCCTGATCCAGAAGTTGGGTAAAGGACATAGCCATTTGCCGTTTTGCCAGCCAACCGCATACGTTTCCCTGCAATCGTTACGCGGTCATGCATCGAGATTTCAAAGCGGCTTTTTGTTGAAGTACTTGCGGTATTCTTCGCTTCAGCCATTTTCTTGATCAGATCATAGTGAACAGTCATGGGAATTATCCTTTCCGTTGGACAATTGTTTGGGGGTCGATGATTTCACGGGTAAGTGGCACAAGGTGTTGCGCGGAAACCAAGCGTACGAGCGCTTGCCAACCGTCTACGCCAAGCCCAGTTTTGATCGTCAGGTCGCGCAGCGAAGCAGCGCCAACAAGGTCTTGGGCTACATTCCAGGCCACTTCGTCGGCACTGGGCATTGGATGACGCGCAGCCCAGAACAACTGAGCATTCCGTTGTTCAATCCGGTCTGCGCTGTGCTCCGTCAGGATCCGTACTTCATCGCAAAAGCCAGACCGAGTGGAAAACCACGCAATCTCCTGCATTTGCTTCACAAATTCTGGCTTCGTAGCCCGGAGACTTGGCTTTACGGCAAAGGCAACTTTAGAGCCTCCACGAATGTGTGCGACGTAGTCGAACACATGCTCCCGGACCTTTTCGCTGAAGCCATTCCAACGGAACCGCACTTGATCGAAGATGTCTTCAATCTCCAGCTGGGCGTTCAATACCAGCAGATTGACCAACTCAAGACGAGACTCCGCCTGAACCCTTACACCCGGGTTTGAACCGATCACGGTGTAAGCAGTGCAATGGTGTTTCGCGGCCTTCGCAATGGCGCGGTCTGAACGAAAATCCGACGGGAGCCGAATTCCGTCAGGAAAGTTTTTCTTCATGTGAATACCTCACGTCTTATCGAGCCCACCGAACATGTTCGGTAGAAAAACTCGTGATTTGAATTTTGGTGGGAAGCAGGCGGCCGAAACCGCCCGATCACACGGCTATTCGCGTGAGATTCAAGAAACGTGGAGCAAAAGAAGGAGTGATGTCGCGATGGCTATCGCAACACGTCTTCAAGAACCCCAAATGTTTTGTAGTAAACGCCATGATAAGCGCCTCATATCGACTTAGTGCCTATAGGAGCTCACAGCAGAAGCAGGATATGTAAACCTATCGCTGAAGAGAGCTACCAACGGATCGGAAACTCAGAAAACCCGTATCTGATTGGGCGCGATATGTTGGTCAGCATTTTGCATGGGCGTTTCTCGTACTCAAAACTCGGAGGTCTGCGCAATCGAAAAGACGCGGGTGTAGTTGATGTGACTTTCACGCCGACAAAATGTGACAAATTTGTCAAATCATTCGACCGCGCTTCAAGCAACTGGCAGCCTCATTGATTAGCCGATTTGTGCATTTCGTCTTTTTCAACGAAAAGGCGCCTCCGAACTCAGCACTGCGTCACCGGCAGCAAATTTATCTACAACGAATGGCATATCTCTCAGCCTCGCTTTCATTTCGTGCACCGCCCAGGTTGGGATAGGTTTGACACGCCAATCAGCATATCAAACTTCCGCCAATATCTCAATAAAACATTGTTTTTAAACATTTATCCTTGGGAGTACTTGCGTTGCAAAAACCGACCCTGAATTAGGCTCTGCCTAATTCACTTCTTCCGAGTAAGGATAAATTGAAAGAGAGATAGTTGTCGTTGCGGCATGAGAGAGCGCTCAAGTGTAAGAATAGAATTCCTGCACTTTCGTCTCGTCAAATGGCCTCAATAGCCAAATCACCCGTGTCCTGATCGAGGTGATTCGCCGATTGTTGAAACTGGAGTCGGGGCTCTTTGGAACTCTCGGCAGTCTCCGCTCAATGTGCTCCGACACTATCGCAGTCAATTAATCGGGACGGTTTCGCGGCGGTTAGTCCAATAGTGATATTGCGCGGATTGCCTTGCAAGTTATCAACGGCAAAAATGTTCATTTCCCGGAGCTGTCGAATTCACGCACCGGTTTTGCAGTAAAAAGCCGGGATTTGATGATTTTATTCAGGTCGCGAAAGTTATGCATTTGCAATATCGCGATCTCGCATCCTGCGGACCCGATCAGTGTTTTGAATAATCCCATTTCAATGCGATTGGCCTTTTCGCCGCGTTGCTTGATGATCTTCACCAAGCATCGTGCGCCATACTCATCGCGCACCTCCTTCCTCTGAGGCCTTCACTGCTTGGTAGCAGGCCCACAACCGCTCCACCTCTTCGCGAGGAACATCAGATATCCGCTTGTGTACCTTCAGTTGCTGTTTCATCGCTCGACGAGATGCATCATCTTGCATGATTTGTTCCGCACGAAGTACGTCGACTTTGTGTAGATGCCCAACCTCTGCTTCAGCCAATAGACGCTCCAACAATCCTGAAGTCGCTGAAGAATCCGAGTAGATCCATCCGGCTTCACAGAACTCGATGAGATCGAGTGTTTGGTTTGCTACCTCCTCAGCGACCGGAGCCGTCGACAGGTCGATTGGAGACGCATCCAGAACCTGTTGTGGCCATGATCGCGCAGGATAAATGGGCGAACTCCAAATTTGTGGCTTGTCATCGATCACCCTCAAAACTGCGATCTCAATCGGGTAAAAGCTGTCTTGGACGGCGACGATCCTTAAGTCGCAGAATATGTGGCTGACTGTTGGTTCCGGGAGGCCAAGGTCTTGATAGGCGCTACCAGACCCTTCTGTGATTTTGTCTTTTTCGGTCACTTTGGCCACTTATTCTCTTTTATCCAGATGTCTGTCCATTCTGCTGGTCCATCAGCTGGAGCAGCGTCCACGATGTGCTCTTGTACAGTCGTCAGAAGTGCCGGCCATGCATCTGAATCCTTTTTCAGACGTGCTTTTAGCTCATCAATCAGGTCATCCAGAGGGATGGACTCCAACGGACGTCCAAAGGTCTCTCCATCGGAAAGCTCATCACTCAACGAAGGGATTCCAATCGCCTTGCTCATGACAATGCGCGCACAGGGCAGTTGCCTTGTGCTTCTTCCGTACGATATCCCCGACATGACCACATCTTGCACATGTGCGCTTGCTGTCCAGTACGAGACGCTTGAGCGGGAGATCCAGGCATTGATCGTACCGACGGAAGATGATCTGGATTGAACCGTCTGAGGCCGCCGTCACATCCGAGATCTGCACTTGAATCGGTGTCTCACAGTTCTCTCGAACCAGATGCTCTGCTTCCGCGAGGAACCTTCCAAGCAGGACGAGCCGACCCGGACCAATGCTTGGCCATAATGATGCCGTATCAGCGCTCACCAGGTCTGGAAAACGATTTGCTACGTTGAGCTCAAGATCTGTTGGCCACCTCGCCTCAGCGCCTTCAAATCGACTTTGAAGGTAGTTGTTGTAGCACCAGCAACAAAGCGTCGTGAGATAGCCCTGGATGCTTTGGATTCCGGCAGAATTTCCACATCTCTCACACCTCTTCTCGATCTCTTCGACACGCGTCTCCAGCTCGTCGAAGATGTTTCGATTGCATTCTCGTGTGTAGACGCGCAATCCGCCGAGTTTTTGCTTGATCTGCACGACCACCGGCAACTCATCCCCAAAGATGTCAGGGTGTTGTGCAGCACTGCGCTTTACATCCTCAAGCACCAGTGCGAGTTGGTCAGCCCATCCCTGGCGATGCTCTCCAAGCTCCTTCAGCACGCTTGTGTGGATGTCATTCCAGTCGACAACCTGTTTCATCACTCATCCTCCAGCGCGTCAGCTTTCTCATGAATAACACGCCTGATTTCTTCTTCCGTGAGATCTTCGATACCTTCGAAACCCTTGGGTGAGCTTGGGAGCACGACATTGCGTTCACTGTCGTGAACCGCAATCGACAGGCGTAGGAATCTCGGATCTTCAGTTTTCGAGAAAACTGGGTCAATCGTCCTGGCCATCGTCATTCTCTTTCTTAGCGATGCGCTCATCCAATTCGCGAATGCTCGCTTGAATCAGCGACAGCAATTCGTTGTCACTCTCATTCACCTTGCGCGCTCTGATTTCCTCTGCACTGACCGGACCAGACAGTTTTGCGCGGCCCAATGCGATCTCTGCTGCTTGCAGTGCCAAAAGTGCCCTGGTCAGTGGATCAATCTCGACGCCATCAATGAGAGCATCAAACTCCTCTGCGCCGCTGATCGGATCAGACAGCGGTACTTGTCCGGCGAGAAATTTGGCCTTCTTCAGCTTCAGGAATGCGCGCGCCACCTCATCAGCCTTAGGGCGGGGCTCTCGCGCACCGGTCTTCTCTAGCCACATTGAGGCGATCTTCTCAACCAGTGCCCACACGGTCTGCGTGCGATCATGCAGCGAGATCTCGAAGCGTACTGCTTTCTCTTCGATACCGAGCTGCTCGGACTGTCGTTCGCTCACGCGCACTTCGTAGTCGCAGAGCCCACTAATATCATCGCTGACGTTCCCGGCATGGGCCCGGGCAATCTCTCTTTCGTTTGCGAAGACGACGATTTTGAGCATCACTCACCACCCTTTCTTCACACATGCAGGGCAGCGCCCCCGATCATCAGTCCGGTCGATCTGGCCGATGTAGCCGCAAACAGAACAGGTCATTCGATCCCGAACAGGCTTTTTCCGAACACCAAAAAACCTCTTCCTTTCAGGGTGGCGCTTGCTCGCGACATCATGCGCGCACCAACAGCACAGGGTCGTGTACCACCCATCCAAAATGTGGGTCTCGGCAGCGTTTGAGCATCGTTCACAGGTACGATTTTCTCGTGCAATCGTGACGGTGATGATCGACTGGATGTGTCGATCATCACACCGGTGGTAGATGCGGAGCTCTCCCAGTTTCTCTTTGATCTGGAGGATGAAGGGGTAGGTGGCATCCTTCAGATCGCAGTATTCTTTGATCTCTGTGAAGAGCGTCGTCGCCAACCCAGACCAACCTTCGGGTGTACGACCGAGGCTCTCCTCGACCGATTGCTTGATATCGTTGAAGTCAATTGTGTTCGTGACGTCGTCCGCCATGTCGGACTCCTCCTGAGGATGGTAGGAGGCGTCGGAATCGAACCGACTCGTGCACTCTAATCTGGAGCAATTACAAGGATATAAGCCTCGCCCGCATACCAATGCTGCCTCCCACGGATTTCGCGTGGGTTATCGACCTCAGGTCGATATTCGTTGGCAGTGGATGCGTGTGTACGTCATGAGCCAAAGCTGAACCAGATCGTGTCGCCATGTCAAGACGGAGTGTGCTGCACTTCGAAATTCACCGCGTAGTTCCGGGAACCTTCTCGCTAAACGAGTGCCAAATAGGCTGTCCGCATCGCAGAATTGTAAGCACAGTAGGCATGTGCGGTCTAAGGCTTTCTCTAGCCACTTATACGAAAGTCAGCGACGGTCGATACCGAGGCCACTTTAATAGACGCTACGCGGTGCCCAAATTGCAGCAAAGCGCAGATAGCGACCTTTGCAAAGTTTCGCGGACGGCCCAAACCGAACCTTCTAAAATAGGCTTTGCAGCTCCGGGTTGCGGACAAAAGTAGCTTTCGCTGCGCTTGCACCAATGACCGTTTTTTCTGGTATTCATGGCCCAGTTTCTTTGCAAAATCCACGTCCAAAATATCTAAAACTCATCAAATTCCGGGACGTTGCCAAGCCTAATGAGGAAACTTGGCGACCCGACTTCGCCACTGTTCGGATCTTCACTGACCATGTAGGCATCGGCGCCAGCGCAATCGTCGGATTGCGCTTCTCTTTCTGCTCTGTTTTGTGCTTCCGCTGCCGTGGAGTATTCAAATTGCTTGCCAATTTTCAAGCTTCCTTGCCCTCCGCGTCCTGGCTTCCGTTCCACATATGTTTGGCAGATGTAGTGAACTTTTTCTGAGCTCTCATCTGAGAGTGTCATGGCAATATCCTTGAAACGAGTACGGGCGCTACTGATGCATGAGATAAACAGTGCTCGCTAGCCACTTTGTTTGTGTTTCGCTCAATCAAGTCGCGCGGAGAGGAGGGCCAACGATCCTGTCACCGCTTTTTGGCGGGCTTCGGCGGACAGGCTTCAGATGGAGTCGTCGCATCCCTTTCGAGCCGAGTTTTGCGAAGCCGGGCGTTCTTGATCTGTCTTTGCTCAGCTTCTTCGTTGACCATTTCCCTAACGACCCGCGTTGTTTTGTCCATCGGCGTTTCCGCCTTGGGAACGTGTGCATTGAAGACAGTTGTTTTTTTCAGCTTTGCCAATGGTTATTCTCCTATCCGTTTTCAACGGCGCATTTGTCAGTTGAGTATTTCAAATTGATGCCAGGTGATTGCCTGGTCCTTGAGAGACACGCGCGTGTCGTAAAGGACTGCGATGGAGCAGCTTTGTTTTAACGTCAGGAGCGGACATAGCTTTCATCAACGCACTATAGTTCATTTGGAATCTCATTTCCGATCCTACGTTTGTTGTCGAATGGGGTGTGCCGATGACAAGATGGTCGCTTGTTGCACCGATGAGTCTGTTTCTGGGAGGCATAGAAAGCCCCAAAACGTCCGTATCTTGCTGACCAATGGCGAGAACTAATTGTGTGCTCTGTCCACTTTTTGGAACAAGGTGAAGTCTTTTGAATACCGGGTCGCAGATGCTCTGAGGGTAAGATGAAGGTTTGGACCCTGTTTCAATGACCTCGGCGACAAGCGTAAAGGCATCCGTATACATCCCGCCTATCTGATCTCCGGAAACCGGATCAACGCCCAGAAGTATTGCTTCCCCCAGCCTTAAATCGTTGATGCGACCAGCTGGGTGCCCACTGAAGGCCCAAGGAAGGTTGGCCGAGTTACCGCCAGATACCGTCTGAAGGAAGGGGCCACACTGCCCCTCTGTGTCATTCGCCAAGACAGACAAGGCGTCCATGTCTGCTGCATTCGGGGCAATTCCACTCAGGCATGCGAAGTTCGCTCCGATGCCTTTTAGCGCGACACCTGGCATATCCACCACTTGCCGTGCAATTGAACCGAGGTATTTGGGCATGACCCCTTCGCGCAGATCGCCCATCTCAACCATCAAGATAATGCCGTGAATGCAGTCCTTCCGGATTGCGGCGGCGGCTAGAGCGGTAATCACGAGGATTTCTGTGTTGTAGCTTGCCTCACAGTACTGGACGACCTGATCGACCTGGCTCAGCATTGGTGTACGGATCAAGGTGATCGGGCATGTCATGCCCGCATTGCGTAACTTCCGAACGTTGCTAAGACGCGCTTCTGCAAGTCCCACAGCGCCACCGTCCAGCATGGCCCGAGCGATGGTTGGATGCCCGCACACCGCTTTGGTCACACCGGTGACGCTGATGCCGCGTGTCTTGAGGCGCCCGATCACAGTCTTTGCATTGTGGCGTATCTTGCTCAGATGCACCTCAATGCGGGGTGTACTCATATCGCAGCCACAGGCGTGGGTTGATGCAACCCAGGATAGGCGGCGACAACCATTGCAAGCAAATGCGATGCCGGCCGGCTGAGCACATCCGTTACGGGTAACCCGAGCATTTGTGACTGTGCGGCGATAGTGTCGGTAATCTCGGCCTCAGACATCCCCTCGTGATTGAGCGTGACGCCGATGACTTTTGTGTCAGCAAACGCTTCGATGAGGGCAATCTCACTTGCAGGCTTGGGCATTGACATATTGGGAAAATCACAGCGATGCGCGCGCTTTGGAGCGTGTTGAAGGATCACGGCGTCCGGCTGGCTGCCCCGCAGGATAAAGGCGGATGTGCAGAACGCCGGATGGCTCAACGCTCCTTGACCTTCAATCAAAATGACATCGGGTTGTTCAGCCTCGGAAGCGTCAACAATCGCACCTTCAAGCTCGCCGCAACAGAACTGCGGCGGCACGGCATCCATTGCCACTCCAAATTTTGCGCCCTGCATCAAACCCGTTTGGCCCGTACCAACAAGAACAGTCTTGATGCCCCTTGCATTCAAGGCGCGGGCCAATACGGTCGCTGTTGTCCGTTTTCCAATGGCGCAATCGGTTCCAAGAACCGCTATGCGCAGTGCCTTCACACCTGCAATACTTCCGTCGAACAGACGCATATCCTTGCTGGGTTTAGGTTTTCGAATATCTCGAATGGTGACTTTGCGTTCGACTGCAAAAGACGCGATTTCGAGATCATCGCTCAAATACTCATGCAATCCACTGACGATGTTCATACCAAGTGAAATCGCATCGAGAACAACGTCGCGATCTGTCGATGAGAGTCTCCCCGTAGATGGTGCCATTCCGTAAATGAGGGTATCTGGGATGACGGTTTCATGGGCGATAGCAGCGTCCAAACTTCTAAAGACCGGAATGTGGTTTACTGCATCGTCAAGAATCTGCCCGCTGTCTTCGCCGTCGTGGTTGCTATCAATGACAGACAGGATCCTGTAGGCCTCTGAATGACGAACAAGGCCATTAGCAGTTTTGCCATCAATGTTGGCGAAGTTACCTTGGCAATAGACAATCGCAGTTGGTGGCGAGACGATCTTAGTGGTAGAGATTGATCTTATGGGTTCATCGCTGGTCAATGGCGGCGCTTGTGCACCGCTGACGGGACGACGGATAGTGTTAGCCGCGCTAAAGTCGGTTTTCATGATGTTTCCTTTTTGTGGTCGACACCGAAGGCAACGCTGCCGTCACCATTGAGTAATGAAGTCGAGAATATCGTGCCGCACGCTCAGTTATCGAGAATGCAAAGTCCCTTAGATAACTTGAAATTCTTGTTGCAGTCCCACCGGTTTCCGGACCTGTCGAGATGGGCATTCGCAGGAAGGTCTATTACGTCACAGCTCGCACCTAAGGCAGCGTATCCCCGCTCGCACTTCCATCCCGTTCCGTAACTTGCATCGTCAAAGAAGGCATGTTCAGGGATCACAACGGGCGCGCACGACCCATCTTGTGCAAAGTACCCACGTTCGCATGTCCAGGGTCGACCGTGTCCTGATGAATTCAGATACGCGTTGGCCGGGACTTCAATAGCGACGCAAAGGTCGTCCGATGCTTCGAACCCCCGTTTGCATTTCCACGCTGGCCCATAGGTAGTAGCTGCCAGGTAAGCGTTTGCGGGTACGACAATTTCTTGGCATGTGTCGTCGATTTTGAGAAAACCGCGAGAGCAATGCCAGCGCTCACCTGATGGATCAAGAAACCCGCCATCAGGTACAATCACCGCAACACAGGCCGTGTCATCCTTCTTGCGAAACCCATGAAGACATTCCCAACCAGAGCCATAGGTGCGGTTGGTCGGATACGCATTTGCTGGCACTATGACAACGGCGCAGACATCGCCACTCAGCCTATACCCGGCGTTACATTTCCAGCCGCCACCGTAGCTCTTTGCAGTGGCATTTTCAGGCACAGGTTGCGATGTGGATTGAGCATATGCAGGCGTTGAAAACAGAAGCAGAGCACAGATTGGGAGCACAATCAGAGCCGCAATCATCTGAATGCCTGGTGACGGATGCGCTCCCCAGATCGCCTGACAGAGTTGCGGCATTGCCTTTGAGTTATGATCCATCCAGCTCAAGCCCCGCGATACAGGCATCTGCAAGGTCACGGCTTGGCGTTTCCGACCCCGGCAACGTAGCCCAACCCGTATCCATCATAGCCTTGCGGCGACTGAAGCCAGAGGCCTCTTGGAGGGTTACGATTATTTCTTCGCGCTTGGGGTCAGCAGCTGACCTGTTCAGGCAAACCGGCACCATCGCGAGCGTCACTTCTTCGCTTGCATGGTCCTTCGCCAATTCTTGAGCGCCACCGCTGGTTGTCCACCCGCCCCAGGTAAAGCCAAGGATTGAGACCGCAATCGCACCACACAAAGCACCGTAGATGCCTGGTTTCGTCCATTCTGGAAATGTCATTTTAGATCCTCTGGCGGAGAAAGCGCCGCCGCGCTGTTTTGTGTCTTTTTGCGCATTCTTATTCTCGCGCTAGGGCCATTCCCAAGCCGCGATGACCGATAGGCGCAGTTCGGGCCTACCGGAAGCTCGTTTGATCAACGGTTGCGTTGTGGTTCTTTGGCAAACCGACGGTGCGTCTGATCACCAAAACGGATCAACAAACGTCACAAGCGATGTGGTTGTGCGCGAAAACATCGGCAACGTTCCCAAACATCAGATCCAAGTAGAGGACGTGACAGCTGAATTTTCATGATGGAAGAACTTAGTTTACTCTGGCAGGCGATACGCCTAGGCCGCAGAAAACCAGAACCTTAGTGGGGTGTATATAACCACTTGGCGACGGTATTACAACGTTCATGGGCTTAACGCTTTTTTCACGGCCCCGATACAGATGAAAGAATTGGTTACAACCCAGCCTTCGCCTCGTGTATCGGCAAATTCGTGACCACTTGTGTAGCCTCTATAGCATGCCACTCTGAAGCCGACATTCGCTGCATCACAGAAAACATGTAGTTTGGGCTCGAAGCGGTCATTCGCGGCAGTTGGTACGAACGACCACTCTGCGGACAAAGCTGACATTCAAGATCACCGAGTCTACCATAGCGGCATAAGTTAGGGAGGCTTCAACATGACTGATCCCAATGAAGTCGCGCACCACTACCACTCCGGTCACTTGCTAAAGCGAATTTCTGATGGTTGCGCAGCACTGGACTTGACCCCACCGATTTCTCGCGACGCTTTGGCGCCGGTTGACGAGTTTCACATTGGCGGACGCCTTGCGACCGAACCTTTTGTGAAGGCTTTGGACCTTTCGCCCCAAAGTCGGGTTGTCGATTTTGGATGTGGCCTCGGTGGTCCTGCCCGCTATGTCGCAGCGGCCACTGGGGCTCATGTGACCGGCATCGATTTAACCGCCGAGTTTGTTGAAACAGGACGCGCCCTTACAGAATGGACGGGCATGTCGGATCGGGTTCAACTCATCGAAGGCAGCGTACTTGATCTGCCGTTAGAATCTGACTCGATGGACGCTGCTTACATGATCCACGTCGGCATGAATATTGTGGACAAAGTTGGCATCGCGCGGGAGGCAATGCGTTTGCTTAAACCAGGGGGTATTTTTGCGATTTACGATGTGATGCAAGTCGGCGAGGGCAATATGGATTATCCAGCGCCTTGGGCTTCGACTTCGGATCAGAGTGCGCTTGCACCACCAGAGACATATGAGGCGGCTTTGAAGTCCGTTGGTTTCGAATTGACCGATAGGATCGACCGCACCGTGTTTGCCAAACAATTCTTTGAAGATTTGGCGGCTGCGCAAAGCCGTGCGGATGGTCCTCCACATCTTGGCCTGCATCTGATCATGGGCGACGACACAGCGATAAAGGTCCAAAACATGGTGCGAAACATAGAAGGCGGATTGATAGCCCCGATTGAGATCCACGCCCGTCTGCCCATCTAACTTTGCGTCCGCACTGGGCTCGAATTAATCATTCTCTGCGGTGTGCGGATGGGCCGATGGCAGCCCGAAGCAGACAATCACAGTCACGCTTTTCAGTTTTGCACCAAGCCATTCACTAGGACATGCGCGACGTTCAGGAAATCATGTTGTCTTTTCCAAGCAGCGTAATTTGCGCTACCATTAGACATGAATGGAGACCGCAGACTTTCCGCAGTACTCTCGGCCGATGTAGTAAACTACTCAGGCCAGATTAAGGCAGATGAAAATAGGACTCTCGGCGAACTTCGCGTTCTACGTCGAGAGTTATTTGATCCTTTGGTTAGCGATCATCGCGGTAATGTCGTTAAGAGGATGGGTGATGGATGGATAGTCGAGTTTAACTCGGTATCTGATGCAGTACGATGCGCCCTTGATCTTCAAAGCCAGGTGTTAACTCAGTCCTCATTGAAACTACGAGTGGGTGTGCATCTTGGAGATGTCGTATTCGACGAAGATGACATTTTCGGCGATGGCATCAATCTATCCGCACGTCTACAAGAGGCTTCCAACGAAGGGGCTGTGTTAATTTCAGATGTCGTCCATCGCAGCCTTGACGAGCGCCTCGCTGAGCAATTTTATCGCGCTGGAGAGCGACAGTTTAAGAACGCGCCGTCACCAATAGAAGTTTTCCAATGGTCGCCGCCAGGTTCTGCCCCACCGCGAGTAACTCCGGCTAGCCATACAAAGTCTCTGCTAATCGGCGTCTTACCTTTCGATAATCTTTCTTCTGACCCCGATCAGGAGTTTTTTGCAGATGGAATTACCGAAGAGATCATCACCACTTTATCAAAACTCCCGAATTTACTGGTCGTCGCGCGTAACTCTACATTCGTTTACAAAGGTCGCTCCGTTGACGTGAAACAGGTCGGTCTGGAGCAGGGTGTCGATCTTGTTCTTGAGGGAAGTGTCCGTCAAAGCAGGAACCGGGTGAGGATCACAGCACAGCTAATCGATGCAAAGTCCGGTATGCACATTTGGGCAGACCGCTATGATCGCCTCATTGAAGATGTATTCGAAGTTCAGGATGAACTCGCACTTAGGATTGCAACCGAGTTACAAGTCGAACTTTTGGCGGGAGAAATGGCTCGTTTCAGAGGATCCGGCACGAAAAACCTAGGCGCGTGGACCGCTCAACTAAAGGCCGTGGAGGCTTCGCGCAGAATTACTAGGGAAGCTCACGCCGACGCTCGCCGATTTGCACAACAGGCAATTGCACTCGACCCGGGTTACTCGGCTCCGTACTGTACTTTGGGATTCATTTGCACTGTCGAAGCACGACATGGATTTGTTGCTGACCGGCGTGCCGCGCTAGCGGAGGCTCGTGACTGCGCTCAGCGGGCTCTGGAAATAGACAGCTACAACCCAGAGGCTCACGCTATTGCGGGTTTTGCAGATGCAATCGATGGCAAGCTGGTTTCGGCTATCGATAAGTTCAACGAGGCACTAGCGCTAAATCCAAACCACGCTGACGTGGCTGCCAGACTGTCAATCACCCTAGCTTTCAATGGCCAGGCAAATGAAGCGATCCAAGTCGCACAACAAGCCATTACCCTGAACCCTCACTATCCAGGTTGGTATGCAGGCGTTCTGGGTTTAGCCCTTCGACTTGACGGTCAATACGAGGAAGCCAAGAAAGCATTCACCGAATATGGTCAAAGGGTTGAAGGCTTTGGTCACCTCGACCTCGTAATCGTCCATGTAGAGACAGAGAACTTTGAGGCCGCTCGCGATGAAGCACGGAATGTGATGAAATACCGCCCTCAGTTTTCCATATCGGACTGGGCGAAAACTCAACTTTTCTCTAACAGAAAAAGGCTGGAGAAAGACTGTGCGTCTTTGCGACTAGCCGGTTTGCCTGAATAAGAGCAGGGTTTCGCTGTAGCAGGTTGGTTTGTGATGGAAACCGATCTCACACATTTCCGATTTGGGTTCGTGATGGCCTTGCGCTTCTAGGTGCCTTGGCGGTGGGCCGCAGCCCAAACCGGATACTCACAAATGGGCCCAGCAATTTCCCAGTTGCAGAGGAAAGTTGCCCTTCGCGGTTAAACAAACCAAGCCGAAAATTTTGGCCGATTATCCCTAGGAATTTGAGGCCTAATTTATTTGATCACGCGGGCTTTATCAGTGTTTCCAGATATTCTCGAGTGTCGGCGTCCCACGAGCTGGGGTCCTCTCCATGAGCGACCACCGCGTGGAGTTCCATGAGCTTCCAGACTTCGTCCTTGGTCGCAGCAACTACTTTACCTGGGCAGGCCTCCATGCCTTCGCAATCCTTGCAGGCATATGAGTATGCAGTGTTCATCGCTTTCTCCTCCGTGCGCTCGGAAAGTTGGTTAGAACTCAAGAAACGTCGGCAGCCCGTCGTCGAGTTTTATCCATGGCTGCTGATGCGAAACGAAGACATGTGCTTTTGGCTGAGTAATCGATGGGTCGTCCAACGTCACAGCAGAAAACCACGCGTCAGCGCTCCAGTCTTGGCCCTCAACTTCATTTAGGGCGGCATAGGTCAACGTCGTTCCACAGTCCCGACAAAATCCGCGGCGAATACCCGGAGTTTTCTCAATGTGTTGGATTTCGCCTTTGATAACGGCGAAGTCTTCGGCGGCTACCTTAGCCCAAGTTACAAAGGCACCGCCAAGGGCCATTTGGCATGAACGGCAATGGCAATGACCCGACCACGCTGGCAGGGTCGCTAACTGGTATCTAACAGCACCACAGTAACATCCACCTTGGAGTTTTTCCATCGTATCAAGATCTCCTGGCATGCGGCTAGGTTGACATCGGCACTAAAGCATCCGCTCCAAAATTTTATAATAGCCGCTCAGATTTCACTGTGAATAATGTCAAGAATGCCGATATCATGCGACTCAAATAGTTTAACCAAGCATTAGAAAATCTACAGTATGGATTGGTTGCACCTTCCCCCGATGAACGCTTTGCGCGCTTTCTCAGCAGTTGCGGAAGCAGGGAGTTACACCGTGGCGGCTGAACGCTTGAACGTGACCCAAGCGGCTGTCAGCCAGCAGGTGAAATCGTTGGAAAGACATTTGGGTGTAGCTCTCGTTGCCAGACGTGGGCGCAGCATTGAACTGACTGAGCCAGGCATCATTCTTTCACGTGAACTGGGTATCGGCTTTGAAATTATCGGAAGGGGTGTCCAACGACTGGCGGAACATGCAGCGCACCGTCCCGTTCAAGTGACAATGTCACCAGCATTCGCGGTGGAGTGGCTATTGCCGAGAATGGCAGAGTTTCAACAACAACACCCAGAGATCACTTTGATGCTGAACCCAACTTCTGAACTGGTTCAGATAAAGCCAGGTGGCATCGATGTCGCCATTCGGTATCACGACAGACGCATGCCGAGAAAAGAAGAGGATACTGTTCTTGTCTCCGACATGGTCGTGATCGGGGCACCTTCACTGTTGGGAGGCCAAGATTTGCCTGACCCGGCCTCTTTAACGAAGCTGCCCTGGTTGCAGGAACTGGGCACAAATGAGGCGGCCGACTGGTTCACCTATCATGGGGTCGTACCTCCCGAGCCATTGACCATAAATCACATGCCGGGGAACCTGATCATGACAGCGGTTCGCCGGGGCGACGGTATCACGTATTCCGCCAGAGCTTTTTTCGAGGACGATCTGTCATCTGGTCGGATGATTGAGTTGTTCTCTGAGCCACTCTTCGGCGTCTACTACATCCAGACGCAGGTAGAATTTCAGCGTCCCGAGGCTAAGGTGTTCGTCAACTGGCTAAAATCTCAGTCGCAAGTCGTATCGAGACACAACTCTGGAAGCTGAGACGTATCTATTTCCACCTGCTCTGTTTGCTCAAGACCGTTGGTTTCGCCGTTTCTTAAGGCTGCTCTGTGGAGGAGCCAGCTGCGATCAGAGCCGCCATCCCTCCATCGATAAACTGCACGTTTTGAAAACCCATCGCAGTCAATACGTTTGCCGCTGCCGCGCCTCGGTAGCTAGGAGCGCCGCCACAGGTGGTGAAAATTCGCCTTCCACGATCCTGTAACTCTTGAGATCTGTATTCACTTTCAAGGTCTGCCATCCAAGCGACGGCGCGACCAGGAGCCAGAATTGCTCTAGGGCTGATACCTGTAGCCGCCATTTCAGCGCTATCCCTCACGTCCACTAAAAGTACGTTGGGGTCTTCGATCAGTACTGCCAGTGCGTCAGTTGCTGAAATCGGATCTGCTTTGGATATTTCCCGAGCTTCCATTTGTGCGAATGTTAAGACCATATTGCCCCCGGACTGCAAATCCTGCGCTATGCTACCATGCGGCTGATTTACCGCAAAACGGCATCCAAGCGATGCTTGGCAGTCTTGTGGTCGCCCAGGCGGTTGCCATCAACGAAGTTAAACAAGTCCCGGTCAAAGGCAGAAGCGGGCCTCGCAAATGCCCCAGCCATTGCTTTTGATCAGTGATTACTCGGCGGCCAAAGCCTTCTGCCTGCAATAACACGATGCCTTGATCGGCACCTCGGCGCGGGCAGTGGCCTTGTCCAGTTGTAGCTTAATATGGGCGGCTTCGACCGTTTCACCGCGCCGGGTGAGACATTCGTGCAAGCCATGCAGGCTCCAGACGTTGCCGGGATGCTGACAGGCCCGGCTAAGCGTTGCATCCAGGCCAAGGTCTGCACGGTAAACAGCTTCGGCTTCCTCCATCTGGCCTTGCTCAAGAAGAAGAGCACCCAGCGCATGACGGGTGGGTTGCATCCAGCCCCAAGGCTCGTCGTATGGCAAGTTGTCGTCGATCTCGACTGACTTTCGCAGGTGGTCAAAGGCCGTTTCGTGCTCTCCTGCGTGATAGGCCAACTCACCCAGCATCATTTGCTCAGCGACCTTCAGAATGTCCCGGCATGTGTTGTTGAACAGCATTCGGGTCTTAGGAACTCTGGCCAGAGCATAATAGAATTTGGCTTTTTCACTCTCGGCTTCGGCGACCCTGTGTAGGTTGGCCAAGGCGACCGTCCTTGCGTAACGCATCATGGCAATGGTCACGCTGTAAAGCTCTTCATCCTCTGGCAGATCCTGATCGAGAATATCCTGCCAGCGACCAAACCTGATCAGCACATGTTGCTTCATTGGTATGAAGCCTTCAAACCAGTCCGCCATCGGCCGAAGAGTGTCTGACGGCAAGGTGTCGATCAGCTCATCGGCGGCTTCGATTGCTGCCGATGGTTGCCCCAAGAACATCGCACCGTATATTTTAAAGTGATAGTTGTGGCACCGATAGACGGAATAGAAATTGTCAGGGCCTTCGCGCTTCAGAAACTTGCGATCTGCCAATATGGCTTTGTGATTGCGCAGTACCACGTTCATGTAGTCTCCGCACAACACGTCGATATGGGTCGGCATGTGCAACAAATGCCCGGCCTCGGGCACCAGCGTGCTGAGCACATCGCCGTGACGCAGTGCCCGTTCGGGGTGGGGCGACATTTCCATCAGGTGAATGTACATGTGCAATAGTCCTGCGTGCTCCCATACTCCGGAAAGTGTATCGAACGCATTTTCGAGCACGGATATTGCCTCGAGCGTATCGGCCCCTTCGGCGGGCTTTCCGGTCGGCAAATCCCAAAGCTGCCAAGGTGTCCGGTTCATGAGCGACTCGGCCAGAATCGCAGACACGTCCAGGTCCTGATCGAATTCGGTGTGAACCTTTCGCATCGCATCAGCGAAGGCATCATTCCACGGGCTGAAATCCTCAATATCCGATGAAGATGGATAACGCGCTGGAATGGCATCGATTAGCGCGCGTTCAACAGGCGTCAGCCGCTCCTTTAACGACGCAGCAGCCTCGATTGACGCTTTCGCCAAGGCGATACAGTCAGGCTTTTCGTCTTCTTCGAATGTTTCCCAGGGCTTGTTGTAGTTCGGCCCAATACAATACGCGATGCCCCAGTGCGCCATTGCGCAATTTGGATCTGCAGCTACAGCATTCTGAAAGCATACAATCGCTTCTTCGTGGTTGTAGGCGTAAGTCCAAGCCAAACCACGATCAAACCAAAGCTGGGCTTCGTCCGACGAGGTTGTGATCTTTCGACTGTAGCTACCGAGATCATAGTATTCCATCACAATAACCCCCTAATTAAAGGTAGGAGGTTACCACAATGGGCTGTTTCTCGATACTGGCGCCATCAAAGCCGACCCAAGGCATAGACCCGTCTTATATGAACTCCATTTGATCGAAGCACTCTTCTTGGCGACTGATCAACTTGTCGGCCGCGTGAGTGACGCGCCGTCCAATCCCTCCACTGTAGCCCACCGACAAGACCACAAACACCGCTCGCACACACCTAAGACGGGCTTTTGAGAAAGCTGATGTCAGCAGTCAGATTGGTCTTTTCCGCCAACTAACACTTTTGGGGCTTGGTAGCGTCGTGCGACAGCTTCCGTTCTAAGTGGTGTTGAAAACGTGTAATTTGGGCTCATTGCGGGCGTCAAAGATTCAGGCACCCTATCCTTCTAGCGTGGCAACTGCATGGTCATGAGAGGTATGGGGTCGATGCATGTTGAGAATGCGTCGAGCTTCATTCGATTGTCCCGAAATTGCCAGCGCATGCGCCAATGAAAACTCAATTAAGTCGCGTTGCGCCCGGCTGCCGCCTAGGCGCTCGTGCTCAGACATGACACCTACAAATTTCTCAATCGCTTCATCCGCATTTCCATCCGCCAACGCACGGAATGCGCCTGCGACCGAAGCAACGGTGGGGCCTGCGCGGCCCTTTGCGCCGTCAATGGTTGTTTCCAGACGCTCTCTGTTTCCAGCCATCGCACGCGCAAGAGCAGCGTGAACATCCGCAAAAGCCAAGCCAGGTGAAGGAAAGAACTGAACAGCATAGTCGCTGAGTTGTTGCCAACGCTCCTGAGGAATTTGCTCACCAGCCAAAAAGGCGCGGTGAACAATTGCCACACTATCAGTCAGAACGTTCAGTGGTGGCGCAGGAGGTCGGTCGGGGGAAACATAATCATCGAACAGCTTCCACATACCCGCCACATCGCCGCTCTCAAGCGCCCACAGAGCAACGTGCCAACTGAGATGGCAGTGCAGATACGCCGTGAAGGGATAGTCTTGCCAGAACTCGCGCAGATAAGCGTAGCCAGCGTCCGTCTCCCCGTTCTCATAGTAGAGATGGGCCTTGACATGTGCACTGTGTGCGCTGTCTGGCTTCAATTCAAGCGCGCGCTCAATGTTTTCAGCGGCCAGGCCAATCTGTCCGGCCTCCATCTGGGCAAATGCATGCTGGCAGAGAAACCACCAGTCGTCGCCATAGTGTGGCTTTAACATGGTTGTGTACGCAAGCTGCTCCGCCTCGCGTCCTGCCTGACCTGAAAACCCAATCAGACCAAATACGCTGGTACATGTCTGAGCCAGCAAAATATCTCGCGGATGGTCTGCGACGTGATCTCGAATGCGCCTGTAGGCCTGCGGTGCACGCCCCTCAATGAGATCGCTGATAATGTCGATCTGGGCGGCTTCGCTCGGGCTGACGCCATGCGAGAGTTCCTTTGCGACGGCTATTTCACGCTTTGCATCTTGTCCACGCCCGACAGTAACAAGGTAGCGTGCAAGCCCAACATGAGGCATAGCAAAACTATCATCTGCCCGCATTGCAGAACGGTAAGCGTCTTCAACATCATCAAAAGCGCCTAGAAAACGGTCGATGCCTTCAACGTAGGCGTCTCGCGCAGCTTGTGATGTGGTCGTTAGCGGGCTTTCGTATCGATCTTCAAGCATCCAAACCTTCCACTATCTGTACCAAACCTGTCCGTCAGCGAGCTATATGAGCATGCCTAGCCATAAACGAGTCAAAGGAAATCGACGTTACGAGGCACCATGATTTCAGCATCAGTTTCTTTCAGAAGCCTCATAAAATCATCGAAATTTCGTTCAAACCATAGTTGCTTCACCAAATCCAGATTTTCCAAAATTGGACTCCGAAAGCAATTTTGAGGATTATTCCATACGGCTCGACCCACGTCCGGTTAGAGGAGAACGTAGGGATGGTAATACACAATCGCCCACTCATTGATACGGCTTGGTTGGCAAATAACCTGACTGACCCGAAACTGCGCATCATTGATGTTCGCTGGAAGTTTAGGGAGGAAAACGGCAAGGGCGTGGCCTATGACGATAGGAGCGAGTTCCAAGCCGAGCACATTCCTGGCGCAGTGTATGTTGGCATGTCGACAGAGCTTGCAGACGGCACTGAGAACATTCCCGATATGATGCTTGGGCCAGAGGGTTTTGGGGAAAAGATGCGCGAGTTGGGTGTTTCCAACGACAGTCATGTCGTGGTCTACGATGACTCCGGGCTTCCGCTGGCTTCCGCGCGTCTTTGGTGGGCACTTTCGCACTATGGACATAAAAACGTGCAGGTCTTGGACGGCGGCTTGCAGCAATGGAAACTCGAAAGTCGACCCACTGAAACTGGCGATCTAACCGTTGAGCACGGTGACTTTGAACCAACAGTGCAGGGTAATTGGATTGCCCACAAAGCTGATGTTCTGCACGCGATAGGTAAGCCCGGAGTCAGAATTGTGGACTTTCTGCCAAACGACCTCTTCCGAGGCGACGGCCTTCACACATGGGGAGGTCGCTCGGGACATATCCCCAGTGCCGTCAACATACCGGCGATATCGAACATCGATCCGGATTTGGCACACACACCCATTGCCGAACGGGCTGCGAAACTAAAGGAACGTGGTTCATTTAAGTTGGCGGATCATTCCAAGCTCCTCAAGCACTATCAGGACAAGGGAATTCAAATTGACGATGAGGTCATCGCCTATTGCGGCCGTGGCATAGCTGCTTCTTGTGGGCTCCTTGCGCTGCGCCAAATTGGGTTCGAAAAGTCCTGCCTGTATGATGGTTCATGGGCTGAGTGGAGCGCCGATGAGAGCCTTCCGGTTGAAACCTCGTGAGACTACGATTTTGGGTCATTTTGGGTGGTCCAATTATTAACGCGTTGCTAGGAGGATATTTTTGATGACGGACAAATTCCGGCTGACCAAAGAAGCTGCGCAGAAGTACAACAACCACAGTGTGCCTGCGATGTTTGGCCCATTGGCTGAAGCAACCATGCAGAAGGTTCAGCTTCGAAGCGGCGCTTGTGTCATCGACATTGCATGCGGCACCGGGGCTTTGACGCGAGAGATAGCAAGGAAACTGACCGGCGAAGGCCGGGTTGTTGGCGTAGATCTGAACGAAACCATGATTGAGGTCGCGCAGTCCTATCAGCCGGATTGTCGTCATGTGCTCGAGTGGTATGCAGCAGATGTAACCGAGTTACCTTTTGGAAAGGCTACGTTTGACTATGCCTTCATACAACAGGGGCTTCAGTTCTTCCCTGACAAATCCGCCGCGTTGCAAGAAGTTCATAGGATCTTGCGCAATGACGGTCAGCTATTTTTGACATGTTGGCGCGCTGTGTCGCCCTTCAATGGAGCGCTTTCAAAAGCTCTCGAACGGCATGTTGGAACAGATGCCGCAGTCAAGGCCAGAGCGCCTTTTTCGTTTCGAGATGGGGGCCTCATATCGAACTTGTTGGTCGATGCAGGCTTCAAGATAGCTCGTCACGAGCCGTTGGTACTAGAGCGAAGATTTATTGATCTTCGTGCGCAGATCATGGCGCTGCCAATCGAAACTGATCTTAGGGATGCAGGTGCTGACGTCACCAACAAGGTCGTGGAAGAGGTTGCAGACGCTTTGTCTAGATATGACAAAGAAGGCGTTTTGCATGTACCGCAAGAAGCGCACCTTTTTGTCGCCACGGCATAGGTCAACGACCACTGGCTCAGTTCTCAATTACGATCTTTACCATGGTCGAATGACAATGCGGCATTAGTGGCTGCCGAGCGTGGCTCCGCGTTGACGGTTGAGTGTGCATCAAACTATACTTTTGCCATGGTCAGCGGAAAATACATCGACGATTTGTCGGTTGGCAGAACCTTCGAAACCGGTGGCGTTACGCTGACCGAGGGAGCGATTATTGACTTCGCACTGGTTCATGACCCGCAGCCCTTCCACGTTAACAAAGTGGCTGCCGCAGAGTCGATTTTCGGCGGTCTCATCGCCAGTGGATTTCAGACAATTGCGCTTACTTTCAGGTTGTTCCGCGACACTGGTGTACTTACCGGCACCAATCTGGGTGGACATGGTATGGACGAGGTGCGGTGGCTGGCTCCGGTGTATTCCGGTGACACGATCAGCGTGCGCGTCACGGTTGAGGCAATTACACCATCACGTTCGAAGCCAGACCGGGGAACGGTCAAATTCCGATACCAGACATTTAACCAGAACGATGTTGAAGTTCTTAACCTGGTCATGCACCACGTGATGGCATATCGGAGTTAAGGCGGTTTGCAGCGACTTGGGCGCGGCGATCAATTCGACCTCACTTTGTCATCTTCAAGAGTATCCTTGGGCTCGCCACATAAGGCTTCTATTCGCAATTGCGGTCGTGGCGTACATGCAAACAAGTTTGTTCGCGTGTTCTCAATCCTTTTTTGCCCAAATAACTACTTATAGATTGCCGCATAGCGAGGTGCGAAGAACTTGACGAAGGCTTTAACCTCTGGCCGACGATAGGCTTCCGGCGAAATGAGCATTAGGTGCGGCACCGCAAGTTCGGGGATTTCGTCGAAACATCGGATAAAGGACATGTCTGTTTCAACCAGCTTGACATTGCTGATCCCAAGGCCTTGCCCTGACCTGATCGCCGCATGCATTAGCTCCAGTTCAGTGAAAGACATGACGATCTGTTCTGGTGCCACGTGATTGGTCAACCATTCGTGGAAAACATTCGGTACATCGTCCCGCTGAAAGGTAACAAACTGATGCCCGGCCAGATCATTTGTTGACCCCGGCAGGCCAAATTTGTCCGCGTAGTTTTTGCTGCCGAACAAAGACCAGCGTGCCGTGCTAATCTTCCGGCAGATCAGGTCAGGATCAGGATCGGTTCTCGCAAGGCGCAACGCAATGTCTGCCTCCCCGGCCATCAGGTCCAGCGTCCGAACGCTGGACAAAAACTCGAATACGACGTCCTGATTGTCGGCGGAAAACGCGTTTACGATTTCGATCATGCGTGCTGAGAAGTTTGCCGAATAAGCGGTGATACGGATGGGTTGTGTCGACGTCAATTCTTTCGCGCAGTCGGTAAATTCGAGGACTGAAGCCTCGATTGCTTCGGCGAGGGGAACGAGGCGAAGGGCTTCTCGGGTCGGTTTGAACCCGTGCGTACCGCGCTGAAACAGCGTCAAGCCTGTTTCTTTTTCGAGAACATCAATGCGCCGGGCAACCGTTGGTTGGGAGACCTGTAGCTTTTTGGAGGCCGCAAGCGTCGATCCTTCTCTGAAGACAGAGAGGAACACGCGAATATCCGACCAATTTCGGAACCCGTTCTTCATTTTTGTAGAACAGCACAATTTTGTGCTGGATACCAGAAAAACGGGTGAACAGTTACTCTTGTTGCGACAGCGCAAGTAAGTCGGAAAGGACCACGAGATGGCTTCCCATACAATGTCACCCAGCATCTGGACCGTATTTGGTGGACTGTTCGGTTGGACCAAGAGAGACTTCCCCGAAAACCGGAAATCACGGCCTACAGCCAACGATCTTCACTCGGAACGCGACTATATTAACGAGGTGATCTGGAGTAATCCTGACGCGTTTTCGAGTGAACTGGACGTGCAGAACATGATGAGTCTGTATCCAGGAAGGTTCTGACGACACTTGTTGACAATCGGCCGAGTAAGGCGATTAGATCACGCCAAATTCAGCTGCAAGCTGGAAGAGACAGCAACGCACCTGTGTTGTAGCCATTGAGTAAGTACCAACACGAGACCTTCTCGTGCAACCTGGCGCCTTGTTTGACGATATTGAAGTGAGCCACCTGCTGGCAAAGGTCACTCACCTCACCTCCGCATGTTCGTCGTTTGGTGAAAGGCAATTTCCTTTGATCCGTTCTCGTAAATTTGCAAAGGCCGCTTTCTGCGCCTCACTTTCATTCGAGCAGCACGCAGCATCCAAACACTCCATCTTTGCTCTCAAAGTGAAGTGTTGCGTCGATCAATTGAGACCGCCGCCTAAACCGGACCTTCGCAACCAAGCTTTGCAAATTCCGAAATGCTAACCGAACAGACCTTTGTCCGAGACTACACCCGATACCAGTTTTCAACTTCTCGGGCGGCTTCTTCGGCTGTAAAAGTAGTCTCTACCTCTGCGATTGCGTACTTTACTTCGTCTGAGCTAGCACTGAGTTCTAAGGCGTCCGCATCCAGATCATGGGCTGACCCAGCATTTGAATAGATCGTATCGACCCCAATTCTGATGGCGTGTCGGAGTTGCAGCAGGTGCTCAAAAAACCGCACATAAATCATCTCCTCGTACGGAGAATGAATATCCGCTTCAGAGATCAAGCCCAATTCTGCGGCCTTGGCACACGTCAAACGCCAAGCCAGTTCCATTGTGGATGGTGGCGCGTCCCTGGCCTCTTCAGGATGTCCGGGGTTCGCAAACGTAGATCTTCGAATAGCTTTGAGATTGGCACGTAAGCCCTTTGTGGGAACCGGATAGATGAATTTGGTTTCCTCGGAAGCTAAGGCAGGCTCAATCTGATCCGGCTGCGCCTGGATGAACTCTGAAAACCTGTTTCCGATGATAGGGACTTCGCCCACAATCATGTCTGTGGGATCGGAATTCTCCGCCTGCCATCGCGCTAAGGTTCTCCGGCCCCACAATCCGGCGGCCCGTCGGATCAACGGATGAGTTCCATCCGAAACATCTGGATACTTTGTTAGTATGTCTTCGGTCTGAAACGCCGCGAGCCCCTTATCCCAACGCATGATATGCACGCGACGTCCCAAGGAGATCGCAATGGATATTTGCTGGCGCAATAGGAATGACTTTCCAGATGCCGGCAATCCAGTGAAGAAAACCATGCGGCAACGACGTGCAGCGTCCGCTAGGTGTCTTCCAATTTCTGCGTCCGCAAAACTGTCCTTAGAAATTACGAATCTCCTTATTCGGTGTCGGCAACAGCGTTAGGTAGCAAACGCAACTTGGTTCCAGAGCCGCTACAAACATTCTACGCCCGCCATTCTGAAAGCGATGTTTGCAAGCAATCGCGGCGTTAGTTCTCTGAAACTTCAATACCGGCAATGCGAAGCCCATCCATTATCTTTTCGATCAGCTCCGTTGGCATTCCACGCGCTCGATACGGTGAGCGTGGATCGTCAAGAAACTCCGGGTGTTCGTTTTGCAAGCGTCGCGCCATCTCTTGCGCCTTTTGTTGCTCGCCGTCCAAAGCATAGCTTGCAGTCAGGCTTGCCATCGACATGGTGGATTTCGGCGTGCCCCAGCTCAAGATGACTTTTTGTGCCTCATCATAATTGCCTTGCAAGATCGCGTGCAGCACCCAAGCGTTATTGTAGCCAGGATGAAGTTTGGGGTTGAGGTCTTTTGCGCGGGAAATCCACTCTTTACCTTTTTCAAACTCGCCGGAGTAAGCAAGAAAGATACCCAGATCCGCGAGGATCCAGGAATCATTGGGACTAAGCTCCGTGGCGTTCTTTGCGTGTTCAAAGAAGACCGCCTTGTCTTCTCCCGTCATTCTGCTGAGGATTGCCAGGGCGTAGTGCGCATCCGCATTGTCCGGGTCTTCCTCAAGTGCACGTGTCGCGGCGTCTCGGGCCTTATTTGCCCAATCCGGATCGGTGTCGAATGATCGTTTCTTAGACTCGAGATAGTTAAAGGCCAATCGCGACCAAGCAAGAGAGTAACCAGGTTCTTCCTTCACGGTTCGCAATAGACAGTCCCGAGCCTTGCGATGCGCTTCAATGCTGAAACTTTGATAAAACCAGAATCCCAACAGATAACATTCATAGGCTTCCAGGTTTTCCGGAGCCTTGTCGCGGATAGCCTGCTGTACAGAAGTGTTGAACAAAGGGGCATCGCTTGAACCGATTTGCGAGGCGACCTTTCTTGCAATCTCAACCTGGATATCCATGACATTTGCGATGCTGAGGTCCATATCAAAGGGGCCCGGCGGTGTGAGTTGACGGCAAGTCCTTGCATTGATGAATGTAGTTGTCACCCGCAATTTCGAGTCAGACCGTTGGGCCGTGCCGCCAAGTATGTAATCGGCCCGTAACGCATCCCTGATCGCTTCGCAATCTTTGTTACTGCTGAAGTCGGCTCCAGCTTCGGGAGCTATAACAAACAGGTTAGAGAACTTCGCCAACAAGGCGTTAAGATCACGCGTCAAACCTTCAGCAAAATACTCGTCTTCCTTGTTTTCCCCGATTGTTTCAAAAGGTGTAATGACAATCCGCGCACCTGACGGAAGGTCGCGCGGATCATCTCTTCCAAATACAAAAAAAGCTGAAATCGCGGTAGCTGTGGCGACAACAGCCGTCGCGGCAGTCCATCGGATCGCTGCGCTGCGCTTGGGTTTGACCGCAAGTTCCGGAGGCCAGGTCCAAACCTCGACCTTATTGGCGATATTCTTCAATTCATGGGCGCCAGCATGCGCAAATTCCGCGTCCACCTTTCCCGAAAGTTGATCGGCAACTGCTTTGGAAACACAAAGGCCTCCGGGCGGTGCGATTGCTTCCAACCGAGCCGCAATGTTGACACCGTCTCCCAGCAGGTTATCGCCATCTGCCACGACATCACCGAGATGTATTCCGATACGAAGGTTCATGCGCCCTTTTTCCGGCAGATCGAGGTTCCGGACTTTCAGCTCTCTTTGAATTTCCAATGCACAGCGGGACGCGTCCGTTGCACTTGTGAATTCAGCGATGACGCTGTCACCCGCGCTGCCGAACACGCGACCACCGTAGTTTGAGATGAGGCCATCAATGAGTATTCGGTAGCCCTTTAGCGCTGTAATGGTGCCCTCTTCATCACGCCCGATCAGGCGTGAGAATCCCACAAAATCCGCAGCCATAATGGCAGTTAGACGGCGTTCCATAAGTCCCCCCGTACCACTTTAATGAAAGTTACCTGGGTTCTCGAACAAAATCTAAGTTCCTTCCCAAGCTCACAACTACTTATTTGGATAGAGATAGACCGGCCAACTTTGCCTAGACTTCAGATGGTTCACAAACGCTTGGCCGCTGCCTTCGGAGATGCGCAACGCTGTGCTATGATCTTCTGTGACCTAACCACAGAGGTACACTTTTGATGCGACCCGAAACGCGCAATCGCATTTTGACGCTCGGTATTGCCATTGCTGTTATTGCTGCGAAGCCGAACGCTGCCCTCGCTTCTGATGGAGAGTGTGGTGCGCCAGATGCACCGTGCACACTGGAAGGCGGTAAATACTACGTGGCCCTGCCAGAGGCTCCGGATGAACGACCTGCCGTCATTTGGTTGCACGGTTATGGACGGTCTGGCAAGGCGATGATCCAGAATTCTGCCTATGTTGACCCTTTCATCCGGCGTGGCTACGCGGTGATTATGCCGAGCGGGCAGCCCAGTATTAATGACAAAGACCTCGATTGGGGTGTGGCTGACGGATATGACCTGGCGCGCGATGATGTAGCCTTTATCGACGCCGTACGCGCCGACGCTGTGGAGCGCTTCGGAATTGACCCGTCGCGAATACTGATCGCAGGCTTCTCCCGCGGCGGCTCGATGGTCTGGGACATTGCGTGCCAAGCGCCAGAGATGGCAAGAGGTTTTGCCGCTGCGGCTGGGGCGTTCTGGGAGCCTATGACCACTGAGTGCGATGCGCCAGTTCACCTGTTTCACGTACACGGCTTCAAAGACAGAATGGTGCCGTTCGAAGGCCGAGAGCTGACATGGGAGGGTGTCGATTTTCACCAGGGTAACGTCATGAAGGGCTTGGACGTCTGGCGCCGAGAAAACGCCTGCTTGGGTAGCGCGGAAAACAGCTTTGGCGACGATGGTTCGATGCAGAAGGATTGGATGGACTGTGAGGCCGGCTCGATTCGGTTGAAGGTCACCAAAGGCGGACACGGCGTTCCGGAGGGCTGGCGGGACGCGGTGCTAGACTGGTTCGAAGCTCTACCTTGAGCACTCGAGTGCCTGCCGACCCTCCGCGAGTTTTGATCTGATGGGCATTCAGTAGCATTCAACATGATTGGTAAAAGGGGTTGAGAATGAGAGAGCAAGTTTCCGACTACTATGGTCCCAGCCGCAGGCTGATCGACCAGATAGCTGATAGCCTGAAGGCCGCGAGCATTGACCCGAAGAAACTACGCGCCGCGGATTTCCAACCAATCGATGAGTTCCATTTCCGAGGCAGACAGACGGCTTTACAGTTATTGGAGAAACTGAAGTTAACGACAGGCGCGAATGTACTTGATATTGGTAGTGGCTTGGGTGGGGTCACCAAAACAATTGCAGAAGAAGCAAGCGCTAAGGTTAGAGGCATTGATCTGACGCAAGAGTTTTGCGACGCAGCCAAAACCATTTCCGATTGGAAACGTAAGAACAACATCAATTCAAGGGATGTCGAGGCCGTTCTCTCGTCCGAAATCGGTATAGAAGCTGTCACTGCGGCATCGGTTTAAAGTGGCTTCGTCCGCTTCTCTTGGGTCGGTGCCAGGGCTTTGGACACCTGTTCCTTCTATGAAGCGATTCACGAGATTAAAGACACCGCAAACTTGGATAGCATCGAACAGCGCACTCTCCGACCAGCCTGCCGCGTAGACTGCTTTTGCGTCGGCTTCCGTCATTCGGGATGGTGAGACGGTGAGCTTTTCAATGTATGCCAGTAACGGTTTGAGTTGGTCTTCGACGGGTGCCGTATCGCGGTCTTCCATCAGTGCCTCGATTGTCTCGACCTCAATGCCGTAGGCTTTGGCGAAAACGATGTGCGCCCCATGGCAATACGCACAAGCATTCAAGCCAGAGACATAAGCTGCGATTAGTTCACGCTCAGCAACCGAGAGGTCGCTCTCGCCCCTCATAACCAGGCTTTCGTACGCGCAAAGCGGCGAAAGTTTGTCTGGAAAGGCTTGATAGACACTTCCAAGCGTCGCGTTCTCAGGCAGAGATGGAAACAGGCGTTTCATTCAATTCTCTTTCAGTCTTGCTTTGGATAGCTTTGTCTCAAAGTGAGGAACCTAACGGTACATACGCAACCTTAAAGCAATTCTGGGATCCGAACAGAGCTTCTGTTGGAATACAGCCGAAGGTAAGTTTGCCTAACAACACCCCAACGTGATCGTAGTTTGGCTATCTGCGGTGCCCAATTGCAGCTTACTCCCAATCGCCAGCAGACGAGCGCCACGTCTTAGTTTCCGCATCCCAAACACTGGCTGTGACGCAAGGCGTCGGATTTGTTCCGTCACAATTGGTTCCGTGGACGTCAGCAAGGACAATGCGTTGACGCCCGAAGTCAACGACCGTCCAGCCTTGATTGAGCAATGAATGAACCTCCTCTTCAATCAAGAAGTGCGACATGCATCCGCCAGTTCCGCAATA